>JANMLD010000221.1:0-5407 GCA_031372345.1 Pirellula sp.
TCGAGCTGACCCGTGATGTCGGTACCGATGTAATTACCTTGCGCAACGGTCGAAAATGCATTGTTGAGCCACAATCCCGCCTCAGCATCGTTGCCTGAGATGATATTGCGAGCAGCTGCTGTAACACCTCCGACCTGTGTGAACTCGGCGCTTTCTACGTCGACCCCGGCAACGCCATTACCTCGGTCGAGTGTCCCCGTGACATCGGTACCGATAAGATTGCCTTGGACAACGTTGTGCTCTGTAAGTGTCGCACCTTGATGACCAGTACCTTGAATGTGGACTCCAAGATACGTGTTACCGGATATGACGTTGCGGGCGGCCGGACTCGTGCCACCAACTGTATTGAAGTTTGAATTTGCAATTTTGATACCATAGCTGTTGCCAAGTTCATCGCCATCGCCCGGGACTCCGTTCGGGTCTGAGATCGTACCGTTGCGGTCAGTACCAAGAAAATTGCCAGCTACAACATTGTCATGCGAAAGCGTTGGGCCAGCTGTTTGAATGAAAACGCCAAAGTTATTGCCAAGAATTATATTGCGTTCACCAGGGTCGCCAACTCCGTCTGCATTTGTCCCAACAAGATTGTTGCTACTGTTGATGACATGGATTCCTACCGAAAAATTGCCTAATTTGACAGCCCCTGATGCGTTGGTACCAATGAAATTTCCTTCGATGACACTTCCGGCAGGAGTTGCGGACAGATTCGCATCGCCGACCTGTATGCCGTGCCCTGTAAAACTGTGAATGGCTAGCCCGCGGACTGTGTTATTTCCTCCCGTGAGTACCAATCCGGATACCGCCGGACCTGCCAAAGCACCGGACAATTCAATCTTCAGTACCGCATTGTCGCCATTCGCGAGCGTATTGACGCTCGATCCCGGCTGGGTGTAGCCGTCGATCACGACCGGATCGGTAAGCGTGGGAAGGGCCGATAACACTTGGATGATATGCGGCCCGATGCCGGGAATGTTGAAACGGATCATATCCGCTGCATTGCCTGGATTCAACGAATTGGACCGTGAATTGGCGTAGTTAATGGCTTCCCGCAAGGAGGTCTCACAGTCGTTGGCGACAACATCGGACGTGGTGGTCACGATCAACGAAGGAGATTCAAAACAAGCGATTTCATTAGCGGAAAATTCCGATGTACTGCCATCCGGATGCGTTGCTGTAGCCGCGACGAACTGACCACCTGCCGCGACGCCGGAGACCGTCACATTGAAAGCGACGTTGCCGTTGACGTCGGTCATCGCCGTGCCAGAACCAAGATAGGTCTTGCCCTCGCCGTGGGCGAAGGGATCGGCTGTTGGGCTGGAATAAAAGTCCAACGCAAACACCGTCATCGGTGTGCTGTTGAGCGTCCCGGCAATAGTTGTGCCGGTAATAGAACTGTGCGCCGATACCAACAGCGGGAAGTTTTGGTAGCCGTTGGGACCGAGGTCACTGTCGCCCATATCGTTGGACGTAACACCCGCAACACCGGTGGCCCACGGAGCAAGGTCGATGCCGAGGCCGTTGTTGGAGTGTATCGAGTTGCCGCGAATGGCGTTCCCAGTGGGATCGTACCCAGAGACCATCACACCGGCACCGACGTTGAAGGCAATGAGATTGCCCTCGCCGGTTCCCGCCCCGCCGATTCGATTACCCGTTCCGCCAAGAACCCGGATGCCGTTCCCTTGGAGAGCGACCGGGTTTCCCGAGTTACCAAGGGGCAGTGTTCCTGAAATGTCGGTACCGATGTAATTTCCCTGGATGACGTTCGAATAGCCGACAACATGGATTCCGTCGCCGCCAACCACGTTTCCGCTAGCGGAAATGACGTTTCGGGCCGCAGTGGTCGTTCCTCCGATCAGATTCGAATTGGAGTTCAGATAGAGGCCGTATCCACCGTTCGAGATTGCGACGGTTCCGGTCGCATTGGTGCCGATGAGATTGGCCTGAACAGTGTTGTTGTCTGCGCCTGAGTTTGCGGGGTTGTTATTCCCTTGAATTTGAATGCCGTAATAGGTGTTCCCCGAGACGAGGTTGCCGGCCCCCGCCGCAGTCCCGCCGACGATATTCGAGGCGGAACTGAGAACCCAGATGCCGGTCGAGTTGCCCAGGTCCCCTGCAACCGTCCCAGTGTTCGTGGTACCGGTCACGTCGGTTCCTACATAGTTGCCCGAGATGACGTTCTGGTTGCTCCCAAACAAATGGATTCCCACACTATTACCCGAAATGAGATTGCGTTCGGCAGCGTCAGCTACGCCATCGGAGTTGGTCCCGATACGGTTCCGGTCCCCTAACTGCATTCCGACGCCTATGCCATTGCCAAGCTTTTTAGTCCCGGTCACGTCGGTTCCGATGTAGTTCCCAGCGACAACGTTGAGTCCAAGGGTCGTGGTTGTCGATGACAGGTTTGCGATCTCGACGCCCCGGGAGCTGTGATGGTCGTCGGCGCGGCCGGTGTTGCCAAAGTGTCCGGAGATGATGTTCCGTTCGGCCGCATCCGCCGTCCCATTACCGTCCGTTCCAACCCGGTTGGACTGAGAGCCACCGTTGATGAACACCCCGACGTTGTAATTGTAGCCCCCCTGCGCGACCGGGCCAAACGACCCGGTACCAGCCGCGTTCGTGCCGATGAAATTGCCCGCTACAACATTGCGATTCGTGCCAAGGCCTGAGATGAATACGTCGGCTTTGATGTTGGACGAAATGACATTCCGTTCGCCGACGTCCCCCACATCATCGCCATTCGTGCCGATGATGTTGTCGGACGAGCCGCCGACGATTTCAATGCCAAATGCTGGCACGAACTCGTTGCCAAAATAGGCCGATTGCCCGATGCCGCTGGTGCCGTTGCCCATCGCTATGACGCCGGTCGGGTCAACTCCGATGAAGTTGCCCTCGATCACATTGCCACCGAGTGCCTCGAGTCGGATGCCGTCGCCAGCGAAACGATTGATAACCAAGCCGCGAACACTACTGTTGCCCGCAGTGATCCACAATCCGTGGGCAGAACCGGCCAAGCTCCCATCCAACTCGATCTTCAAAACTGCGTCATTGCCATTGGGCAGCGAATTCCGGATCGATCCCGACTGGGTGGTTCCATCGATGTTGACAGGATCTGTAATGGTTGGGAGCGCCGTCGATGGCTGGATCGTATGCGAGCCAGCCCCTGGAATTGCAAAGTTTATCTGGTCCGGCCCTGCATGACTATTCGCATCAATGATGGCTTGCCGAAGTGAACCCAAGCCACCATCGCTCACATTCGCGACAACATAGGTTGCCAACAATGAACGCTCTTCCAGGCATTCGTGCAATGCTCTCCGAAACGGGCGACTTCCATTCTTTCGAACTCTGCTTGAATGGTTCCGAGACCGTGACCAGATTCGTGACAACATGATCTTACCCTTGCATGGACTATGAACGAGGCTGTATTCGCCATTCGACACGGCAAATAATTTCCTACAGTCCTAAGCGAGAGCCGCGTCAAACGCCCGACATGCATTTCTGGAAGAAATAGTTTTTACGTGGGCGATGTCGCTCCGCGACTCGCGGTCAGTGTGCTTTCCGACCCGATGCCCCATTCCATTCAAACTACCGCCGTGCAGCGGGATCGGTTCGAATTCATGATGCGAATGGATTTGATGACGGAGATTACGAGAGGCTTTCCACGTAAAGGACATCCGTCGCGGAGCGACGGATCTACGTCAACAATCCACAAAATTCACTGCCAAGCCACCTAGGGATGTCTCTTTGTACTTGACTTGCATATCAACTCCCGTTTGTCGCATCGTTTCGATGACGCGATCGAGCGACACGAAGTGTTTTCCATCTCCGTACAGAACGGCTAGCCTCGCAGCGTTGATTGCTTTAGTCGCGCCCATGGTGTTCCGTTCAATGCAGGGGACTTGAACCAATCCAGCTATGGGGTCGCAAGTTAGGCCAAGGTTGTGTTCCATACCGATTTCGGCGGCGTTCTCTATTTGTTCAACGGTCCCACCCATGCACGCTGCCAAGCCGCCAGCAGCCATACTGCAGGCCACACCCACTTCACCCTGGCAGCCCATTTCAGCTGCCGATAATGATGCATTTCGCTTGTACAGTAGGCCAATCGCGCCTGCAGTTTTGAGGAATCGATGCATGCCAGCCCGATCCGCGTTGGGATAGAAATGGATGTAATAGGCAAGCACGGCAGGAATGATCCCGGCAGCGCCGTTGGTTGGGGCGGTTACGACACGGCCGCCAGCGGCGTTTTCTTCGTTGACAGCCAGGGCAAAGAGACTTACCCAATCCAGTTGTTGCAATGGGTCGCTGGATGCGGCTTGAGTAGGCTTCGGCGCGCACAGGAATTCGCTTGGAGGCAACTGGGAGACATGACCCGACAACTTGGCGTAGATGCCAGGCGCACGCCGAGGAACTCGCAATGATCCCGGCAGAATACCCGAGGCGAGGCAACCCGCATCAATGCATGTGCTCATGACCGACCATAGTCTGTCCAGTTGGGAGGCAATTTCCGACTCGCTGCGATGGGTTAATTCATTCTTTTGGATGAGCTCGTCGATGGACAATCCATCGCGTTTGCACATTTGCAGGAGTTCTTTTGAGCTCCGAAAGGGATACGGTACCGAACCGGTGTCCATGTTTTCGGTGGCTGGACTCGGCTGTCGAAACTGTTGTTCGAATTCCAGTCTTGAATAGACGAAACCGCCCCCGGTGGAAAAATACTGATCTTCAAACAGGCATTCGTTGTCACTTGAGAAAGCTTTGAACTGGATCGCATTGGGATGTTGAGGCAAGGTTTCCTTGCGCAGCCATAACAAATCAATTTTCTCATCGAAAGGCAGTTCTAATCGGTCATTTAGCCGCAACTGTTTTGACGCTCGGATCTCACGAGCGGTCGATTGGATGCGTTCGGGCTCGGTTCGATCTGGCAAACAACCCGCTAACCCAACCAGGATCGCCGTGTCGGTCGCATGTCCGATCCCGGTCAAGGCTAGAGAACCGTAAAGCTCCACTTGAACGCGCGCGATGGGTTTTGTAGCGTTTTCACCGAAGACTCCATGTGGTCGAGCGAGGCCCTTCGCTCGTACGGAGTCTAACCTATCGACACATTCCTTGCCAAAGCGAAAGGCTGCGATCATCGGTCCAACGGTATGTGAACTCGACGGGCCAACTCCAATTTTGAACAGGTCGAAAATACTGTACATGCGATAGCCTTGTTTTGTTCCTGGTAGTCTAAACTCATTATCATTGTATCGAATGTCCGAAGTAGCAGCGTACCTCCGGAGATGTTGGGCTGTCCGCCTTGGAGATGCGGACCTACGTTTTGGTAAACTCTTAAATGCCGCTCGCCTTAGGATCGGTGCAGAATTGATTGTCGTGGTTCGCTCCGCGAACCTACGTAGGTTCGCGGAGCGAA
>JANMLD010000301.1:0-73693 GCA_031372345.1 Pirellula sp.
GTGCGAGCAAAATGAGTGGAGCCAACGAAAAAAGGGTCACGCGGTTCTTCGTATACGAGCTCTTCTGCGTCAAGAAAAACCAAGTCGACGCCGACTTTCATGGGCAGTTTCTGTAAAGCATGGCCCAACTCCATGAACAACGCTGTCCCACTTCCACCGTCGTTGGCTCCGACAAACAGACCTTTGGGGTTTCGGGTGTCGTTTACTGGGAAAGGACGAGTATCGTAGTGAGTACATAGGAGCACCCGTTCGGGAGTGTCTGGACTCCAACGGACGATGAGATTCTTGACTTCGACCTTGCCACCCGATTCGGGATGCCTGACTTCGAACGACTGCCATAGCAGTTTAGCACCTAGCTTGGTGAAGTGCTCATCGAGCATCGCTTGTTGCTTTGCCATGCCTTCGGTGCCGGTAACTCTAGAACCGATATCACAAATTTTTCCCAAATACGAAAAGGCTCGCTTGGCATCGAGCGATATTTTGGTACTCGTTTGGCAGGCCGCCACACTTTGCAGTCCCAAGAAAGCGATGACGCTGAGGGCTGCAGTGGCCAGAAGCGATTTATTCCGCAAAGGATGGCTCACTCTCTGACAGGAAAAAACGCGGCATCCTGCCGCTTGAACTTGATCCTTCAATGTCGGCATTGTTTGCGCGAATCGTTGGCCTGTCAATCAGTCCTAAAAACATTTATTGGAATAACGCGAATGCTTCCTAACGGGTCGCCACAGATGCCAACTAGAAAACCGATGCAACTCTGGTAAAACATAGCAGCACCGATTTTCAGTTAATTTCGTTTTCCCCTGTTTTGGAGAATCAACATGACCAATGGACCGATGAATCGAAAGCTTAAGATGGGTATCGTTGGAGGGGGACAAGGTTCATTCATTGGTCGGGTGCATTCCATCGCTGCTTGTTTGGACAACAGAGCAACGTTGGTTGCCGGCGCATTTAGCAGCAACGCCGAACGCTCCAAAGCGTCCGCACCCGACTACGACGTGTCTGAGGAGAGAGCGTACCCATCCTACCAAGCGATGTTCGAAGCCGAATCGAAGAAGCCCGCCGGTGAACGGATTGACTTCGTTTCCGTTACGACCCCAAACCACACGCACTTTGAAGTTGCCAAGGCTGCCTTGGAAGCTGGCTTTCACGTCGTGTGCGATAAGCCGATGACCTTCGATTTGGCCCAAGCCGAAGAGCTTGCCAAGCTGGTGGATGAATCCAAATCTGTCTTTGCGCTAACACACAATTACACAGGCTATCCGCTGATACGCCAAGCCCGCGAAATGATCCAAAGCGGCGAACTCGGTGAGATCCAAGCTGTTCGCTCCAACTACATCCAAGGTTGGCTGCGCACGCGACTGGAAGATCAAGACCAAAAACAAGCTGCCTGGCGAACCGATCCCAAACAAAGTGGCGTAGCTGGCTGCTTTGGCGACATCGCCACTCATGCGTACAATCTCGGCCGCTTCATGACAGGGCTCTTGCCTGCCGAAATCAGTTGCCACCTGAAAATATTTGAGCCCGGCCGCAAGCTGGACGACTATGGCACCGCCATCGTCCGATATCAAAATGGCGGACTCGGGACGGTGACCGCAAGCCAAATCAGTCACGGTCGAGAAAACGATTTGTCCATCGAAATCGACGGAACCAAAGGTGCCCTTTCTTGGCGTCAAGAAGAGCCGAACGTCATGGTGGTCCGTCAGAACGGACAACCGCATAAACTCTACACTCGGGATCCAAATGGGTCGTTCATGAACGCCAGCGGCAAGGCGGCATGCAGATTGCCAAGCGGGCACCCCGAAGCGTTCTTCGAAGCATTTGCCAATATTTATGTCGCAGCCTTCGATGCCATGGTTGACGTCTCACAAGGCAAAACGATGGATCGCGTCAATACGCTCTATCCCAATGTGCACGATGGCGTTGAAGGCATGTACTTCATTGAGCAGTGTGTTGCCAGCAGCGCTCAAAACGGTGCTTGGGTTCCGATGAGCCACCCCCGAGCACGAAAATAGAACGAATGCCCCCGAGTTCACTCGGGGGATATTTACCATATCTCTAGAAGAGATGGTCAGTACCCCTGGCGTGAAGCCAGGGGCATGCAATGCCCCCGAGTTCACTCGGGGGATGTTTACCATCTCTCTAGAAACAGACGGTCACGCCCCCTGGCGTGAAGCCAGGGGCATGAAAATGCCCCCGAGTTCACTCGGGGGATTGTTACCATTGCTCTAGATTCGATGGTCAGGACCCAGCCTAAAGCCCGGGGCATGTAAAATTGCTATTAAAAAAACCTCACCTCTCCAGACAACTCGTTTGAAAACTTGATTCATGAACCAGCTCAATAAATTCTCCTCGCGCATTACACAACCGAAAAGCCAAGGGGCTTCCCAGGCAATGCTCTATGGAACCGGCATGACCCCGGAGGACATGAACAAAGGCCAAGTTGGCATCGGAAGCGTTTGGTACGAGGGGAACACTTGCAACATGCACCTTCTGGACTTGGCGCTTGCAGTCAAGAAGGCTGTGGTTGAGGAAAATCTTGTTGGTATGCGATTCAATACCGTCGGTGTAAGCGATGGAATCAGCATGGGGACCGATGGCATGTCCTACTCGCTCCAGTCCAGGGATCTCATCGCCGACTCCATCGAAACGATAATGGGCGCTCAGTGGTACGACGCCCTGATCGCATTGCCTGGTTGCGACAAGAACATGCCCGGCTGCTTGATGGCGATGGGCAGACTGAATCGCCCATCAATCATGGTCTACGGCGGAACGATTCGGGCTGGAAAATGGAACGGCCATTCGCTGGACATTGTTTCTGCCTTCCAATGCTATGGCCAATACATTTCAGGTCAAATCGATGAAGAAACGCGAGCCAATATCGTTCGAAAATCTTGCCCTGGTGCAGGTGCCTGCGGCGGCATGTACACTGCCAACACAATGGCATCCGCCATTGAAGCGTTAGGTATGTCGCTGCCATACTCGGCTTCGATTCCCGCCGAGGACCCAGCCAAAATGGACGAATGCAGGCGGGCCGCCAAGGCCATTCGACACCTCATGGAAATCGATCTCAAACCTCGCGATATCATGACTCGAGCTGCGTTCGAAAACGCGATGGTCATCGTGGTGGCCTTGGGAGGTAGCACCAACGCGGTCCTCCACTTGATCGCCATGGCACGTAGCGTCGGAATCGATTTGCAATTGGATGATTTTCAGAAAGTAAGCGATCGCGTTCCGTTTCTTGCGGACTTAAAACCTTCTGGGAAGTTTGTCCAAGAAGATCTTCATTCCGTCGGTGGTACCCCAGCCGTGATCAAGTATTTGTTGGCAGAGGGGCTCATGACTGGCGACTGCATGACCGTGACCGGCAAAACCTTAGCGGAAAACGTCGCGGATCTACCCGGTTTGAAAGTGGGGCAAAAAGTCGTTCAGCCAATCACCAACCCGATTAAGGCCACCGGGCACATTCAAATCCTGTTTGGCAATCTAGCCCCGGAAGGTTCCGTCGCCAAAATCACAGGTAAAGAAGGCATGCGGTTTTCCGGTCCAGCACGTTGCTACGACAGCGAAGAGCTCATGCTCGCGGCGTTGGAAAAAGGACAAATCCAAAAAGGAGACGTTATCATCATTCGCTATGAAGGCCCCAAGGGTGGTCCAGGCATGCCAGAGATGTTGACGCCCACGTCTGCCATCATGGGTGCGGGTCTTGGCTCCGATGTTGCCCTCTTAACCGACGGCCGTTTTTCCGGTGGCTCACACGGATTTATCGTGGGGCACGTGACTCCCGAAGCACAAGAGGGAGGACCTTTGGCCTTGGTGATGGACAATGACCTTGTCACATTGGACGCTAACACGAATCGACTCGACGTCGCTGTGTCCAATGCTGAGATGGCATCGCGACGAGCAAATTGGCAAGCTCCGCCGCTGAAAGCAACACGCGGTACGCTCTACAAATACATCAAAAATGTAAAAAGCGCCAGCGAAGGCTGCGTTACCGACGAGTAAGAAACCAGTGTTTCGCTACCACTGGCTTCATGCCAGTGGGGCGATAATTGGCAGCTACTTGCATCCCGTGAGGGGCTAGGCCTCCACCGGTTTCCTACCGGTGGAAGCAGCGTTTCTCGCATCCAATCGTCGCTCCCACCGAGTAAACTCGATTGAGAGCTCGAGCAGAATGATTACGCCTGTAGCCGCCAATTGCTGCCTCCGTCGGGGCGGGCCCGAACGGAAGGCGTAGGGTTGGCCAAACCCGCGTTTAGCGTAACGTAACACTTGTGAGTTGTATAACGTAACTTGCGACTCACCACCCCCGTCCTAAAATCATGGACGTGCCACATGGGTGGTGCGCACCGTGCGAATCCTTTAAAGGCCCGGAAGCGAAAGGCGACAATCATGAGACATTCACCCATGAAAACACTATTCGTTCTCGCGTTTACGTTGTGTGTGCTATGTGGCTCAACGCATGCAGACACAAAGAGCCCGAACATTGTGGTAGTCTTTATTGATGACATGGGCTGGGGTGACTTCTCCTGCTTCGGCAACGAAGAAGCGCAAACACCGAACGTGGACCGTCTGGCTGAAGAAGGAATTCGCTTTTCGCAGTTTTACGTCAACTCACCCATTTGTTCTCCTTCCCGATGTGCGCTCGCAACCGGTCAGTATCCACAACGCTGGAAGATCACATCGTTTCTAAATAACCGCGCTGACAACCAGCGCCGTGGCGTCTCGAATTGGCTTGACCCAACCGCGCCAACATTGGCTCGCACACTCCATCAAAACGGATACACCACCGGTCATTTCGGCAAATGGCACCTCGGTGGCCAACGCGATGTCGAAGACGCACCGGCAATCAGCGCTTATGGCTTTGATGAATCACTCACCAACTTCGAAGGCATGGGTGCAAAGTTGCTTCCACTGACGATGAAGCCCGGCGATGAGAAGGCTGGTCGTATCTGGTCTGATGCGGAGCGCCTTGGCAAACCTGTCACCTGGATGCAGCGTTCCAAGATCACGAGCGGCTTCGTCGATGCCGCCATACCTTTCATCGATAAGGCAGTGAGCGGCGGCAAGCCCTTTTATGTCAATCTGTTCCCTGATGACGTTCACAGCCCGTTTTGGCCACCTGTAGAACAATGGACTGAAAGCAAACGTGGGCAATATCTTGCAGTTTTGCGGGAGATGGACCATCAACTTGGTAAACTTTTCGATCACATTCGGTCGAGTCCAGCCTTGCGTGACAACACGCTCATCCTCGTTTGCTCCGACAACGGACCCGAGCCTGGCGCAGGGAGCGCTGGTCCGTTTCGGGGCACTAAGGCAACGCTTTACGAAGGAGGAATTCGCTCACCACTCATCGTATGGGCACCAGGTCTAATGGAACCTGGCAAATTTGGCACGCGCAATGAAACGTCGGTCTTCGCCGCATTCGATCTAGTACCCTCCTTGCTCGCAATTGCAAAGGTGAGTGATCCACAAGGTATCTCTTTCGATGGCGAAAACCTATCGCAAGTAATTCTTGGAAGAAGCACCGGTTCGCATACGTCAGCGATCTTCTGGCGACGCCCACCGGATCGAAAGTCGATGCAGACTACAGAGCGATTGCCTGACCTTGCGGTTCGCGACGAAAATTGGAAACTACTTTGTGAATACGACGGCACCTTGCCGCAGTTATATGACCTTGCTATGGACAGGGCAGAGACCACCAACCTAGCAACTCAGCACCCCGAAGTGGTCACTCGTCTGACCGCTTCGGTTGTAGCTTGGCACCAGTCGATGCCTCCCGACAATGGTCCGGCGCTTGGAGGCAATTAGGCGAGCGGCAAAATTATTGATACCTGGAGGGAGAGGCTACCCCTGTAACCATCTTTGCAATGTCTAATCGATTGGAAAACAACGCGAGAGGAAAACAACGGGAGAGCGAGGCTCCTGCCGAGCTGGTGCCGTCATTGTTCGGCAGGAGCCTCACCCTCCCTTGAGAACTTTTGGTCGGTAGTTTTCACTCTGCCGCTCGACTAAGGCGAGCGGCGATGTGAAAACTACCAATCATAACCCGATACGTAAGTGAGGGACCTGCGAAATTGTCCCTCGCTTACGCTTCGGGTTGGGATACTGCAATCTGCCGCTCGCCTAAGCGCAGCCAAAGGCTGCATTTGGCTTGCCTTAACGGATATTCTCATCGGCAGTACAAGATCGCAACGGACGACCAATAAAACGCGCTGAATCCAAGTCCAGTCAAGATGAACTGCCAAGTCTTGGTCCATCGGTTTCGACCAAGCCAACCGATACGAGGCCTTTCGCAGAAGCCTGTGTCGGCGTCCGTGTCACACGGCCTAGATAAATTCTTGCCTAACAAATTGAAGGGGACTGCGGCGAAGAAGCCGCCTAAAAATGCCCATTCAAATAGCAAACTCAAACGGCGACACAACAGAAAATAGGCTAAGCAGGTGGTCAATAAAAAAAGCACTGCACCGGTAGATTGTAGCCGCTGCAAGCGATTGCGACTCTCCATCCGCTTAGACAGATTGGCGATCGCGACGTGCCAGGCAACATACAAGCAGATGTGCCATGTGAAAATGAATTCGTGGCTCCACTTGCTAATAACCGTAGTTCCCAAAGCTCCAAGCACAAAGGCCAGTATCCAAAAGGCCCAGGTTTCTAACCTCGCCAACCAGTCGAATGCTCTCGCTTCTGGAGAAAGGACATGTCTTGAAGCAAACTTGAATAGTCCTGTACACAATTGGACGATTGCAAACGAACCACCCAGGATGCCAAATAGGCTAATCAGATACCATCTCCATAACCAGGTGATACTTGGCAGATCAAATAGGTACTCTGGTTCAACTCCCAGCAGCAGACTTGCGATGTCGCGAAATTTTCCCTGCGGGATTGCGTTCACGGGCATGGCATTCGTCTTGAGCCACGGTTCAAGCGATTCCGGCTCTCCCAGGTAAACACAAACAGCCCGGCTATGGTTTCGAACGTAAAGTCGATGGTGGAAGAGCACCGGCTGCGTCCAGCATATCTCGCCACTGAGCAACGTGGTTCGAGATAACTCTTGGTATTTCTCGCGACTAGCGCGTGCCAAGATCAACTCGCCTAGATCATTCATCAGTATCAATTTACGATCAGCAACCAGTACCGTCGCGTGCCCAATCAATAACTCATTGGTACTATTGCTTGATATGATCGCGGAATCAGACGTTGCATTGGTTGGACTTCTTTGCAATCGTCCATTACCAACGGACCACAATTCCTGACCGGAGCGAAAATCGACACAACGAAAAATGCCACGACTGGTGCGATGCGTCTTTGCCTGTGCTTCCTGCAAATCGAATCCAAAGAGAGCGCCGTCATACAGGACGCTCGAAAAAATGTCGTTGGACATCAAACGGCTTTGCCGAACGGATCGAATAGGCTGTCTGCTCTCTGTGGTGATTTCAAGAAGCTCGGAGCCGCGTTGGAACGGCCCGGTAATCCACAGAAAAGGCTCCTCGTATATGGGCCAAGCCGAATGCTCATCATAGCCGCTCGACAAATCGTATCGCCAAATCAACTCACCTGTTTCCGTGTCGTAACATGCAATCAGATTCTGCAAGGTAGCAACCACGCACGATCGTCCTTGAAAGGTAATCGGATAAGCCGAACAATAGCTTGCTGATGATTCTGTGCCTCGCGATCGAATAGGGCTCTCGACGGGCTTGGGGTAAACTCCTTTCCAAAGTACAAATCCAGTCGCTTTGTCGAGTGCGACCACGCTTGCGTCGCGCGCACCGACTGGCAGGAGGATCTTGTTGCCCAACACGATAGGTGAGCAGGAATAACCAAAGCCTGGTACTTTGACTTCAAACGTCCTTTCTAACTCGATCGACCAAATCATCTTGCCTGAATCGGCCTTCAAGCATCCGACCAAACCGGTCGGGCTCGTGAAATAGACAAAGCCGTTGTCGTAGACGGGAGTGGAACGAGGTCCCGGATACACGCCGGCAGGGTCGTACGCCCAGCCATAACGATATTGCCATTTCGTTGCACCCGTATCTGCGAACATGCAGACGATATATTGTCCAGCTAAATCTTGGTATTGGGTCGCAACGAATTGGTCCCAAGCGATGAATGCCGAGTAGCCTTGACCAAGATCGCGGGTCCACAAGACGGGTGGCCCCTCCAGCGGCCAATGTTCGGCAAGCCCGATTTCAAGTGATTTACTGTTCCATGCGGGCCCGCGAATCGTCGACCAATCCTGGTTCTTTGACGGCGAAGCTGCTTGACCTAGCAAAATCGGGACGAAGATCGCCAGCCCAAGCAAGATGCCCATCCACTTCGTTGCGACATGTTTCGCGATGGCGGTGACTTTCATAGCAGGAATAACATTCCGTGGTCAAGAATCGAGCGTCGTGGCCGACGTTGCTAGCGTCGGCTCAACTACCGAAGCACAACCGGCTCGGATGCTAGCAGCATCCGCCACGATGAAGCCCAAAAACCTGAAATGGATAGATACTAGAACTTAGGATCGCGTTTTTCGGCAAATGCGGCCAGACCTTCTTTGGCTGCGTCTGTACTACAAGCCGTGGCCATCATCGCAGCACCGCTCACCAAATGCGTCATGAGCGATTCCCCGATCATTTCGTTGAGCAAGCGTTTGCTAAGCTGGACGGATTCGGCAGCTCCCAACGCAATTTTCGAAGCCATCTCGTTCGCTTTGGCCCATACCAACTCAGACGCAACCAGATGATGCACAATACCCACGCGATGCGCTTCGTGTGCATCGAAGCACTCGGCCCCCAGAAGCATTCTGGACGCGACCCCCGCACCGCATCGAAACGATAATAGAGGTGCAACCAGGCCGGAGATTAGACCATGCTTGGCAGCCGCCAATTCAAATCGAGATCCTGGACTGGCAACCACCAAATCGCTCGCAAGCACCAAAGCCATGCCCATGCCGAAGACCGATCCGTCTATCGCCGCGATGATCGGCTTGGGAAACCGTAACATCACCTCCACCAACTCCTGCAGTTCGGAGGCGACTTCTTGCCATTGCTCAAAGGGTTCACTTTCCTTGACGATCGTGTCCCATTGCTTCAAGTCAACACCGGAACAAAAAACTGAACCGGAGGAGGCCAAGATGACCGCCCGCACCGATTTTTCGCGATGGAAATCGGCAAACGCTTGGATCAGTTCAGCAACCATTGCGCGCGACAGCGCATTTCGATTGACGGAATGATCGAGAATGATAGTGCCGCTGGGGGGTTGTTTTTGTTGCCTAAGCATGGTGAAACCGCGTTCGATTCAATTAACCCGATGCCAGAATATCGAGCGTATGCTGAAGATCAGCCGGCAAGGGCGCCTCGAAACTCATTCGCTGCCCGGTCTTGGGGTGGTCGAATTCCAGTTTCGCAGCGTGCAATGCATGGCGTCTCAAAACAATCTCGGAATCGGTTTCGAGCGGTGGCAGACCGCGTACTTGCCGCCGTTGCAACTGGGCTCTCAGTACGGTCGCATGGCCGCCATACAGTCTGTCGCATAAAACCGGACACCCGATGTGAGCTAAGTGCAATCGGATTTGGTGAGTTCGACCGGTTTTCGGCTGAACTTGCAAGAATGCATAGCCCGGAAAGCGTTTGAGGACCTCAAAAAACGTTTCGGCGTCGCGACTCGAGTGATGACCCGCTCGAATCGCCATCTTATCGCGTTGGTAAGGATGGTTGCCGATCGGTTGAATGATCCGGTCCCGATCTCGATCAAGCGTGCCAGCGACAATTGCCAAATAGGTTTTATTGACTTCGCGAGATTCAAACTGGGCGCACAATTTGAAATGGACCTCGTTGGTCTTTGCAATCACGATGACACCACTGGTGTCGCGATCAAGTCGGTGCACAATGCCTGGCCTAGTTGGCCCGCCCGCATCGCTCAATTGCTGAAAGTGATACGCCAAGGCGGCGGTCAGCGTACCCGACCAATGCCCCTTGGCTGGATGAACGACCATCCCTGGAAATTTGTTTACGATGACGAGGCAATCGTCCTCGAATAGGATGTCCAACGGAATGTTTTCGGGAATCGGCCCTTCTTTAGGAGGTGGCGGAAGCAGGTTTACGGTGATTGTTTGACCGGCAAATACCTTAAATGCAGGTTTGACCGGTTTTCCATTCACGCAAACTTTGTCCTCCATTACGATGCGGCGCAAGAAGACTCGGCTGTAGCTGTCGAGTAGGAGCGCAAGCACCAGATCGACGCGTTTACCCGAATGCTGCTCGGAGACGACAAATTCTAGGTCACGTAGTTCCAAACCAGAATCGATTGGATCCAATTCCGATTCAGGAGCGTGGAGCGATTCGGTTTCGTCCAGCGGGAGTTCGTCAATTGAATCTGCGTTTGCCATGGACCTGTGTCATTTCTCGAATCGGTAACGCAGAAGAATGGAAGTTTACGATTGCGGCTTCTTTTCTGCGGAAGAATCGTCGACTTTTGGTAACTCAACCTTCGGGGCATCAGGTGAAGTTGTGGAGGGCAACGCGGTATTAGCGGATGCGTTTGGGGTCGACGTTTCAGGGATGGAAGGGGCTGGTTCAGGCGTTTTTTGCGTTTCCTGCGCGGATGTGGTTGCAGGTACGGTTTGCGATTCGGGGATTGATGGCAAGGAAGTTTCACCACCGGTGCCTGGAGTCGTTGTCGGGAACGAAAAATTGGGTTCATTCGGCAATGCCGAAGGGTTCGTGGGGTTCACGTTAAGGACCGGCGAGGACGCTCGGCTGGTTTTGTACCAAGCATAGAATTCTTCGCCCGCTTTGCTTTCCAACCATGCCACACGCTTAGTTGCTTCGGCAATCAATTCGACACCCATGGCTTTGTTGGTAATAACTTTTCGATAAAAAGAAAGGGCTTTGTCGTGATCGCCCATCCCCTCAGATGCTTGGGCGAGGCCGAAATTGGCGCGTCCAGTAAGAAATGGGTCGCTGCTCTTTTCAGCCACTGCGCCGTACTCCGCAATAGCCTCTTTGTAAAACTGTTCCGCTAAATCGCGATCGAGGTAGACTTTTTCCAGCGCTCGCGACATGTTGGCGTCGCCTGCGGTTTGTATGGCCCAAAGTCCCGCTGCTGTTCCCTTGAAATCGCTTGAAATGGCTGTCAATTCCGCCGTGTCAGTGTCCGCAAAGTAGAGAGCCGTCCAGCCCTTGGCGGACGCTTTTTCTTGCACGGAAGTGTAGAAACCGTACGCGAGCAAACCAAGAACCACGACAGTCGTGACTGCCACGATCGCGGGTAATGCTTTCTTCAGTTTAATTGCATGCTGTTCGATTTTATCGGCTAGCAGATTCGATTCTTGGATCTGTTTTCGTTCGCTTTTCATAGCTTCATGCCGGCAAAAGACGGGCGTTTAGGGGAACACGGTCAAAGAGGGAAGTATAGGCCTGAAGCCCTGTTTCCTCAATAGTGTTATTGCTTTGTTAATTCTAGAACCGATGGTGACAAAACGGCCATTCCCTGCCATGATCTGACTTTCGAACCAAAAAACCAACCATTTCATTAACCCAGTAGAGGCAATCCATGACCCCTCCCGTCATGCGAGCTTTGGGGATTCGTTCGTTTCCGCGATTGGGGGCGAGCATTGTGGCAAATGTGCGACGATTGACATTTTGTCCTCGCACACTCCCTCTACTCCTCGCCCTCCTTGTCATCGGCTTGGTTGCAATCGCGCCGGGCAGTCCCGGTCTTGCTTTCGAACAAGACCCAATACAGCTGACTAGTCAGGCCAGCGAGTACAGTGGATTGGATACGACTTCATTCGTACGCCTTCCCGATTACGTTGTTGGCAAGATAGCCGCCGAAACCAAAGCTGCATCGATTGCAGGAAACAATGCTTGGATCATGACTTGTTCGGCTCTAGTGTTCTTTATGATCGCTCCCGGTTTGGCTTTGTTCTATTCCGGTCTGGTTCGGAAGAAGAACGTTTTAAGCGTATTCATACAGTGCCTCTTCTTGACCGCCGTCATGTCGATTGTATGGTCGTTGTACGGCTATTCGTTGGCGTTTTCGGATGGCGGAAACCTGGATGGTTGGATTGGCGGTTTGGGGCATGTCTTTTTGAATGGCGTTTCTCGCACTTGGAATGATCTCCGTCAGTCGCCTGTTACTCCGATGTGGTTTGCGGCTGGATCCGAGACATCAGTGACGAAGTACTCGCACATGATCTTTGAAGGAATGTTTTTTTCCATTTCACCGGTGATTATGTATGGAGCACTTGCAGAGCGGGTTAAGTTTCATGGCATGGTCGCCTTTAGCATCTTGTGGGGCACATTCGTCTATTGCCCGATTGCGCATTGGATTTGGGGAGGCGGAATTTTGAGCTATCCGCTTGGGCTGCTGGGTGGCAGTTTGGATTTTGCTGGCGGAATTGTTGTTCATATCAGCGCGGGGGTCTCAGCCCTTGTGGCCGCCATCGTGGTCGGGCCGAGGCTTGGATTTGGAAAAGATCCGATGCCGCCGCATAATCTCACGTACACGTCCATTGGGGCAGCGATGCTCTGGTTCGGTTGGTTTGGGTTCACGGCGGGCAGTACCATGGCGGCCAACGAAGTTGCCACCAGCGCGTTTGCGGCCACGCATTTGGCCGCAGCCGCGGGAGCGATCGGTTGGTGGCTGCTGGAATGGCGGTCCAGAGGCAAACCCACCGTCCTTGGGATCAGCTCTGGATTGGTTGCAGGCTTGGTTTGCATTACGCCGGCCGCTGGCTACGTGCAGCCGATGCCCGCACTTCTATTTGGCTTTTCGGCTGGAATTGGATGCTACTACGCTTGCAGTTTGTGCAAGCACTGGGCAGGCTACGATGATGCGTTGGACGCGTTCGGAATCCATGGTGTCGCAGGAATCATCGGGGCAATTTTGACCGCCATTTTCGCAACGCGAGCTTGCAACAATGTTGGTAACGGAAACACCTTAGGACTGCTGGAGGGAGGGAACCTACTGCAAGGACAGCTTGCATCAATCACCGTCGTGGTTGTCTATTCGGGGCTTTCGAGTCTGGTATTGCTGAAGGTCGTCGACTGGACGATCGGACTACGCGTCTCGGCCTCGGACGAACGGCAGGGACTCGATGTCCAACAACATGGCGAAGAAGGTTACATATTTTTGTAGTCGGTAATAGCAATTTCCCCCAAACCCAAGCCTAATACCATGGTTCAAGTCATACCCACCGACAAATCCAGCATCGCACCATTGAAGATGCCTGACCGGTTCCGGAAAGAAATTGTCTATTTCATGTCGCCCGCCGAGGGGGATGACGCTCCCAAACTTGGAAAGGACGAATACTGGATCCGTGCCGAGGACGCCGCGAAATGGCTTGATGATGGTTTTTTCAGTCTTGTTTCCCCTTTGGACGCCGAATCCGTCGCGGAAATCGAACTATCCGAGGATCAAGAGATTTGGCTTGAATGGATGGTCGAACACAAGATTTGCACCGTGAAAATCGCGTAAGGCGAGCGGCGATGTGAAAACGGCCAATCACAACACGATACGCTCCTAATCCTAACCCGATACGTAAGTGAGGGACCTGCGTCTTTGTTCCTCGCTTACGCTTCGGGTTGGGATACTCTAATCTACCGCTCGCCTAAGAATCAATCGTTGGTTTGGGAGGCGACAGGTTTCGAATTTTTGTTTAGACTTTCCATTCCTGACCCAAAATCCAGTTTCCCCTTTCTTCTTCGTTAAAGAGAACTAATAGCTGTGGCATCCTATAAAACCAGCGACCTGCGTAGAGGACTCAAGATTCAAATCGACGGCGAACCGTACTTGCTCACCGATATTGACTTTTTCAAGCCAGGTAAGGGCAACGCACTCTACCGTTGCAAAATGAAGAACCTGGTCCGAAACACCGTCTTGGATCGGACACTTAAGGGTGGTGATGAGCTGGAAGCGGCAGATGTGGAGGAACTTGAGACTCAGTTCCTTTACAGCCAAAATGGAACCTTTGTTTTCATGGACAAAGACTCATTCGAACAGTATGAATTGTCCGCCGAACAGGTGGACGAAAACTGGAAGTATCTCAAGGAAAACATGCCGGTGGACATGGTTTTGTTCAATGGCAATCCGATCACGATTTCCCCTCCTTCGCACGTGACGCTGAAGGTAGTCGAAACGGATCCAGGAACCAAGGGTGACACGGCTACCAACGTAACCAAGCCAGCCAAAGTGGAAACGGGGGCTGAGTTCAACGTTCCCGGATTCATCAAAGAAGGCAACGTCATCAAAATCGATACGCGCAACGGTACTTACGTTGAACGCGTTAGCATGGATTAACACAAAACTCGCCCAGAGTGTAAGCTTAAACACTGGACGCGTGTTGGTTGGATCAATTTGTTGTTGTTCGTCGCTGATGGCCGTCGCCATCGGTGATGCATGCAAGTCTACTTGGGGTGATGCTATGCTCCGTTTGCAATTCATATGGACCATTTGCTTGGTATCGCTTGGGATCTCACTGGGAGTTTCTCGCGCTCAGTCACAGCAACCGAAGCAGGAGAGTTTCGAAATCCTCAGAGAACAACTGATCAAGAACGTCTTGATTCCCAATGGAATTCGGGATCCTCGCGTATTGAAATCGGTCGGTTCAACGCCGCGGCACGAGTTTGTTCCAAAGAAATACGCTCATCAAGCGTACCAAGACATCGCGATTCCAATTGGCGAATCGCAAACGATCAGCAGTCCCTTCATCGTCGCTTTGATGACGCAATCGCTGGATCCCAAGCCCACCGACAAGGTTCTCGAAATCGGTACGGGTAGTGGTTATCAAGCGGCCATACTGAGCCCTTTGGTCAAAGAGGTCTATACGATTGAAATTGTTGAGGATCTGGGCCAGCATACGAAACAGTTCTTGGCAGACATGAACTACACGAATGTTCATTGCTTGATTGGGGACGGTTTCAAAGGCTGGAAAGAGCACGCTCCGTTCGACAAAATCATCGTGACTTGCTCGCCTGAAAAAGTTCCCGAGCCGCTTGTGGAACAATTGGTAGAAGGGGGATTGATGATCGTTCCCGTCGGCGAACGGTACCAACAGATGCTGTTCCTGATGCGTAAGGTAGACGGAAAACTCGAACGGGAAGCCTTGCAACCAACGCTGTTTGTTCCGATGACAGGAGCTGCAGAGGACGCCCGGGAAATTACTCCAGATCCCAAAAACCCGAAGCTGGCCAATGGAAGTTTTGAACAACCCTTGATTAACAACTCGCGAGTACCAGGCTGGTACTATCAATTTGGGTGTATCGTTGTCCAGGACACCAATGCGCCAGATGGGCGAAATGCAGTCGAGTTTAAAAGCAACGATTCCAAGTCTCCGAGCATGCTGCTACAAGGACTGGCCATAGATGGTTCCATTGTAAAGAAGATCAAGCTTGGCGGATGGATCTCCACGGAGAATGTCAAGATTGGCAAGAACCTCGAGGACTCGCCTTCTATTGCGATTCAGTACTTTGACTCGAATAGAAATCGCATCGGTTACAATTACATAGGTGGTTTTAAAGGGAGCCGCAAATGGAAAAAAGAGGACAAGATCTTTACTGTTCCGCCTGCAACTCGCGAGGTCATCGTTTCCATCGGTCTATTTGGTGCAGTGGGAGCGGCTCGCTTCGACGATATTTTCATCGAAGCCGTGAAGTAGCGCCCCCAGATCCATGTAAACGAGGGTTATTTCAATGAAATGGGGTAAAGATAGGTGAAACCAAAGGCTGTGTTGGCTTACTGTCGAGAAAAGGGGATCAAAGCCTTTGACTTGCGCTTTACGGATGTTGCTGGTTCTTGGCGGCACATTACGTTTCCGGTTTCAGCCCTGACGGAAGCGTCGTTTGAAGAGGGGTTTGGACACGATATTGTTTTGGACCCCTCGACAAACCAATCTCCAAGCCATGCTATCTTGGTTCCACAGGGGTTTGCAAACTACTTGGACCCGTTTGCGCACCAACCAACGTTGGTCTTGTTGGCTAGTGTTCAAGACCCGGTGATGCGAGAGGAAAGTCCGCTCGATTCTCGCTCGGTGGCCGTTCAAGCCATGCGTTACCTAGAATCTTCTACCATTGGCGATGGAATGGCTGTTCGCGCGAGCTGTCCATTTCGAATCGAACGAGCCGGGAATCCGGACGATGAGTTCCAACCATCGGAAAACACGCTGCTCGCTTGCGGGCCTGCCGATCGCGATTTCAACATGCGATGCCAAGTCGCGGACCTTGCCTCGGAGTCGGGACTGCATATCGAAAGGCATTTCAGCGGAATGGGTTCCAGCTCGGAATTGATTTTAAAACAGACAAGTCTCGTGGAATGCTGCGACGACATACTTATGCTCCGCTATGTGGTTGGCCAAAATGCGTGGAAAAATGGTGATAGGGTTAGTATGTCCAATCTGTGGCTGCCGAGCCAATGGTCGATCACTCGTCAAGGCGAATCGCTCTTGGTTGGGTCGTCATATCGTGGATTGAGCGAAACCGGATTGCATGCGATCGGTGGCATTCTCAGACACGCGGACGCGATCACGGCGATCGCTATCGCCAATGCGGAATCAACCGATGGAGTTCCTTGGTTGAAATTGTGTTCCTACAACTCGCCCGAATCGCTTTGCCGTGTGATCATTGCCTCCAATAATCCTCGGGATCGAGCGATCGAGTTTCGCGGTGCCCCCGCCGCGTGCAATCCCTATTTGGTCTACTCGGCCGTATTGATGGCCATGATCGATGGCATCCAAAACAAGACGGCTCCAGGCTCTGCGTTGGATAAGCAAATCGACATCGCTTCCGATGCCGTTTCATACTTCATTGGACGCGACGAGAACGGAAAAGCCACGCGTCGTCAATTGATGGAAAGTCTTATATCGGATAGCGATTTCTTGAGTCGAGGCCAAGTCTTTTCCAATGAACTGATCGACGTGCTTTGCAGGGAGTTGGGGTAGGCGACATCAAAAGGTTGATGTTGATGTTATCCTGCTTTTTGTTTGTTCGGGAGGGTGAGGCTCCTGCCGAACCATTGCGGCGCCTGGCTCGGCAGGAGCCTCGCCCTCCCGTTGTTTTTCAATCGTGCACGCATCGAAAGTTTGCAGGGCTGGATGACGCTGTGACATCGCGGCTGGCGTTACGGTCGAGTACGCCAGTCGACGGAGCGACTGACCTACGTGACTAGTACCGCCATCGGTGGTTCTGCTGCTTTCTTTCGTCGCATTAGGAAGTAAATTCCCACTGCAGCGACCGCCAACAGCGAAAGACTAAACACGGGCCTGACTGCCATCCACGCAATGCTGATGGTAATGAGCGCGACGGTACTGCCTAGAATGAACCCAATCAACATCGTGGCCACGCCAACCATCTTTCCAAGCAATGGAACGAAATTAGCCAGGGCTTTCAATGGACCAGCCATCAAGGAAAATCCTACGCACGCAAGTAGCCATCCAACTAGTCGCAAAATAATTGCTAATGTCGCATTCTCAAATCGCAACGAAGCAAACATGTCGGTAGCGGATTTTTCGCCGGACACGATACTCTCGATTGTCTCGCCATTGATGGTCTTGTAGGGCTCAAACTCGTTGCCCATCTGCTGCGAAAGCAAACTAACCGTCATGGGTTCTACCATTCGAAATCGTATTCTCAAATCGCCAACCTTGGGATCCTTAATAACTGGTGTATCGGTACTTAAATAGAGAGAATTGCTTTCTGTTTTAAAATGCGCTCTGTCAGAGGGATCGAGTTTGCCAAGAACAATCGATTCGTCGATCACGATATCCTTCCATGCGTTGAGCCTGAGGACCAAAGACGGTCGCAAATGAAACGTGCCCAAAGTCGCACGCTCGGACACAAGGGAGGTCGACGGATAGTGAGGTTGGGGATTCGTATGCCCGCTAGGCTGTTCGAAAGATTCGCTGTTCACTCGATCCCGATGCCACTGGCGTTGATAGTCGTAAGTGGTGATGGTCTCGGTTCCGCCACCGAGCTTGTCGCGTGTCTTGCTCTCCTTGCGCTCCGTCCACTGATACATTTCGACTTGTCGTTCCAATCGCAAGGCTTTGGTGCCAATTTCGAAAACGCCATCCGTGAGCAGTTCCTCCGTGGTCGCCGTGCCGCTAACGTGAACGAGCCGTTTGTCTAGCTGCGGGTCAACCTCGAACGGGCTTGCCATTTCGGCAACAACTTTTTCTGCCTGAATCAAGCCTTGAGTCCGATGGATGGTCCTATATTCATTCCAGCTAATCAAGAAAATGGAAATGGGAACCAAGAGGAAGCCGATCAAAACTCCCATGAACGATTGTGCGATACGCGAAAAAAACCCTTGTCGCGTTGTTCGTTCTATTTTGTCAAACATCAGCGTTTTACCTCTTTGAATTTGGAATCAGGTTGAAGGTGATTTTAGTCGAAGGAACGTGTTTTGGGAGTGCGAAGCTCCTGCTGAACCACCGAGTTGAAACTGGCGCAACGCAATTCGCTTCATTTTGCTAGAATGCAAGCCGCTGGCTTTACGCCAGGGTTTGCTGACCATCTATTCTAGAGAAATGGTAAATATCCCCCGATTCAAACTCGGGGGGATTGTCATGCCGTCGGCTTTATGCCGCATCCTTCGCCCCGAATTGGGCAACCAAATCCTAGCCCAAAAGAGCGTTGCGCAGCGTCAGGGACTAGAGATGAAAAACGTGTCGCTCGCCCAACCGGCGACACAGGTGGGCCGTCTTCGCGGCCACCCTTCCGTCCTCGATGTCCATCGTGTTGCAGCGTGATCCGCAACAATCGCGTTCAATCTGCATTGCTCTGAATCATCCGCGTTTCCCAGAATCGTGTCGATCGTTCGATCCATGGTCGGTAACGCTTTAGTTGGTTTGGCGATTCGGCCAAATGATCCGTTGCTGCTTTTTGCCATTGCTGAAAATAAGACACGGCTTTGCGTGAGACTCGGGGTTTGCCGTCGAAAACGAAATAAAAGGGAGCGGTCGTCGCAAATCGATAACCTTTGTTGTGATCGGTTACGATTCGAATGACCAACCAACCTGATTTATCGATCTCAATCGGAGGAAACTCTCCGCGTTTGTAATGATCTTCGAGTTTGGCGCTGTATAGGGTGTCGCCATTGAACACAACATCTAGGTAATCAACTGGCTCACGTACGGAGAGCGATACGCTGATGTTGAGTGCGATGCTTTGTCCCCGGTAACTGGTTTGAATGCTGCCCGGTGGTAGGTCGTTGATTTTGGCTCTGAGCAAGGGACCGTTCGTTACGAAGGTGTGACTTTGCGCGATGGCCCGCCACCACGATTCTTGGTCTGGCTGTGTCGCGGAATAGACATACACGCGATTGTAGCCGACATGGGTATCGTTTCCATTGAAACCGCTGCCAGCAGTGGGCGTGATTTGAAGTCCTGCTTCGAGCATTTGCCAATAGATGATCTCGCTGAGTTTTCCGACACCTCGAGCGTCTTTGAATCGGACAACGTCGTCGGCCTCGATTGGGGCAAATACTTCGCTTGGTATTTTCTCTTTTCCGCGTGTCAGTTGCACTTTCCCAATGGTGTCTTTAGTCTGTTCTTTGGAAAGGGCTAAGCGATCATCGCCGTCGGGCCGATTGTAGGATGAGAGTAGTTGGACAGATCGAATTGCATCGCTTGCCAACAAGAGTGGCACATCGCGACACCAGGGACGTAACAGTTCCGCAAAAACTTTTTCATTTCGTGCAGCATCATCGAGCTTGGCGAAAGCGTCGGATTCATTGGCATTTGGGGCTTCCGAAGTTGAGTCGTGCAGTAGAAGTGCACCATGCTCCCATTCCAGGTAATGGCTGAGGGTGCTTAGGCTGAGCCCCACTTGGTCCGCGGCTAGGGGATTTGTCCTTTCTTGGCCAGTGGGTTGGGTTGGCTTATCCTTGCCTGTTTTCTTTGGCAACAGAATCTTTAAGTTCGTTTTGGAGCCGGTTGAAACAGCGAAATCGACCGCATCGGCCAATTGCCATCGATTTAGCTCCTGCGACGGGAGGCTTGAAAAATGATCTCCGCTGTACCAGGATTCCGAATGCATATCGACGGAACGGGGAATTTCTACTGGAACAGAATCCTTGGCCCCACGTTCGATGGTAAACCCGCCGCGGACTTCGTTGAATTCGGGTCCTCTTTGGACTAGAAATTCGTAATCCCCGTTTGGAGGTGCTAGTTTGAATTTTGCTTCTGCCAACCATTGGTCACCAGCAAAAAGAACGTTTTTGGGGCGAGTAAGCTTTTTTGCAGATTTTAAAAAGGCGATTCTTGCAGAGACAGGTTCACCGCTTTCCTTGTCGAAGACTTCCAGTTCTATATTCCCTTGGCTGAAGCAAGGAATCGGGGCGAACGCTTGCATCAAGCAAATTGGCGAGACAAGAACGATTCCCCTAACAAGATTCTTCGTTTTTCGCATAGGTAAACTCGGGTTGGGTTTGCCCTGGGGGATCCTGTGGAATGAAGCTAAAATGATTTATCGGCTATCGACACCGTTACGCGTGTGGCTTTGGCTTACAAGAGTGTACAACGCATGGAAACCAAAATGGCTAACGATTATTACAAGGTTTTGGATGTCGAAAGGACAGCCTCTACCGAAGAGATTTCTAAGGCATACAGAAAACTTGCACGTAAATTCCACCCAGACCACAATCCTGACGACAAGAACGCCAAGAAGCGCTTTCAGGAGGTTCAGCAAGCTTACGACTGCTTGAACGATTCGGAAAAACGCAAAATGTACGACCAGTTTGGTCCCGATTATGAGAAATTTGGAGACAAGAATCCATTTGCGGGTGGGCATGCACGTGGTGGTTCTGCAGCTGGAGCAGGTTTTGATTTTGGCGACATTTTCGGGCGAGGAGGGGCTGGTGGCGTTGATCTCGGAGACATCTTCAGTCAATTCGGGGGCAGCGGTCCGAGTCGCGGGCGACGCGCTTCACAACCTCGCGGTGCTGACATCGCCGCGGAGATTTCAGTTCCATTGAGAATTATTATTCTTGGAGGTGAGACCCGCATTCAGTTGGATCGCGATGGCAAGCGGGATGCAATCACGGTGAAGATTCCCGCTGGCATGGAACCCGGTAAGAAGATTCGGTTGCGGGGGCAGGGCCAGCCAAGTGGAGTTGGAAAGCCGGGAGATTTAATACTGAAGGTAAACTTGGAACCGCATCCATACTTTAAAATCGCGGGAAACAACCTCGAGCTTCGGCTCCCCATTTCCATACCAGAAGCCGTTCAAGGAGCTCGTATCGATGTTCCTACTCCAGCTGGGACTGTCACCTTGACGATTCCTCCAATGAGCAATAGCGGAAAAAAACTCCGCATTAAGGGGCAAGGATTGAAGAGCTCCGACGGCATCATCGGTGATTTGTTAGTCGAATTGATGATTCGATTGCCGGAACATATTCCGGAAGTGAGTTCTGATGGAATTAAGCATTTGGCTACAGCCTATGCCAAGCCCATTCGGGATGGCGTTCAACTTTAGAGTGTCCAGCGACGTTAGGGAGCATGGAAATGAGTGATTCAGTTTCGATTCGGTACGGCAAGGGTGAACTCCATATTCGATTGCCAAAGGGCTGCGAACCAACGATCATTCGCAAGCCTGATATGCCTGTTTTGGAGGATGCTCAAGCCGCTATTCGAGACGCACTGTTGTCACCCGTTGGAGCACCATCGATTTCGGAATTAGCCATTGGAGTGCAACGAGCATGCATTGTCATTTGCGATATTACGAGGCCAGTTCCAAATGGTCCGATTCTCAAGGGGCTTATTGAGCAGCTTCGTGCCCATGGTGTTGAGCTCGATCGCATTACCATCTTGATCGCAACGGGCTTGCATCGACCGAACCTAGGCCGTGAAATGCGAGAAGTCATTGGAGACGATTGGGTTTTCGACAATGTGAGAGTCGAAAATCACTTTGCACGCGATCGGAATTGGATGGTCGATTTGGGGCATACCCCAACCGATGGAATCCCTGTGGTTTTGAATCGTCATCTTGTCGATGCAGACCTTCGTGTCGCGATAGGTTTGGTGGAGCCTCACTTCATGGCCGGTTACTCGGGAGGTCGGAAAGTGATTGCACCTGGTGTGGCGGGTGAGGAGACCATTCGAACATTCCACAATCATCGATTCATGGCCGATCCACTTGCATGCAACGGTAATTTAATGGGCAACCCATTACACCGAGGGCAGCTTGAAATTTTGAAACTGCTGGGCAAAGTCTATGCCATCAACACAGTGATCGACGAGGCTAGGCGAATGAGTTTCGTGAATTTCGGCGATTGCGAAAAGAGTCACCTCGAGGGTGTTGCATTTGTGAAGCACTATGCGGAGGTGCCACTTGGGCGTCAATTCAATACAGTCGTGACGAGCGCTGCTGGCTATCCATTGGATAAGACGTATTACCAAACCGTAAAGGGAATGGTGGCTCCGATTCAAATTCTGGCGGATGGAGGTCGGATGATTATTGCAAGCGCTTGCGAAGAGGGGCTCGGTTCACATGAGTATCGCGAGTCACAATCGCACTTGTTAAAGCTGGGTGGTCAAGGGTTTTTGGATCGAATCAGGCAGATGCCATTGGCGGACGTAGATGGTTGGCAAACACACATGTTGCTCCGGACATTGGCGGTAGGCAACGTGTCTCTTTATAGCGAGGGGCTCAAGGGGAAGGATCGTGAACTTACGGGTGTTCAAATGGTAGAGTCCATGGAGGATGCGATAGCATCGAGCATTTCGCAATCCGGGGATAAGGCGGTCGCCATAATTCCCGAAGGCCCGTACGTAATTCCGACACATACGAAGTCGACTTAGGCCACTTCGCACTCGCGGCAGCGTACAAAAAGCCGACATCCCAGCCGATTTGGATCCCATCTTGAAACGGATTGGGATCGACGGTCGGAAAGAGGCGGAGGCAAAATCCATCGTTTTCTGTTACAATCCTTGTCTGTTGGAACATCGAGTGGCATAAAATTGGGATATGATTCGATCGACCAGTGCTGATAATTTCAACGCTTTTCGTGTAGGTCGGTTCAAAGCGGAACGAGGGATGGATTGAAAGCCGAAGTCGCTGGAAAAGAAGATGAAACGTTAGACGCTGACAGCCCTCTCGCAATTCACGCAAGGCCCGAATTGCAGGAAACTAGCGGTGACCGTTTCGACATGGAGTTGTTTGAAGGTGATAGCGGATCTAGTCACAGCAACAATTCCTTGGTTCAAACTCGTCTCAAGGCTGCAGCACTCGCCATTGGTTTTGGCTTTGCAATCTTTGCTTCTTGGACATGTGTCCGAGAATTCACCAGCACCAGTTTGCATCTCGGTTATGGGTTTTTGACGGTGGAACTGATCTCTACGGCTTCCTTGGTGGGAATCGGAGTTTGGCTAGCGCGGGTGCGCAATGCATCTGCATCGTGCTTGCGTTGGTGCGAGCTGATGATCTTTGGAATTCCCACTCTGTTCTTCGCGGTTTTGCATTACCTTGAGATCGTGTTCATGGCGCAGAACTTCGACCTAATTCCCCAAATGCCGATGTCAGGTTGGATCATTTTGATTTTTTCCTACGCGATCTTCGTGCCACGTTCCTGGACGCGAGTTTTGGGTGTCGTGATCACCATTAGTTTTTTTCCCCTTTTTGCAACAGGGATTGCGTTTCTGAATCACCGGGATGTCAGGAAAATGCTCTTCTTCGATCAGTCCAGCATCGTTGAGATGGTTTTAGCGTTAGCGGCCACCATTTTTGCTTCGGTTTCAGGTGTGCACATCATCACCTACCTACGAACAAAGGCGGAGGAAGCCAAAGAGCTGGGTCGTTACCGACTGAAGGAAAAGATTGGCTCGGGCGGCATGGGTGATGTCTATCTCGCAGAACATCGCCTGATGAAGCGGCCATGTGCCATCAAAGTCATCCGCGCAGAGAAGGCAGGGGATCCGCGGGCGATCGCTCGATTCGAACGCGAAGTGAAAGCGACGTCTCGACTCAATCATTGGAATAGCATTTCGATTTACGATTACGGACGTACTTCCGACGGAACTTTCTTTTATGTGATGGAGTATGTTACGGGGATGACTCTTCAGGAATTGGTGGTTCGCAGAGGGGCTCTCGCTCCAGCCCGAGCAATCTACTTGCTCAAGCAGATTTGTAGCGCATTGATTGAAGCCCATTCGATGCAACTGGTTCATCGCGACATAAAGCCGACGAACCTCATGGTAACAGAACTGGGTGGTGCATTTGACGTTGTGAAACTGCTTGACTTTGGACTTGCAAAACCGGTTACCAATGCATTTCCTAAAAACGAGGACTCGGAACTGACCATTGCAGGTTCGTTAACCGGTTCTCCGCTCTACATGTCTCCTGAACAAGCCTTGGGCGAGATTCAAGCGGATCAGCGATCCGACATTTACGCAGTTGGTGGTGTCGCCTTTTATATGTTGACAGGTCGCCCCATCTTCGAAAGCGGAGCAACTCTTAAAGTATTGCTTTCGCATATACACGAAAAAGCTATTGCGCCATCGAGCGTTCAAAAGAACAGTCATGGGCCACCGATTTCGCCTGGATTGGATGCAATCGTACTCAAGTGTTTAGAAAAATCTCCTTTTGAACGCTTTCAGACCGCCAGAGAATTATTCGACGCACTCCAATCGCTTCCAGAATCCAAGGATTGGAATGAGCGATTGGCCGAACAATGGTGGACGAGCAATTGCTGTCATTATCAAACGGAGAATGGATAACTGAATGGATGCGGACCAGTCGCGAATTGAAGCCGACTTGCGAGGAGTGTTGGATGGCGAAGTCTATTGCCATCCCTTGCGAACTCAATTGTATGCCAGTGACGCCAGCATATATGAAATAGCCCCCCTCGCGGTCGTTCGGCCGAGGCATGCCGACGATGTGGCTCAGTGTGTGAAGTACGCTGCCGAAAACTCGTTGCCTTTGTTTCCTCGCGGCGGTGGAACGGGATTGGCTGGGCAATCCCTTGGGCCCGGTATCATTCTTGACTTTTCCCGATTCATGCGGCGCATGATCCATGTGGATGTCGAAAAACTCGTTGCACGGGTCCAACCAGGCTTGGCATTGGCAGACATGAATCGGATCTTGGCAAAAGATCGACTCATCTTTGGGCCGGATCCTCCGACCCGCGCCGTGACCACGATCGGCAGCGTGCTTGCCATCGACACTTTGGGAAGCCATTTCTTGCGATATGGTACGGCGGGGGCTACTATGCTATCGGCGCAGTGCGTCTTGGCAGATGGCGATCAACTTCCGCTCGACCGTATACCGTGGCGAATGCCCAACACAGGTAGCTCCAAGCTAAACAATCTTGTGTCGGAGATAGGGCAACTTCTTTGGACGAATCGAGCCATAATCAAGTCTCCGCCATGGCGAGGTGTTGCGCGAGGATGCGGCTATCGCTTGGAGTCGGCCTTGGATCATGAGCATGTCGACTTGGCTCGCTTGCAGTCGGGGGCTGAGGGAACGCTGTCGATTCTGACGGAAGCGACGGTCAAGGTCGTAGCCATGCCGGGCGCTCGAGGTGTCGTATTGATGTTCTTTGAGAAGCTCGAACTGGCCGCCCGCGCCGCCCTTGATGCTCGTCGCGACAACGTGGCAGCTTGTGATTTGATGGACCGCCGCCTGATCGAAATTGCTAGAGAATTGGATCCACGTTACGAATCGATGTTGCCTAGGGGCGCCGAAGCTCTCTTGCTGATAGAACTGCAGGGTAACGATGTTCCCGAAGTTCGGAGCCGGTTGGGTTCACTCATTCAACGCATCGTTCGGCGCGCTCCATCGACTCAGCACACCCGCATCATTGTGGATGACGCCGAACGAGACTTCATCTGGAAACTGAGTCGACGGGTGATTCCTCGATTATATCGCCTGCGTGGTTCTTCACGACCGCTTCCGTTTGTAGAAGACATCTCTATCCCACCGGATCGCTTGCCGGAATTTTTGGTGGAAATGCAGAACATTCTGAAGGCGGACCGAGTTACTGGCACCCTCTTCGCGCACGCTGCTCATGGCCATCTTCATTTACGGCCATTTCTAGATCCGCACGAGCCGGATGATGTGTTAAAAATGCAACGTATCGCTGATCGCATTTTCGAAAAGGTCATCGAATACCGCGGCGTCATTTCCGGCGAACACGCGGTCGGTCTCAGCCGCAGCTCGTACCTCAGGCAGCAATTGGGCGATCTGTATCCGATTTGCCGACGTATTAAGGAACTGTTTGATCCAAAAGGCATTCTGAATCCAGGTAAGCTCGTAACCGACGCTGCTCAAAAAACGACTGATAATCTTCGACCGCCTTCAATCGTCATCAATCCGAAACGCAAGTCCGTTTTTGCTGCAACGATCGAAGCCAACGACGTGAACATGCCTTCTTCCCCTGCAATTGCGGACCACGTAAGTGGAACCACCACTCCAAACGATGAAGGAACCAACAATACGCTAGACCCGGTCCCAACCGGTGGAGTCGGGATCGCGAGCAAAACCTTTTTGCCAATTTTAGGTTGGTCCGAAATGGAGTCGATGGAGGTTACAGCCAACGCTTGTAACGGATGCGGACGCTGTCGGTCCAATGCTCCAGCGGAACGCATGTGTCCCATGTTTCGCTCAACACGGGGCGAAGAAGCATCACCCAGAGCCAAGGCCAATTTGATCCGAGGGCTGATGTCAGGCAAACTACCTCTCCATCTTGCGGAAAGCGATGAGATGAAGGAGATTGCGGACCTTTGTTTTCATTGCCACCAATGCAAAATTGATTGCCCAGCATCCGTTGATATCCCAAAACTGATGGTAGAAATCAAGGCGCAGTATACGGCCACCAATGGACTGCGCCTAAACGATCGCTTGTTGTCCCGCTTGGACGCTCTTACCGCTCTTGCAGGTAGAATCCCAATGCTGGCCAACTGGGGACTAGAGAATCGCTATTCGCGTTGGATCCTAGAAAAAACAACCGGCATTGCTCAAGGACGACGCTTGCCCTCCATTGCCAAGCAGCCGTTCATGCGATGGGCCGCGAAGAATCGATTGACACGACCCAATCGTGGTGCTGGCCGAAAAGTACTCTACTTGGTGGACCACTACGCAAATTGGAACAACCCACTGGTCGGAATTGCATTGGTTGAAGTATTGCAGCACCAAAACGTCGAAGTTTACGTCCCTGCGTGGCAATCGGTAACGTTCATGACGAAGATCGTAATGGGAGACATTGAAAAGGTTCGTCGCATGATTGCGCCTCAAATTCGCCAGTTGGCCGAGGCCGTTCGGCAGGGCTATCAAATTGTCACGACCGAACCTACGGCAGCTCTCTGTCTGAAATACGAATACGTGCAAATCCTGGACAACGAGGACGCCAAGCTTGTTGCGGCAAACACTTGGGACGCAGGCCAATATCTGGTTCAAATGCACTCTAACAACGAGCTTGAACTGGACATGAAACCGTTGACGACATCGGTCATCTACCATACTCCTTGCCATTTGCGAGCGCTCGATCCAAATCATAGCGGTTTGCGTTTGTTGAATTTGATTCCCGGTCTTGCTGTACAGCATGCAGATGCAGGTTGCAGCGGTATGGCCGGCACATATGGGATGCGAAAACAGACCTACCGAACCAGTTTGCGGGTCGGTTGGGGTTTGATCAGTAAAATGCAAGAGACGACAGCGCAAATCGGCAGTACGGAATGCACTTCATGCAAGCTTCAAATGGAACAAGGCATCGACAAACCGACCATCCATCCTCTGGCACTGTTGGCTTTTGCATATGGGAAGCTGCCAGAGGTTAGGTCCTGGATCCAAAGCCGAAACGAAGGCCTTACCGTCCTGTAGTATCACAGTGTCGCCTTTCGCTCCGCGAAAGTGCGCCGCGTTAACGCACTTTCGCGGAGCGAAAGGCGACATTAGTCGCAAGAACTGGTTGGGATTTAACCTGTCGGGCTCAAGACTTTACTCACCTCCCAATATTTTTGCTAAACTAAGTCGGTTGTTATTTCGCCCCCTCACCTTGTCGGTTGCTCATGGCAGAGAGTTCTACGATCTATTCGTCCAAACCATCGTCAGCCATCCTTTCGGCTGAAACCATGGCTAAATTGGAACGCATGGAGCTTGTCAGTCGAAAAATATTTCGGGGACGCATGAAGGGAGAACGGCGAAGCAAGCGAAAGGGGCAGAGCGTTGAGTTCGCGGACTTTCGCAACTACGTCAACGGCGACGATTTGCGTTTTATCGATTGGAACCTTTTCGCCCGAATGGATCGCCTTTACCTTAAGATTTTTCTCGAAGAAGAGGATTTGCATTTCTACACGATTATCGACGATTCCATGTCGATGGATTTTGGTGAACCGAGCAAATTTTTTGTAGCCAAGCAAATCGCCGCTAGTCTTGCTTATATTGGTTTGTGCCGTGGAGACCGCGTATCGGTATCCAGTTTTGAAACGTCGTCCAATCCGATTGTTATTCGAGGCAAGTCGTCCACCCATCGCTTGCTTGGGCATCTCGAGTCGCTGTCGTGTGTGACCTCCTTAACAACCATGGCTGAATCGATTAAGCGATTTTGCGTTAAGAATACCGGCAAAGGAATCGTGGTCCTCGTGACTGACTTGATGAACAAATCCGGATACGAATCTGCCTTGCGAATGCTAGTGGCACGGGAGATGGATATTTTTCTCATTCATTTATTGAGCCCCGAGGAGTTATCCCCTGCGGTTCAAGGGGATTTGAAATTGGTCGATTGCGAAGACGGTGACCAACGGGAAGTCTCGATTTCGGCAGGGTTGCTCAACCGATACCAACAAACACTCGCAGCCTTTATCGAGCAAGCCAAGTCGTTTTGTAACAAGCGATCCATCACTTATGTTCCGGCGAGAAGTGATCATGCAGCGGATGTGCTGGTCAATGAGTATCTTCGCAGTAAAGGGCTTGTGCGATGAGTTGGATCAGCGCTCTCGGGCCGTTGCAATGGCTGTTAATACTGTTGGTTCCGCCTGCCGTTCTCAGTCTCTATTTCTTAAAGTTAAAACGACGCGAACTTGCCGTGCCGAGCACCTTGCTTTGGCGACGAACGTTAGAGGACGTCCACGTTAACAGCATTTGGCAGAAGCTTCGCAAAAACCTACTTCTGTATCTGCAATTGCTCTTTTTGGCTCTTTTGATTTTGGCGTGTATGAGGCCGGGCTGGAGTGGGCAAAATCGAATCGGTGAACGTCGAATCTATATCATCGACAATTCAGCTAGCATGCAAGCCACAGACGTTTCACCCAACCGATTGGACTTGGCCAAAAAGAAGGTGCGGGAATTGCTTTCGGATACCTCCGCAGACGATGTTGGGATGGTGATTGCGTTCTCGGATCGAGCGGATGTTCGGCAAGGTTTTACCAAGGATCGCGGTCGGTTGTTTAGCGCCGTCGATTCGATTCAAGCCACATCTCACGGAACCGATGTTAGCGAGGCGCTGCGGGCTGCCGCGGGATTGGCAAACCCCGGCCGTTCTAGCTTCGACAATCTCAGCGATATCATGGTAGCGGATGCAATCCCTGCTACGGTCTACCTCTTAAGTGATGGTGCATTTGGCGACTTAGGGGACTTCGATTTAGGCAAGTTGAAAATGGAGTATATCCCAATTGGCGAAACGAAGACGCAAAACCTAGGTATCCTCAGCTTTGCCGTGCAACGCAATGAGGACAAATCGAGCAAGTTGGAGGCATTTGCACGGATCACGAATCAAGGCGATGCGAAGGTGGACTTCACTGCTTCGCTTGAACTCGACGGCAAGCTTCTTGACGCGTCGACAGGGAGTGTGGACGCAGGGCAAGAAGCAGGGCTACTTTTCGAGCTCACCGATATGGAAGAGGGCCAGCTCAAGCTGACCCTTGACTATGAGGACGCGCTCAAGGTGGATAATGTGGCATACGCAGCCATTCGACCGATCAAACAGATAAGCGTCTTGCTTGTCACGCCGGGCAATGCCGCCTTGGAAACCGCGCTTCATACCGCGCGAGTTCAACAAATTGCCTCGGTTCAAGTGGAATCGCCAGCATTCTTGGCCGACTCGAAGTATCAAGCAGCAACCCTTAACGCGGCGTTTGACCTTGTCATCTTTGATCAGTGTTCGCCGTCGCAAATGCCTTCAAGCAATACGTTGTTTGTTGGAAGTGTACCACCGAGTCCAGCGAGCAAGCCTGGCGAAGAGCCATCTAGCGACGGCTGGAAATTTGGCCAACCGCAGGGACCCGTTTTTATCTTAGACGTCAATCGAACCAATTCCATGACACAGTATTTGGAAATGGCTTCCGTCGACATCGTAGAGGCAAGGACCGTTAACCCTGGCGAGTCCGGAACGGTTCTGATGACCAGCGATGTCGGACCTGTTTTCGGAGTCTCGCCGCGTGGGCCTTTTCAGGATGCGGTACTCGGCTTTTCGATTGTACAGGCGACCAGTGAAGGGGTTGGAGTCAATACGAATTGGGGAAACAGACGCAGCTTTCCGGTATTCGTGTACTCCACGGTTGAGTACCTAGGTGGTGGTATCACGGAATCATCCTCTCCAAGCGTTCAACCAGGCTGGCCTATTGGGCTGTTGCTCTCAAACCGATTCAAGGACTTTCGAGTGGTCGCACCTGACGGGCACACGACGGAACTCTCTCGTGGCGACGAGAGTCGATATACCTTTACGAAGACAGACGAACTCGGAATCTACCAGGTGTTCGCAAAGGGTGTTGAGAAGCCGGTGGAGTCCTTTTGTGTCAATTTGTTTTCTGCACGCGAAAGCGACCTGACAGTCGCCGACTCGATTCAAATGGGATACGAAAAAGTGGCTGCAAGTGGTTCCATCGTTCAAGCTCGCCAAGAGATTTGGCGTTGGGTTCTGCTGCTTGGTTTGGCCCTGTTGGTTGTCGAATGGATTGTGTTTAACCGTCGCGTCTTTATTTGATCTAGGCGGAAGTATCTTGGCTAGAAACGCAGTCGCAAATTGCAAAGGGAAATTCTTGGGACCAGTTTCGAATAGGTTCGGATACGGGCTATTATTTGTGATTGCGGTGGGCCCGGGTTGCGACGCGAATAAAAACGTTGAATCGAAAATTCCTCCAAAAAATAGCGAGTCCATCGCAAGCTACGAACCCACACCCATAGCTGCTGCCGCAACGCCAAAACAAGTTAAAACCAATACGATTACGCTTTCAATGAAAATTAGCATTTCAGGTTTCGCTCATAGCAACGGATCGTGCCGCGTGGCTGTTTATTTAGGCAATGCACATTTCAATGAGCCTGAGTATGCCATAGCAAAAGAATCGATTCGCATCCTCGATTCGAAAGCCACTTGGCAAGTCGAAATCCCGATTCCTGTCGGAAACGAACAGGATGGTGAGGCTGTCCCGCCCCTAGCCGTTAGTGCATACCATGATGAAAACGAAAATTCGCGACTGGACAAGAATTCTTTCGGCATTCCAACCGAGCGATATGGTTTTTCGAATAACCCGAAGCGCGGGTATGGACCTCCCAAGTTCAGCGACGCAGCAATCAACTTGAATTCAACCGAGCAGCTTAGCAACTCCCATGGAACTCTCGAAGTTCCCGTCCTAATCAAGTGAAGACTTTGTCCGAAAACCCCAACGAGTGGCCTCAATCGAATCCCCAAACGGTTTCAACGCATGATGCAGGCGCACTCAATGCCAATGTCGGAGCCAGGCTCAGCGTACAAGCAGCCATTGCTCCTGACGCCATCGCCATCGCTTCTCCACGCGGTTCGCACCGACAGCGCGATCATCGAAGCTATGACACGATCACGATGGCGGAGTTGGAACGTCGATCCGCGTCGATTGCCGCGGGTCTACAAGGGATGGGAATCGGTCCGGGCAAACGTATCGCGTTGCTAGTTCGATTCGGCGAAGACTTCATCGCATTGGTTTTTGCGGTGCTGAAGTCGGGTGCGACGCTGGTCCTTATCGATCCGGGAATGGGCCGCAAGAACTTGATCGAGTGTCTAGCAGCGACCCGTCCAGACGGGTTTATTGCGATACCCATGGCGCACGCCATATTGCGTTTTTTCCAATCGCGATTCCCGAGTGCCAAGTTGAATGTAACGGCCGGTCGGTGGTTTCCAGGACTTCCCTCGGCCACATTGAGTCACTTAGAAAAGCAATCGCCAAACGGATTACGTTTACCCGTATCCAAACGGGACGATCCAGCCGCCATCATTTTCACGACCGGTAGCACAGGTCCTCCGAAGGGGGTTCTTTACACGCACGGGACTTTTAATGCTCAGATTGATCAGGTGGCAGCGCACTACGGGATTCAGCCTGGCGGTCGGGACCTGAGTTGTTTTCCATTGTTTGGGCTCTTCAACGCGGTCATGGGAACGACTACGATCCTGCCGGACATGAATCCCATTCGCCCGGCAGATGTCGATCCGGTTCGATTGTTAGACGCAATTGATCAATGGCAGATTAACCAGTCGTTTGGGTCTCCGGCTTTATGGACCAAAGTAGGTGGTTTTTGCGCGAAGTCAGGACGCCGAGTCGAGTCGCTCCAGCGTGTCCTTTCGGCAGGCGCGCCGGTTCCTCCTAGGGTATTGGAGCAAGTCCGGAAAGCGATGCATGTGGATGGCTCCATGTACACACCCTACGGCGCCACGGAAGCTTTGCCAATCGCCTCAATCGAATCTCGCAGCGTGTTGCAAGAAACCGCTTTTAAGACTCGGCAAGGAGCCGGGACATGTGTCGGAAGCAAATTTTCCGGAATACGTTGGCGAGTTATTGCTATCGATGACAAGCCGATTAAGAACATCAATGAATCCAAGGAAATGCCTCTTGGTGAAATTGGGGAACTCATGGTTTGCGGGTCGGTTGTTTCTAAACAGTATGTTACACGCGAGGATCAAAACGCCATACATAAAGTTCGAGAGGGCGCTGACGTCTGGCATCGGATGGGAGACGTCGGCTACTTGGACGAACAACATCGATTCTGGTTTTGCGGCCGAAAGTCGCATCGAATTATTTCAGGTTCTCGTGTTCTTTTTACAGAATCCATTGAAGCGATTGCAAACTCCCATCCAGACGTGTACCGATCTGCTTTAATAGGGACAGGTGATCGATTTTCGCAATCGCCGATGGTCATCCTGGAGCCGTGGTCCAAGCAGACTCATGACAGAAAACTAAACGACGCTCAATTGTCACAGGCTGTTGTCGAGCGGTTGCAAGAAAATCCACGTAGCAACGCCGTGAAGCGAGTCGTTGTTTATCCGAGCAAATTGCCAACGGACATTCGACACAACTCCAAGATCTTTCGTGAGAAGCTGACGGAATGGGCCAACAAGAAGTATCCTGGTTAGCGATTGTCGTGGCCGACAAAAGTCAAAGTAGTAGGCACATTCCATGTGCCGTCCACTTAGAATCCCACTAAATGCTGACGAGCGGACGGCACGACGGAGCGTGCCTGCTACTTTTGTCGGCTGCGTCGCGATTGTCGTGGCTGGCGCTGCCAGCCTCGGTGGGGATGCTGGCAGCCTCCGCCACCTGTCCAGCGGATCCAATCGAGGGTATCTTTGCGTTTAGGGTTCTACGTTATTGATCGCTTACTCCTTTCGAAATAGTACATACGATGCCAAGTCTCACAGTTGAGGGAATCGGAACCTTTGATGTTCCAGAGGGAAAACGGCTTGCTGCTGCTCTGTGCGAAGAAGCGGGCACGGATCAATTGCATGCTTGCGGCGGCAAAGCACGCTGCACAACCTGCCGGGTCGAGTTCATTGCAGGGGAACCTGCTAAGATGACGGTCGCGGAGAAGCAAGTTTTGGCCGCCAAAGGTGCTTCGGGAGTTCGACTCAGTTGTCAGATCCTCTGTGAATCCGACATGTCCGTTCGAGTGATTAGTCGTTTGGAGGGAAGTGGTCGAAAAGACAGCGGATCACCGTTGGCTGGAACAATCGAGCCAACTCCGGTGGAGTGGACGACCAAGGGATAACCTTTAAAAGTAAACCTGGGAAATCGCATTTCCTTTTCAACTGACATACGAGCGAATTTGAAATGTGCGGGATCGCGGGTGGAATTTGGGCGCACGATGCAACGGGACTGACTCGCGAGGAGTTAGGCCGGATGACGGGCGCTATTGCTCACCGCGGTCCCGATGATCAAGGCCATTTGATTATTCCTTCGGCGATGAACCATTCTATCTTGAACGGCCCCCCATCGCCTGGAGTCGCGCTCGGCTTTCGCCGGCTGTCGATTATTGATTTGGCAACCGGACACCAACCGCTTGGCAACGAAGACGGCAGCGTTCAAATTGTTTTCAACGGCGAGATCTACAATTACCAGCAACTCAGGTATCGATTGGAGGGAGCTGGGCATACGTTTCGGTCCCAATCGGACACCGAGACGATTGTTCACTTATATGAAGATCTTGGGCTAGACTGCTTCGAGCATCTTAATGGCATGTTCGCAATGGCGATCTGGGATCGACGCAATGAACGTTTGGTTCTGGCTCGCGATCGATTGGGCAAGAAGCCACTTTACTACACCGTTCAAGACGGACGGCTCGTTTTTGCCAGTGAACTCAAAAGCTTGATGACCTTGCCCGGGATTCGCAAAGAGATCGATCCAGGCTCCATCGACTTGTTCTTAACGTATCAGTACATTCCGCACCCGCATTCGATTTACAAGGGTATCCACAAGTTGCCTCCGGGGCACTTCGCCGTCTTCGAAAATGGAAGATTGCGAATACAAAAATATTGGAATGTGGACTGGTCCAAAGAGATCGCAATCACCCAGTCATCTGCATCCGAACATTTACGGACTTTGTTGGCGGATGCCATTCGCATTCGTTTACGAAGCGATGTTCCGCTCGGAGCGTTCCTCTCTGGCGGAATCGATTCGTCGCTGATCGTCGCAATTGCGCAGCAGCAACTGGAAACTCCAATACGGACTTTTTCCATCGGCTTTTCGGAAGCTGATTTCGATGAAACTCATTATGCAAAGATGGTTGCCGACCATGTCGGCACCAAACACGAACGATTTGAAGTGACGCCGGATGCCATGGATATTCTCGACCGACTGGTAAGGCAATACGATGAACCGTTTGGCGATTCATCGGCCGTACCGACTTGGTATCTGAGCGAGATGACTCGGAAACACGTAACAGTCGCCCTCAGTGGCGATGGGGGCGATGAGTTGTTTGGTGGCTACGAACGCTATCGAGCGTTGAAGCTCAGCGGCCAGTTGCAGTCTTGGTTGCCAGTGGGGTGGCTCAACCAAAGTTGGATTATGAATCGGTTGCCTGACTCGAATGCAAGGCGATCCCTTCTTCGTCGAGTTCGACGTTTTTGCGAGGCGCTTGGCCAGCCTCCGATCGAACGTTACATGAATTGGATTCAGATTTTTGGCGAAGCAAGTCGGTTGGATCTTTATCAAGAATCCTTTATTCAGCAATTGCCAGATCGCAACCCGGTCTCCTTCTTAGCTGACGCATGGAGGAACGCCGGTAAACGCGACTTGGTTAGTTGCGCCTCGACAGCCGATCTGCAGACGTATATGCCTTGTGATTTGATGACGAAAGTGGACATCGCTTCCATGGCTCACTCGTTGGAAGTACGGCAGCCGCTACTGGACTATCGTCTAGTGGAATGGGCTGCGTCCTTGCCCTCGCAATTGAAGCTGAGAGGTAGAAAGGGCAAACGATTATTGATGGATACTTATAAGGATCTACTGCCTAAGGAGATATGGCATAGACCCAAGATGGGGTTTGGCGTCCCGATTGCTAAGTGGTTTCGGACTTCCTTGCGAGACCGAACTTACGATGCGTTGCTTGGCCAGGATGCGAAATGCCATGAGTATTTTCGACGGGAGGCTATTGCATCCTTGGTCGACGAACACATGACAGGGCGAGGGAATCAAGCGTACCGACTTTGGAACCTGTTGTTTCTGGAGCAGTGGCTTAGGAATAAAAACGATTAGTTGATTTTCACTTTGGGAGCGTATCATGAAAGCAAACAAACTTTTGAGTGCGTCGTTAACTGTGATTTGCAGTCTATTTTGTGCTTTAACACAAGGAGCACAGCCAGTTGCCGGTCAGCAAGTGGAGCAGGTTTTCAAAACAAAGGATTCGGCCGAAGTACCCTATCTGCTCTATTTACCGAGCGAATGGAAAACAGGAAAAGATAGTTTGCCTATCATGCTTTTTTTGCATGGACGCGGCGAGAGCGATGGTCCGCTCAGCACGGTTGCAAAATGGGGGCCACCTCAAATGGCTGCCCGCGGTGACAAGCTTCCATTCATACTGGTTTCTCCGCAATGTCCCAAGGAAGATTCGTGGAGCAGTGCGACACAGCAAGCCCGTTTGGTTGAATTATTGGACTCGGTTGTTGAAAAAACCAACGCAGATAAAAAACGAATTTACTTGGCAGGGCTCAGCATGGGTGGTTCGGGTTCGTGGCGAATGGCGGCGGATCAGCCTAATCGATTTGCTGCCGTTGTTCCCATTTGCGGACGAGGCGACCTCAAGGACGCAGCGCAGTTAAAAGACCTGCCGATCTGGGTCTTTGTCGGTGATCAAGACCGCGTTTTTCAGGCGAACTTGGACCAAGTTGAGGCAATCCGTCAGGCTGGAAGTCAAGCAATACGATTAACGACATTGGAAAATATCGGTCACAATTCCTGGTCTGCAGCTTTTGCCTCCCCCGACTTGTATGCATGGCTGAATCTCCAAACGCGAGCAAAGAAGTGAGTTTGAGGCGTAAGCTGTGCTAGTGTTTGTTGCACAGCACAGCCCAGGTTGTGCACTTTTTTTCTTCATCAGACTAGAATACGGGGGTATCGGGTGACATTCCGCTCCGTGATGGTTGCCAAATAGAACACACCTAGCCTGCCATGAATCACAAGATCAGTTGCCCGCACTGCCAACATAGTCTCTCGATCAAAGACCCGAAACCAGGCAAATACAAGCCAAAGTGTTCTGGCTGTGGCGAATCGTTTGTGATCGTCGTCGAAGCTGGCGACCCGCCAAGTGTCAAGGTTGGGGGCTCTCGTCCTCGCCCTCCGGTAAGTGGCTTGGATGTGACTTCGCCTCCAGAGGGCCCTGTACCGCAAGAGGCTTCTTTTCAAAACAATTCAAGTCTCGTAAGTGTGGCGGACTTAACGGGCCAAGAAGGAAGCCCGTCTACCAACAGCAAACCTACTGGTTTTGAAGCGACTATCCAACAGGAAGCGGTAACAGGTCTCAGCGGAGGCTCCCAAGCAGGGGAAGAAACCTTGATGCATGCCGCTTTCGCCAAATCGGCTCCAGGAGCGAGCCACGACTTTTCCGTGAATGAACAAACCATGGATTCGGCACCGAGTCCGCCTGCCTCTAGTGCTTCATCAGCGTCAAGCGGTGCATCGGATCCGCCCTCCGGTGCGACTTCGTCCATTGGGCCCGCGACGGGCATCCATCGCTTAGGGGGCTATCGTATTTTAAAAGAACTCGGTGCCGGTGGTATGGGTTCGGTCTACCTCGCAAAGCAAATCTCGCTCGATCGAGCATGCGCTTTAAAAACGATCCAAGCAAAGTGGGCGCAAAACCCTCGAGTGATCGCGCGCTTTATTCGCGAAGCCTATGCTGCGGCCCAGTTGACGCACCACAACGTCGTTCAAATCTATGATCTCGGTGTGGACGGAAATACCAACTTCTTCAGCATGGAATTGGTATCGGGAGGATCGCTCGACGACCAACTGAAAACCAAAGGAAAGTTGCCGCCGAAATTGGCTGCAACGCTAATTCTTCAAGCATCTCGAGGGCTTAAGTTCGCGCACGATCACGGGATGGTTCATCGCGATATCAAGCCTGCGAATTTGATGATGACAGCCGATGGAATGGTCAAGGTCGCCGATATGGGCCTGGTCAAAACTCAGGGTGCGGACGAGCTATCCGCCGACGCTGCCGACGCTGCAGATGTTCAGAGTTTGGTTCTGGCGTCTGCCCGATCTCAAGTAACCGCTATTGGTTCGTCGATGGGGACTCCAGCGTACATGTCTCCAGAACAGTCAGCCGATGCAACGAGCGTAGACAAGCGAGCCGACATTTATTCACTCGGTTGCACATTTTACGCGTTGCTTACCGGAAAACCACCCTTCGAAGGGAACACCATGCTGGAGGTCATCACCAAGCATCGTGTCGAAAAAATCGTGCGGCCCGAACGCATCATATCGGGATTGCCGAGCGTGCTTGGCGACATGATCGAGAAAATGACCGCAAAAAAACCCGAGGACAGGTATCAGGATCTCGAAGAGCTCATCCATGAACTAGAAGTGTATTTGGAACTGCGAGAAGATACCTCCGGTGCAAAAATTCAGCACCATCCCGGCGACGTTGATGCGATAACACGGTCACAATCGAACGCGCGCGACGACGCACCTACCTCAAAGGTGGTGAATGCAGTCTCAGTCTTGGCACCGGAGCAAGCGGCGCAATTGCAGTTAGCCTCCAAAAAATTCAACAGTGCCCCATTGCTGCTCGCTCGGCGTTTTGCTCCCATGGCTTGGTATGGACTATGCGGACTGATGTGCATCCTGTCGCTTCTGTTTTCGGCTACAGCTGGGCTCTCGCTGATAGGAGAAGGAGCCAAGTCCGTCGCAACGCAGGCCAGCAATGCGATGCAAAGCTTTAGCGCGCCGAATGCTTCGACGGCCGCTCTTCCCTCTGCAGTTTCGGAGACAACGCAACCCACCGAATCGAAAGCGGCCAAATTGTTTGCAAGCATGGTTTCTCAACTCAAAACTGGGCTGGGATATGTTTTGGCATTGCTCCTCGGGCCCATTGCGGCGATCGGATTTGCTGGATGGGAGGGACGTAGTCCGTTGGCGCTTCGGTGGCGTGCTTCCTTGGTAGCGGGCGGACTAATTGAATGGGTCTATTGGATCTTCGGTAGCTTGGTTGCCTTGCTGGCAGTCTATTATCTTGGACTTTGGTTTCCGCTGTTCATGGCGGTGCTGTTCGGGAGTGCGGCCGGGGCTGCTTACTACTTCGGCATCGAAAAGCTGTTGGCAAAGTCGCGTAAGCCAACCGTCGATCAAGCCCAGGCGATATTAAAACAACAGCGATTGCGTGGAGGAGACGAAGCTATCCTACGCGAAGCCGTGGCAGATTGCTCCGGTACGCACTGGGAAGAGTTTTACGAAACTCTTTTTGGTTATGACATGATGAGGGCGATGAGAACGCGATTGCAGCAAAACAAGCGCCTTGGGCTTAAAATCTTTCGTCCGAGGCGAGACACGTTTATTGATCAATGGGAGCAGAAGCTCGTTGACGCGCGTCAACAAAAGGATGAAAAAATATTAAGAAAGGCAGAGAAGGCCGAAATGGTTGCCAATGGCATTTCGGACAGCGAAGCCAGGAAACGAGCTGGTGCCATGGCAGCATCGATGGTCGATGCCGCAAGTGAGACACGTCAGACCATGCAAGATATAGCGGCTGGAAAATTGACAGACCAAGCGGCCGTCGCGAAGCGTCAGCGCATCAAACAAATGCTGACCGAGGCGAGAACGGGGAAAGTGAGCACACGGGAAGTACGAAGCCGTTCACTGGAACGTATGTTCAGTCAATTGCTGGGTGGTAAATTTCGTTTTGCCTGTGCTGCGGTGATGCTGCTCGCCTCTGGAATGTGGCTCCAAACCAATCAAAGGGCGCTTGAGAGTTACTGGCAGCAGGCGAAAACAACAGCTCTATCGACTGTCGATACGTTGAAGAACACGACACTTGATTCGAAGGGGCTTGAAAGCGCGACGCAAGCGATTTCCACTGCGACAGAGCAAGCGAAGACGGCAATCGTAAAATCGGAACTTAAGACTTGGAAGAGTGTCTGGGGTGGGTTGGTCAGCGAAAAAAATATACTTCTGGTCGCATTGGCTGGATTGCTGATGCTCGCTAGCGTGTTTTTTTACGGTTGGAAGATATCGTTTGTAGTGGTCCCGATCGCAGCCTTGATGTGCGTTGCTCCTAGGTTTTTCTGAGACCATACCCCGTTTCCCGTCTCAGTCCGACAGAGCCATAACATGCTGCGCCAGCCGGCTCTCGGTCGCTTGAATGAGATCGGCAGGGATTTGTTGCCCGTTGGTCAGATAACTGATCGGCAAGCTACTACCTTGAATGCATGGGAACATAGCACCCAGGCCGCCCGATTCATCGAGTCTAGTCAGGAGCATTCGATTTGGATTGAGACGACCGAATGCCTGTTCGTACCTGAGAAACGATCGAACGTTGCATGTGCTTGGCAGGACGAGATGTGTTTCCGTAGGCATTGTCAACTGCATCAATTGGCTTAGTTTGTCGAGCGATTCGGTATCGGTCGGAGAGCAACCACTGGTATCGAGGAAAACAAAACGGCAGCCAACGAAACCCTCCAGGCAGAAGGGAACTTGTTCAATGGAATCGGCGACATCAAAATGCCAACCGAGCACTTCTGCGTAGTTTTGCAAGAGATGGTTTGATCCTAAACGCAAGCAGTCTGTCGATAGAATCCCCACGGAAAGCCCTCGTTCCATCGACAGATTGGCTGCGATTTTAGCAAGTGACGTCGTCTTGCCTGAACCAGGTGGGCCAACAAATGCGAGGACCTGCTGGCGGTCATCCTCTAGATTGATAGGAGGCGCAGCATGGACCATATCGCGAATCGATCCGATTAGTTCCGAGCGTACTGTCCATACGTCTTGCATCAACTTGGGATTGTTGGAAAACCGAGTTGCCTCGACCCATTGGCTTGCTATGCCTGGGTCGATGCCTGCATCGATGAGTTCTTGATGGATCTGTTCCAGTACACGATCAGACCTTAAACACTCCATTGATGGGTCTTCCGAACCAACGTGACGCTCTTGATCGGACTTGGCAATTTCCATCGTTTGATCTATAGGACCGGTAAAATCGATCGGCGTGTCGTCCGAGGATGTATTTTGGTTTTGTTTGGTCGGTTCAGCTTGATCATGCTCGTTGCCTTGCGAGTCCTCTAGACGAGGATTCGTTGTGTTGGAGCTAGCAGTCACTTCAATTCGCGAACGTCCAAAGATTCCGAAGCGTGCAGCCCTTGTTTCTAAAATGGATGCTTCGGCTCCAAACTCCTCCCGAATCTGCTGAAAGGCCTCCTGCAGTGTCTTGGATCGAAAGGTCTTGATACGAATGGGAGTGTTCATCGGCTTATACCTCAATCACTTGGATTACTGGTCACTGACCATGGCAATGGATTCTACGCTCGTATCTCTCGATATTTCGTTGTAGCTCAACACTCGAAGATCGGGCAATGCTTCTTGCGTTATTTGCCGCAGCGGAACACGGATCTTTGGACTGACCACAACGCATCTAGGTTTGCCAAGTTGGTCGAGTTTCTTGATTTGATCGGCAATACGATTGCATGTTTTCGAAATCGAGTCGGGCGACATTCGGATAAAAATACCGCGGTCCGTTTGTTCTGTACCAGCAGCGATGCGATCTTCCATGGCTGGATCCAGCGTTACCACACGGAGCACGCCTGCGCTGTCGCGATATCGATGCGATATGGTTCTAGCCAATCGATGGCGAACGTATTCCGTTAGCCAAATAGGATCTTTGATCCGGTGTGCGTAGTCGCCGAGCGTTTCGAGAATGATGCTGAGTTGGCGAATGGGGATGTCTTCGCGGAGGAGGTTCTGAAGCACCTGTTGGACTTCCGCCAATTTCATTTGCCCTGGTATCAGCTCATCAACCACCGTCGCTGACGTCTTCTTGAGCTGGTCGACAAGCTGCTTGGTCACTTCGCGAGTGAGCAGTTCATCCGCATGTTTTCGGGCGGTTTCTTGGACATGTGTGGCTAGGACTGCACCGCACTCCACCACTTGGTAGCCGTAGATTTCAGCTTGTTGACGATTTCGCGGATCGATCCATACGGCTCTCTTTCCAAAGGCAGGATCGGTAGTTTCGTCACCTACGATGGCACCCTTGGTTAGCCCAGTATCAATGGCCAGCAATCGATCGGGACGAAGCGTGCCGGTGGCGATACGGTTTCCAGCCATTTCGAGTTCGTAGCTATACTCGGGAAGGCTCATTCGGTCTTTAATGCGTACCATTGGCAGCAAGACACCCATTTCAGTCGCAAGCGTTGCACGCACTGTCGAGATCCGTTTCATAAGATCACCGCCGCGATTCGGATCGGCCAAAACGATCAGCTTGGCGCCCAGTTCAAGTCGGAGTGGGTCGACTTCTAAGTAGTCCTCGACTTTCTTTTCAGGGGGAGCCTTTTTGGCGGTGTCGGCATCTCGTCCCCTCTTTTCAATGACTTGGGCATCTTGTTTTTTCTGGCGCTGCATGATGAGGGCTAGTCCAATGCAACCACCCCCCATGGTTACCATGGGAACAGCAGGAAGCTGGGTAAAGGTCATCAAAAGCAAGAAGACGCCCGAGATAATCAACGCTTGAGGTCGCGAAAAGATTTGCTTCAGAAACTCGCCGGAGAAATCTGATTTCTGCGTGCTTCGAGTCGTTAATAAGGCGGCAGCCAATGAGATCAAAAACGCTGGCACTTGGCTTACCAAACCGTCACCGATGGTTAATTTCGTATACAATTCGGCTGATTCCGCAAGCGATTTCCCCGAGTACATATAGCCCATGTAGAGGCCGCCAACAATGTTGAGCAGCGTGATCGCGATACCTGCGATGGCATCTCCGCGAACGAACTTACTGGCACCGTCCATGGAACCGTAGAAGTCCGCTTGTTTTGTGATCTCTTCGCGACGGCGTTGTGCCTCCTTCTCGTCGATCGCGCCCGCGCTCAAGTCGGCATCGATCGCCATCTGACGTCCCGGCATACCGTCCAGAGCAAATCGTGCAGCAACCTCCCCGATCCGCGATGCACCTTTGGTGATCACAATAAAGTTGATTAAGAAGATAATAATGAAAAGGATGATCCCGACCTCGAGTGAGTCACCGGAAACGAATTCTCCAAAGGCTTGAATGACGTGGCCAGCAGCGTCGATTCCCTCGGAACCTGTCCTTGTCAAGATCAATCGCGTTGTAGCCAGGTTTAGAACCAACCGTGAAAGCGTGGTGGCCACCAGCATCGCCGGGAAAATATTAAATTCCAGCGGGGATTCGACGTAAATCGTCGTCAGAAGAATCACAACCGCGATCGCAATATTCGCGGAAAGCAGCACGTCGAGCAAAGCTGGGGGTAGCGGGACCAGAATTACGACCAGGCATGCGATGATTCCAATCGGAACAACTGCGTGTCGGTGTCGTAAGAAAAGTTTGGTCCAAAAATCCATCCAGGTTTGTCCTGATGCGAGAACTTTAGAAAATCCGACAAGTATTTGGAAAACTAGCTAGGTTTCGCGGTTGATGTCTATATCGTTTTCCGAAAGCGGACGATAATGTACGGACTCAAGGTGCCCAAAACGGATTTGGAATTCGCACCCATCCAATTGATGGCATTAGCTTTAACGACGAATTCGGCGAATGGCTTCTAACGAATCGCCTCAAACCATCCAGTACCCAGTCCTTTCACCAAGATTCTGGCACGGAATGCCATCGCGTGTTTGGTTGCCCTTACTTTTTAAGAACTCCTTTAGCGTTTCTCTATCTCGGTTGCACATCGCCTCAGGTGTAACCGCGTTCATGCCCGTTTCCGATCTTCTGGGACTGACCCAGCACGTCGTTTACGGTCGCCGCATTGCCGCGACAAAACTCGCTGGCCCGCCACTATTTATTTTGGGGCATTGGCGAAGTGGTACCACGCTACTCCACGAGCTCCTAGGCTTGGATGAACGGTTTGCTTCCCCCACAACCTTCCAATGTTTTGCACCGTCACACTTTTTGCTGACGGAATCGATGGTTGCCAAATACGGCAATTGGCTCATTCCTCATCGACGGCCGATGGACAACATGAAGGCCGGATGGGCTTTGCCGCAAGAAGACGAATTTGCCCTCATGAACCTAGGCGCTCCAACGCCGTACCTAAGGCTCGTTTTTCCCTGCCATGACTACCCATTCCAAAGCACACTTGCATCCGATGGATTTAGTGCCAAGGATTTGGAAAGATGGAAAACCTTGTTTGATTGGTTTTTAAAAGCCCTCACATTCAAGACAAAGAAGCCGCTGATTCTCAAAAGCCCACCCCACACCGGACGGCTGGGTATCCTCAGATCGATGTACCCTGACGCCAAATTCGTGCACATCGTCCGCGACCCTCGAAAACTATTTCCTTCCACCATGAAAATGTGGAATTCACTGGATCAAGTTCAATCCATTCAGGTAGGTGAATATCAAGCGAAGCTAAAAGATTTTGTCCTAAAGTCGCTAACAACCATGTACCGATCTTTTGAAATAGATCGTGAAGGAATGGCAAAGAATCAACTCATCGATATTCACTACGAGGATTTAGCCAAAGACCCTGTGTCGGTTTGCAAGAATATCTACAACCAACTTGAGATGACCGGCTTCGAAAGAATTGAGCCGCTGCTTCAAAATCGAACACAACTGGAAAAAGAATACAAAACCAATCGCTTTGGAACAGATCCCAAAGAGGAAGCCGAAGTCATGACTGCATGGCAAAGCTATGCGACCAAGTACGGATATGCTTAAGCCGCTACCGATCGATCCTCATCTATCGGCCATATGCAACTATGTCCGAGACAATCCAATCACAATCGTCGAAGCGCCGCCTGGATCAGGCAAGACGACTCGCGTCGCGCCGGCGCTCATGAACATGCCGTTTGTCGCCTCGCAAAGAATCTATTTGCTTCAGCCGAGACGCATCGCCGCAAAATCCGTCGGCGAGAGAATTGCATGGGAGCACGGCAGTCGCATCGGGCAGCGAATTGGTTATCAAGTGCGGTTCGATTCCCAAGTTTCCAAAGAAACACAACTCATTGTTGCGACCGAGGGTGTCTTGCTCCGGCGATTACAAGAAGACGCCGGTCTTTCCGACACCAACCTTGTTTTGCTGGATGAGTTCCACGAACGCTCCCTTGATTCCGATTTGTTGTTAGGCATGCTCCGTCGCGTTCAACAGGCATTGCGCGACGATTTGAGAATCGTGATCATGTCGGCCACCATTGACGCAAACCTGATCCAATCGCAACTTGGCGGCGCACCGATCGTACGGGTTGAATCCTCCAATTTCCCTGTCAAGATCCGTTATAGTTCCTCGAAACCGGACGACAACGTCGTGGATCGTATGGTCAATACCATTCACGATGTCGCGAAGAACGACGATGGGGATATCTTGGCCTTCTTCCCAGGCATGGGCGAGATACAGCGTTGTTATGATTCGCTCCAGCAGACTCAATTGAGCCGTGATGTGGAGGTGGTCAAGCTCTTTGGCGGTATGCAACTCGATGAGCAAGCCAGAGCGATTGAACTGGGCACCCAACGAAGAATCGTGCTCTCGACCAATGTGGCTGAGACGTCGCTGACGATCGAAGGAATACGGATAGTGGTTGATAGCGGGTTGGCTCGCGTCATGCGATTTTCGCCGGACGTTGGTCTGGATCGCCTCTCGCTTGAGAATATCAGCCAAGCGTCGGCTACACAGCGGGCGGGGCGGGCCGGACGCGTTGCGCCTGGCATCTGTTATCGTCTGTGGGCAGAAGCCTCGGAACGTGCTCGAGCCCCGTTTTTGGAGCCTGAGATTCGGCGTGTGGACATCGTCTCTGCAATCCTGCAATTGTACGCTTGGGGTGAAGGCGAAAGCGATGATTTTCCCTGGCTGGAACTACCCAGACCGGACTCAGTTGCCAGGGCACGAAGTCTATTAGAGCAATTGGGTGCGATTCGTCATGGCAAGATTACAGAAATCGGAAAGGCTATGTCGCGACTGCCGACCCATCCTCGGCTTGCACGTATGGTCATCGCGGGATTTGAATCCGGATGTTTCGAGCGAACGTGTTTGCTGTCGGCCTTGCTTTCCGAGCGCGACCCTTTCCAGCAGAGCCGAGCCTTACCAACGCGAGCAGCCAAACGCTGGGATAGCGATTGCATGGAGCGGCTTGTTGCACTGGAAGACTTCCTGGACGGACGCTCGGACACCACACCCTTCGGAACGCTCCATCGCAGCGGCGTTCGAGCTATTGTCAACGCGGCTCAGCAACTGCAAGAACAGTGCATTTCCATTCTCAACGGCTCAAGTATCCTACGCGAACGTCAACGAACCGATCAACCCGAAGCCATTATGCGAGTCATGTTGTCGGGCTATCCGGATCGACTCGCGAAACGTCGAAGTATTGGGAAAGCACATGGATTGATGGTCGGAGGCAAGGGGGTTGCCATTTCATCACAAAGCGGGGTAACCGAAGCCGATCTTTTTTTGTGCATCGATATCGATGCAGGAGCAGGGGACGCAAGCGTCCGGCAAGCAAGTCGAATCGACTTGGATTGGCTACCCAAAGATCAAATCGTAACGCGAGACGAGTTGTTTTTTCATCCAAGCCAAAAACAAGTGGTAGCCAGACGGCAAGTGCTTTGGTTGGATCTGGTTCTCAACGAGACGCCGACCGCAATTGTCGATGCAGAGCAATGCGCCGCGATTCTCTGGCAAGCGGCAGTCAAGAACTGGGAGCAAGTGTTTCCTGTGGGGGACGAACGGGTCCAAGGGTTAGTCGATCGTGTCAACTGCCTTCGCATGTGGCTACCGAATTTAGAACTGCCAGAAATAAGTAACGTATTTATTCAAGATGTGGCCAAAGAGCTTTGTCGGAATCGCCGCTCATTGTCCGAGCTCAAGGAAGCACCTTGGATCGACTGGCTTCAAGCTCGATTCTCCAGTGAGCAGTGGCAGGCGATTGAGAAAGAAGCCCCTGCGAAGATTCAAGTTCCCAGTGGCAGTTGGATCAAGGTTCAATATGCAGTTGGAAAACCACCTACGTTAGCCGTGAAGATACAAGAGGTGTTTTCCATGAAAACGACGCCGCGAATCGCCATGGGACGAGTGCCGATCTTGTTGCATCTGCTTTCCCCAAATATGCGCCCTCAGCAGATTACGGATGACCTCGCATCGTTTTGGGCCAATGGTTATCCAGTCGTAAAGAAAGAGCTCAAACGTCGTTATCCAAAGCACTCGTGGCCGGACGATCCAACAACAGCCGTTCCAGGCAGGAAATAGGATGGTTTCAAACGCTATGAACGAATCGAATGATCCAGCCGAAAGGACGAATGCTGAGCGAGCTAGATTCGCAGACGAACTGGCTGCGGAGCAACCATTGCTTCGGTGTTCCATCTGCTTGAAGTGTTCAAGTCATAGAACCATTGTATCGGGCAAAGGATCGGTTTTTATGTTATGCCAATCGGACGAGACGCCGAGCGATTGGCCCAAATATCCAGCCCAGCCGATGCAGCAGTGTCGATACTATCGCTCTGAGTAATCTGTAATCTGGTAACCACAACGATCAATCCAACGGACGCTGGCCTCGCGCCTTTCTTTCCTGATTGAAGAGGGAGAATGCTGGCGAATGCTTTTTTAAAAGCTTGACCAATTGGGAGGAGCTGGTGCCAAGCGTCGTTGCGACGCTGCTAATATTCCAATCGCAAACGCACATTAAGCCGATGACCTCAGCCAGAATTGCGGGCCAATCGGTATTCGTCTCCGCAATATCGATTCTTCCATTTCGGCAATACCTCTGCCATGTTTCGGAGGTAGATTTCCCGACTGAGACATGGGCTGTCGAAACAATTCCCGATGCAGGTCGAAGCTCCACGGCGAGCCTGCATCGCAGTCGCAGTATGGCCACTTTTCGATTCTCGTTTTGAGTTCGGCGCTCACTAGCCGATGCAATGATGCCAGCCGGAACAAATTCGATTTGAACGCTGGTCTCCACCTTGTTGCGATTCTGGCCCCCCGGACCGCTGGCGCGTGAAAACGTCAGTCGGCATTGAGCCATTAGTAGCTCGTCCGTTAAACAAGCCGGATGCATTTCCAGGCTCGGAGCGCTGTGCCACACTGGGATCGAATCACTCATGCTCAGGTGCGTAAAAACTCATGATGGTTTTTGTGGCTGAGCGGGGCCCTCGCTCAGGTTTTACAGGAACCCAACGAGCGAAGGGCCTCGCTCGTCCACCATTGTCGCCGTTTGCTCCGCAAACGTGCGTGATCGTGGCACACTTTCGCGGAGCGAAAGGCGATGTTGAGTGCCGTGCTACAGTGTTTGCATTCCATCCAGTCGAGTCAAGCACCGATCAATTCGTTTGAGCGTCTCTTGCTTGCCCAAGATCTCGAAGTAATCGAAAATCCCAAGGCCGTTCGATTTGCCGGTGACCGCGATGCGCAAGGCGCTGATACAAACGCCCAGTTTGATACCGCGCTGCTCCACGAACTGCTTTAGCTGTGGCTCAAGCGCAGCGTGCGTCATCGAATCTGCGGCTTCGAGAACCGTTCGGAAGTCTCGAAGCGCCGAAATCGCAATCGGCTCGCTCGCCAATCGCTTTTGAAACGCCTCTTGGTCTGTAGCCAAATTCTCCGCCGTAACAAAAAGTTCGTCGAACTGCAAAACATCGCCAGCCACCTTGATGCGATCCCCGGCAGCTTGAACAATCTTGCCCAATCGATCGGCGGCGTCGCACGGTGGTGGGTCAGCTATCAAGCCAGCTTTTTGCAGATACGGCAAAACCATGGCCACCTTTTTCTTCGGATCGAGGTTGTTCATCCAACGGGTCTGAAAGGCAACCAGTTTTTGTGGATCAAACGACGCGGGTGCTTTGTTGACCCGTTCCAAAGTAAAGTGCTTGATCGCGTCCTCCAGCGTAAAATGCTCCGTACTATCGTCGAGCGACCAGCCAAGCAACAGCAAGTAGTTTAAAACCGCGCTAGGCAAAAAGCCGGTTTCTCGATAGAAGTCGACGACCACAGGATTGAACGTTTCTTTGGTCACGTTCAAATGCGCGCGCTCTGCGATCGTCTCCCCCATGTGACAGAGCGATGCGAAGTCTTTTTGCTTGAGGTACTTATCCAGTTTTCTCTTGCTCAATTTGGCCGTTCCACCGGGCTCCGCCACGTACGGTAAATGTGCGTAGATCGGTAACGGATAGCCTAGGCTTTGCGCAATGAAAATTTGGCGAGGCGTGTTTGGCAAATGCTCTACGGCCCGTACAACGTGCGTGATTTGGAAATCAAAGTCGTCCACCACGCTGGCCAAGTGGTACAGGCAAGTGCCATCGCCACGTTGTACTACGTGGTCTTGTTCGTCCGACCACTCAAAAGAACAGTCACCCCGAACGATGTCGTGGAATTGGCATCGGCCGGTTCGCGGCATCTTCAATCGCACGACCCCTTGACGACCCTCTGCCTCGAAGGCGGCCTTTTTTTCGGGCGTATCGGCCATGAAGCGGCGATCGTAGATATATGCCTTGCCATCTTTTTTCGCTTGCTCTTTTTGCTCGTCCAACTCCTCGGTCTTGGCAAAGTCGACGTAAGCATGCCCAGATTCCAAGAGCTTGGCTGCAGCCGCTTGATAACTGGCTGAACGTTGAGACTGAAAGTAGGGGACAAATGGACCGCCGACCTCTGGCCCTTCGTCCCAGTTCAGGCCGAGCCACTTGAATCCGTCCAAAATGGGTTGCAAAGCCGATTCCACGTTGCGTCCTTGATCGGTATCGTCGATTCGTAGCAGGAACTGGCCGCCGGCTTGCTTTGCTAGCAAGTAATTAAAAAGTGCAGTTCGAACACCGCCAATATGAAGGTATCCAGTTGGGCTAGGAGCAAAGCGAGTACGAATCGTCATCAGGTATCGACTTGAAAATGGAAACGAGGTCAGGTTGGAGCGAATCAGCCGTCAAGGTAACATGGTGGCTCGAATCCGTCACGTGTCCCGCTGGTTAGGCTGGACAAACTAACTGTCAGTTTTGAGTCAACAGGGTAGATTTATGATACGAAAAGCACTCGTTGCGGCTTCACTTTTACTGATCGGGCTTTGCGTGGGCTGGAGTTTTCAAGGGTTCGGAATTGGTTTGCCCGCGGTTGCCGAGCCTCAACAAGACGGTTTCCAAACGGGCGGACCGATTCAGAACAATCCAGGCTTCAAGCCGGGACAACCAGTGGCGGGGGTCCAACAGGCTCAGCCATTCAACCTTCCTGGTGCACCCGGTCCGACGACTATTCCGCAAGGCCTATTCTTTCCCGATGGCTTTGTCGCCATGACGAGCGAGGAAGCCGTTAATGTTTCCGTCTACGACCGAACCAATCGAAGCGTAGTCAACATATCGACGAATTCCATTCGCCTAGAATCCATTTTTAGCGTGGCGGAAGTCGAGGGGAGCGGCAGCGGCAGCGTCATCGATCAACAAGGTCATATCTTGACGAACTATCACGTGATCGAGGGGGCCAAACAGATCAGCGTTATGCTTTTCAACACAGACTCCTTTCCCGCCGAGCTTGTCGGGCAAGATCCGGACAACGACATTGCGATTCTGAAAATCGACGCTCCCGAGGCACTCTTGTTTCCTGTGAATTGGGGGGACTCGTCCAACCTCCGAGTGGGTCAGCATATTATCGCCATCGGCAATCCGTTTGGGCTGGAGAGGACCATGAGCACGGGCATCATCTCGAGCTTGAACCGCCAGATCAAGACCAAGACGAAACGGGTCATTCGATCGATCATTCAGATCGACGCGGCCCTCAATCAAGGCAACTCAGGCGGGCCACTGCTCAACTCTCGGGGTGAGTTGATTGGGATGAACACGGCCATCGCAACGCGCAGTGGGGACAATGCCGGCATAGGATTTGCGATACCCATCAATACTATTCGTCGCGTTGTACCGCAACTGATTGCGACGGGACGCGTGCAACGGCCAACGATTGGCATCATGCAAGTTTTCGAAACAGACAGGGGGCTTCTGGTCGTCAACTTGACTCCGAACGGCCCTGCTGAGAAAGCGGGACTAAAAGGTTCAAAGCTAGAAAGAAAAAAGGTCCGTCGGGGTGTACTCCCATTTGAGTACGATACGTTCGATCACAGCCAATCCGACTTGATTGTCGGTATCGACGGTCACAAAGTGAAGCAATCCGACGATTTGCTGAGCGTCATTGAAACCAAAAGATCCGGGGATCAGGTTATCTTGAATGTGATCCGAAACGGACAGATCATCCAAGTACCGATCGTGCTTGGGGGCAGCGAATAACGTGAACGGCGTAGCGAAGTTGTGCTACACTAAGGCGAAAACTACCTACCAAGGGTTCCAATGGGAGAGCGAGGCTCCTGCCGAGCTTGGCTTTGGTTCGGCAGGAGCCTCTCCCTCCCTTTGTAAACAATGCTGCCGCTCGCGTAAGGAGAATTTGCATGAAATCGATTCGCATCGGAGTTGTACTGGGCTTAACGTCACTCATGTCGTTGACCTTATGGTCTCAGCAACCCCGAAACAATGAGCCAACCCGGGAACAAATCCTCGCTGCATTTGAGCAGAACGAAAAGAGAGACAAATTGCTGGACCCCAGAACTTTTTTGTCTTTCGTTGGGGAGTACAAAAAGCTGCATAGAGTTACGCAGGTACCCTATGAAATGTCTCCAAATACAGCGGGCCTTTGTATTGAACCGAAATCCAACTCTGCAGTGCATGGCGATCGCTTTTGCGATGTGTACGTTACAACGAATGCGAAGGATGCAATGGAGAAAGGCAATGCCACCTACCCAGTCGATAGCATCGTTGTGAAGGTGAAGTATCCAGATCGTAATCGGTCAAAAATCGAGCTTTTTACCGTCATGCGAAAAATGAAGGTTGGATACGATTCGAAGCACGGCGATTGGGAATACAGCGTGATCGATGCGGAAGCCACTCACGTCTTGGCACGAGGACATGTTGAATCCTGTGTGTCATGCCATGACGAATACGCAAAATCGGACTTCGTGACCAGAACTTACATGAAAAAGCCAGCTGCGAAATGAATGGATCTCTCTGGTCTCTACTGTGATTGGCGGGCACAAAGTACCCAGAATTTGCCCGCCTGCGAACTGGCCTCACAAACCGCTCTAATGAGCTTGAACGAGACCCATTTTGATCGATTGATTTGCGTCGGTCGACAGCGATGTGGAGCCTTCCAAAGCGATCACGATCCTTCTGCCACTTGCCTCTGTAATTCGACCTACCTGATGGTTTCCTTTTTCGTCCAGGACCACCATCGTCCAACCGACGTTGAGCTTATACACGTCTGGCAGTTCGATCAACAACTCTCCAAGTTGCTTTTGATTGCTAACCACACGAGCAGCAATCAGCTGTTCTGGATTGGAAATTGCATTAGAAGAAATGTCTTTCGAGCTTCCCCGTTTGGCGACGATGACAGGTTCGGTACCCGGAAGGACACCTGCGTCTCGAACGCGATAGGAGACTTTTGCTACCGAACCGTTTCGCGACTGGATACCCGAGGTGCTGCCTTCCAGCGTTCGCCCAGGTGTCTTATTCTCGTAACCTTCAGGTTTTCGGCCCTCGTAGTCCGGAGCAGTGATCTCCTCGATCTCGCTTGGGGGTGGTGCAGGCACTTCTTCAATGGGTTTTGCGGGCGGGCACGGACATTTCTTGAGAAGTCCGGCAGCGGCAACGCGAATCTCTTTAACGGGTTCCTTCATGCAGCCATTGGCATCCATGCCTGTCGAGATATCTTGTACTTTCTTCAAGATTTCTTCGGTGCAGCAAGTGGTTTCGCATCCAGTGCGGCAAGCTGAGCAGTTGCCCGCAGCTTTGCAGAGTCCCTCAACGGCTGCTTTGCGAACATCTGGATCGCAATCATCCAGAGCGGCCAAGAATGCTTTAGCGACCTTGTCGTCTTTGTTGTAGCAACCGCAGTTCACTTCTGCCAAGAAATTGATGGCTTTGATTTTTTGTTTCTTGAGATCTTTATCCGTCTTGATCTTCGCAGCCGTCTTGATCATTTCCGGTTTTTCAGGCTGCAAATTGGCAGGATCGGCGATCTTCAATAGGGGCGGCTTCTTCTCGAGGTTGGGGTAGTTTCCCGACCTGTTGATACTTGAGTCGCGTATTCGTGCAGCCGCTTGTGGAATTCCCAGTTTGTCCCAGACGGTGGGAACGGGCAGTGGATTTGCCACGCATCCTACGAAAGAACTCAGAAAACATGCGGCTGCCAAACGAGAAGCTGCGCCAGTTGAATGAAAGCGATCCATCGCATTATTCCTGATTTGAAGTTCAGCAGGCACGCCAAAGGTGTGGGTCTACCAAACGGAAAACAATCCATTGATGGAAAATTTATCGGAAGCTCAGGCCGAAAGATTCTACCTTTGTACCCTGGGTGGTATTCTTTAACCAATCCGCCGAATCGCAACCTCCCGTAGGCAAAAGAGGGCGAATGATAGCATTCGCGCGTTGTTTAGTGTCATGCTAGCGAAAACGTATGGCGAGGCCTGGGCTAGGTAAATGCTTGGGCCTTTGGCCCGAAATACAATCAAGCATGCAACTTCAAAAAGCGTAAGCGAGGGACCATTTCGCAGGTCCCTCGGGAGGATTTCAAGGCCACTTGTAAACTCAGGGGAGTGTCGGACGACTATCGTCCCAGTAAACCGCTAGTGGTTTGTTTTTGGTTTGGCTGTTTCCTGCACGATCCACCGTTCTTGCAACGATGGTGACGAATCCGCCAGGGGTTCCAACGAGTGATTTCGAATCGAGGAACACTCGACTCCGTTTCCCGTCTCGTTCCCAACGAGACGAATCGAGAGGCGTGAGAATCCGATTGGGATTGTATTCCGTATTCGCCCCGTCGTTATCCTTACTAATCGCAAAATCAACGGTTAGAACGCCGGAGCCCAAGTCGCCGTCCACAGGCTCGATCCAAATTTCGAGGATTCCACCTGCCTTTAACTCCGGTTTTCCAACGCATTGGATGTTGCTGACCGTTGGTATGTCGAGATCGAAAATCAACTCGGTTTTCGCTGTTAAGTTTCCACTTATGAGTTGAATCGAATAGATTCCATTCAAGCGATTATCGATTCCTTTTGTTTGCCAAACCTTCAATTCGCCTGGATCATAGGCAAGGGTGAGCATTCCATCGTCGTCGGTGGTTGCAATCTCAACCGACACGGATCGGTCGCTTTCGACTTCTTGACGATCTATTTGAATGGCTTGCCCACCTTCCTCCTTAGAGAAGATGAGCAACGCGCTCTGGTTTAGACCGAAATCTGCCTTGGCCTGAACTTGGATGCCGTCGTAAAAAATTGCCTCCCCGTCGATCTTGTTCGGAAACACCCAACGTTGTCCCGACTTTTTCAATTCCACCGGTTTTGCGAACTGTTTGGACAACGGTTCGATCGCGTCGATTTCGATGCGTGCCGGAAATACCTCTTCTAATCTGGAAGAGTTTGGCTTGGCCAGATAAGTGATCGCCCGTGGGTATCGTCCAACTTCCAAGTCGAACCGAAAACTCTTGTTCGGATCCATTGGCTCGCCAGTGAATGTAGCGATTGGGCTCTCTTTGGAGAGCTTAATGGAACTCGATTTCATCGTATGGGTCTGTTGGATTTTGGACTTCAGATCGGTCCATTCGGAATGAACTTCGATAGGCAACTCCTTGAGATCAAACTGTTGCCAGAACTCGAGTGGCCCTTCCAGTTTCATCTTTATCTTTTGCTCCAACTCGACACTACTGGGTTCCACCAGCACCAGCTCACTTGAAACCGGGTTAGAAGGCTTAAATCGACCAACCCAACGTTCCGGATTTCCTCGAGCAATATCAACGTCCCCCTTGTTTTCGAATTCGTCGATTTGGAAAATCAAAAGATCGTTGTATGCTTCGATACTCAAGGCCGGTTTGGCCTTTGAAACATTCTTGGCCGTGCGAAGTGGCGTTGGAACGTCTTGGGAATTCTGGCTATACGCTGGCAGAATGATGGTGGCCGAGGACGCCAATAGAGACGCTTCGGGAAGTTTTTTCTCCCGAAGCAAAACAGATACCTCGTTGCGGCGGATTGCATAGATCGACAGTTTGACCTTTCGCTCTATGAGTTGTTTATTTGCTAAGGAAAAGGAATACCGGCTGGTTGCGCCGAAAACCGCCGGGCTTTCAAAATCAAACTGTTCCAACGATTCGAGGGAAGCGATGTCGCTACTATGAACAGGCAGTTGTTTCTGAACGCCGCGGTCCGTATGGGTGACTACGAGCTGAACTCTCGCCGCATTTCGAAAGATCGGGATACGCAGTGGATTGGAAGCGATGCCCTCTGAGTCAAACGCGACTAATTTGATGGTGCATGGACTGGGGACGATTTGGTCGGAAGACAATTTGCAGTTAAAAAACAACCCCTTGGCATTGGGCTGGACCAATTCCTTCGATTCTCTCTTCAAGGGTCTGCCACCAATCGAAAGTTGCATTCCCGGCAATGCATTGCTGTTGCTTGATTCAATGGACCACTCTAATCCGCAACTCGGTACATCCGTTTCATCCCCGTATTTGATATCGATCGCAAGCTGGGACTCCTCGCTTTCGCGGGGGAAATCCAGGCGTTCAAAATTAGGCCTGATTGACAATCGAATGGCTCTGGATTTGGTTGGTGAAACGACAATTCCCGAATGCGATTTGGATAGTTCCATTGATGGGGAAAATCCGAATTCAATGAGGCTTAAGTAGTGCCATTCGTGAAGAGTCCGGCGACTGGCCAAAGTCTCACCAAGCCTACTGATCTCTTGAACAAACAATTGCCCCCAAGCGAGCAATGCCTTATTGTCGCTTGCCGGCACAGCCAGTGCCGAGTCGAAAAAAAACGAAGAGGCGCGTCGAAGGCTTTTGCAATACCACTCCGACTTGGCGGAAGCGCTGTCGTCCAGGTCGTTGACCTTTAGAAGTTTTCGTAGGTCTTCGTCGTTTTTCGAAACGGTATCGGTGATTTCCTTTTTGGCGAGTAGCTCTGTGAGCTCCTTGCGTTGTTCATAGCGTAGAAGCGGACTGGCTAATAGCAATTGAATGGTTCGCTCGTCGATCCAAGTCAGCTTTCCCGGGCGTCGAACCGAAGCGATGATCCTGGAAAGACTTGTACTCAGGTTGCGTTTCAGTCTCCCGGCAAAATCCGATATTCGCAGTTCGCTTGATTTCCTCAGTGCGAATTCGGAATCGTTCTCTGGGAGGGAGCGTCGAGCCTGTTCCAAAACATCGAACAACCGGTCATAGTCCGTTTGCAATTCATCCGGAAACACCAACGCCAAATCTCGCCAAAAAACAAGCTCGGAGAGGCAATCAATGTAGGTTCGATACTCATTTCGAATTCGTCGCCACGGTTCCCGTTCGAGATCGTTTAGGACGGTTTCGTCTTTCCATAGTTTTTGGTTTCGATTCGTGGTTAAGAAGTCATTCCAAGCTTGCGATAATTGGCCACTACTTTCGCTGGCTGGTGCGCCGGATTCTTGCAAGCCATAGAACACATTCAATTCTTGTTCGTAGGATTGTGCTTTGGCCGCGTCGAGCGAAGCGTCCAATTGTAGTTTGCGCCAAAGGAACGGTGCAAATTCAGCCGGGGTCCATCGCCACTTCTTTTGTCCATCGCTGCTTGCTTGGAGTATTCGATCTCGCAATTGCCAAAACCGAAGGGATGGGTCGGGGTCAAGAGTCGGCGGCGTGTCTTGGGAAGGAAGACCGCCGGTTAACGCATCTTGGCCGTTTGAGTTCATTGAAACGAGATTGGATTTGAGATCGATGCCAACAGATTTATTTGTTCCTTTACTATCGTTGTTTGTTTCTTTGCTAGGGGTGTTTGGTTGCGTTTTGGTTTTGACGCTCCCTTTGTTTTCGGAAAGCATCACTTGATTTGCCATCTGCCAGGACTTCGCTGTGTCCGGGGAGCAAACTTCAGCCTTGTTGGCATTGATCAGTCGAGGGGATTGTTTCCCATCGCTTGCGGCGGAACAATAGCGAACAGTCATTTCGAAGTAATCTGCGAGGTATAGGTAGTTTTTTTTGGGTGCCCTTTGGAGAGAATGCTCGCAGGCAGCTTGAAAAAGCGTTCGTTTGCGTTTTGACGAATAGTGAGTCGATTGAGCGTCGGTGGCCGCGCAGACGATCCAAAGCTGGTTGTCGGGAAGATTGGAATCCTTGGACAGTCTCTCACATGCTTTAACCAAATAGGAGGCGACCGGGTTTACGAACCAGCCGCGATGGGGCACCGCCTTCAAGTCGCAGATATCCGCCATCAAGACAATGTTTTTTGCGGGGACTTTTTTGAGCCGCTTTAGGAGTTCATAGATGGGGTAGACGGTATCGTCAGACGCGTTCTTATTACCGGTGGTTTCACCAACGAACAAACCGCAATTCCATTCACCAAGAGGGTCCAAAGCGACCACGGCATGGCACCTCAATTGAACGATCAGGGTATCTTGGTTGTTCAGCCCCTGCCCTTGGAGTAGAGTGGGCAATTCGGTCAGGGCGGCTTCCAAATTCGGACGGTTCTGTAGATCTTGATACTTCTCGGAAGGGACAACCGTCCACGGCTTCAGGCCATTTTCTTTGGCGATAGCCTCAAAACCCTGTAGGTCCCAAACACCAAACATGGGTTGTGGAACCCGCTCATCGTAGTCGGTAACAGCAACGCTAACGACAAAGGTCCTGCCGATCGAATTCCTAAAAAGCATGGACACAAAGATACCGGTGAGTACCATCATAGAAATGGCTAGGAAGGCAACGGTCACTCTTCGATTTGTGGATTTGGACGGTTCGGCGGTCCATGATCGGTTTTCAAGTTGAATGCCTGATCCTTGTGACATTTGGCTTTTCCTGAATCGTGGGCTCGATGGAATGCATTCGAAAAGAGCATTGTAACGCCCATTCGCCTCGCTATGATATGGCCATGTCCCTCGATTTGAGCCTGTGTCTAGCGGGAAACGGGGCTCGATGGTTGTTTTCCTATTTCGCAACGGTAGCAACAATGCAGAATCCTGCAGTCCATTGGTCGGAGGGCATGTTTCTCCGACCACATCACTTCCAGGCATCCGATCGCTACTGGTCCGAACTAGCTGGGCGACATACGCAGTTGGATCATCCGTATGGATACGGTGTTTCTCAAATTACCATATCCAACGATGCGCTTAATAACGGTGTACTGGAAATTGTGGGTCTGCGGGCACGCATGCGTGACGGAACGATTGTTGTACGAGAACCGAACGACGTTCAATCCGTAGATCTTAACACGCGATTGAACCAGTCCCCGTCCAGCAATGCGCCGGTCATGGTTTTTCTGGCGGTCCCAAAAGCATCTCTCGGACGCGTCAATGTCTCAACAAATAACGGGGACGATCGATCGCGTTATATCGGGATCAAAAGGGAGTTGGACAACGAGAGTACGGGAACCAGTCCACAGGAAATTGGACTCTTGCAACTGAGGCACAGTATCCTCTTTTCCACGGACGATTTGGCTGGGTTTGAAGTTGTACCGTTGCTCCGACTGATTCGAAGCGCGTCGGATGGTGCGAAGTTTCGTGTGGATCCAAACTACTATCCACCTTCGATCACCATACAGTCTTGGGGGGAACTCTCCACGCTCATACGCGATCTGCGGAATTTCCTGGGGAGCAGAATCAAGACGATGGGAAGCATCATTCAGGACAAGGGTATCTCGCTTGCCACCCAAGTTCAGGGAGACTTGGAGAAGATACTGCTCATGCACGTACTCAACGAGTCTTACGGCGAGCTGTCTTGCTTGGCATTTGCATCGGGGGTACATCCGCTTGTCGTGTACACTTCCCTCTGTTCTATCGTGGGACGCTGTTCCATCTTCGGACCGACCTCTGCAATCGAGGAGGTACCCAAGTACGATCACGACGATTTGGCTTTCATTTTTCGCTGGGCTTGCGATCAGATTCGCAAGCTGGTCAACGCGGTGAAAGAAGACGAATGCATTCAACGACCATTTATCGGGGCAGGAAAAGGGATGCATGTCGCCTTGGAACCGGAGTGGTTTGGGCCCGAATGGGATTGGTATTTTGGCGTCAGTCCAGTCAATTTCAGCGTCGAGGAGTGTTACCAATTGCTAAAAGAGTCGTTGGATTGGAAGTTGGGCGCGTCCGACAAAGTGGAGCAGTACATGACGCACCGGCAGCCCGGTTTAAAACTTCGGGGGGTGCGAGAATTGCCGCGGGGCCTCTCAAATCGTGGCAAATGGGTCTTCCTGCAAATATCATTAGATAACGAACCGTGGAAGCAGGTACAGCTTTCTCAAACGATGGCCATGCGAGTTCGAACGGAGCAAATCTCCAATTTGGATTCGCTTGAGGGGAATCGACGGCTCCACGTGACAGTCGGAGGCCAAGCGTATGGCCTGGAGTTCGCAATATTTGCAGTCAAAAAACGAATCTAAATGAGCTCTTGAGCATTCATGCAATCAGAATTTGCCAGCGCAGTAGATCCTATTTTTGTGGCTGCGTTACGGTTGGAGTCTCGCATTGAAAATCGCGACCGGATCGTCACCGCAGACGAGCGCGCGATCCTCATTCGAAAGATCGAGGAAGCCGAAGCCAAGCTTGGACTGCGAGAGGAATGGAAGCTTTCTAAATATGCGATTTGTGCATGGATCGATTCCAAACTGATTGAGATACCGTGGCAAGAGAGCGGCTGGTGGAAAGACAATTGCTTGGAAAAGAAGTTCTTTGGGACCCGAGATGCGCACGAAGAGTTTTTTAAGAAGGCCATTGATGCAGGCAGTCTCCCCAGCAAAAACGCGTTGGAGGTTTTTTACCTAGCGGTCGTTCTGGGGTTTCGAGGGTTTTACGCGAACAGCGACTTGTCCTATGCTAGGCAGATGTCTCAGAAGCTGCGCGTACCAGATTCCATCGAAGCGTGGTCGCGAGAAGTCGTTCGAACGCTGCACTTCCGCCAGGGGCGACCAAACATCCCCGGAATGATTCAGACCGGCAGCACCGCGAAACCTCTCAATGGCAAATCGATGCTAGTTCTGTATTCCATGTTGGGTTCATTGCTGGTGGCTATTGCCATCGCATGTTTTGTCTTCATTTATTACAAGTAGCATCACATCATGATGAGCTTTCTCTACGCCTTTGTGCAAACCATTACGACGCCGATTCGTGCGTTTTACTACGTTTTATCCGAACTCAACCCTGGATTTCGCACGGTCTCTCGCTGGTCGCTGGCGTTTAAATGGGCTTTGCTCTCCTTGACGTTTTTACTGATCATTTGGTTTGCTGCATTCATCATGCATTGGACGGACGATCAACGAAGCGCCATGGACTGGTTGAAATGGGATTTGATCGCGCTTCCTTTTATATGCGTGATTCCGTTCCTTGTATTCTACTTCGTGAAATACTTGATGATGGTAGAGGTTTCGCGATACCCCGACATCGATCGCATTTGGACCGAGAGCATTCGCGACGCGGCCAGCAAAGGCATCTTAATTGCGAATACGCCTTTGTTCTTAGTGTTAGGAGTCAGCAAACAGCGAGAGGCCAGTACGGTGGTCAATCTTATGGGGCTCGATTTCACGGTCCACGTCCCTTCCGCGGGCGAGTCCCCGATATCGGTACACGCTTGCAGTCAAGGCTTCTTTGTCTTTTTGAATCAATGCAACTGTGTTTCCCGACTCTCAATGGCCTCCAGCGTCGCTTCGGTATCGAGTCCAATCACGGAAAACACGGGGATTCCGCCGACGGAGGTCAGCGGAACGATAGATGCGAATCAGTTCGGAGCCATGCGTTTTCCGATGAGCGATTCTGCTGTCGCTTCGCCGGTAGCCCATTCCTCGCCAATCCAACCAGGCGGGACCATGCTGCTCGACGAAAGCCAAGACATGTCGGAACTTTGGAAAACCGCAGTTACTACGAAACAACTGGCTTCCCAAGATGTTGTCGACTGTGAAGACAAGATGCGCCACGTTTGCAAACTCATCAAGAATTCTCGCCTACCTCTGTGCCCAATCAATGGCATCGTATCGACTCTGCCGTTTGAATTAGTTGAATCATCCAGCGGCCAGCTTCAAATTGCGATTCAAAAAGACCTAGCGATTCTTCGGCAAGAATTGCAGGTTCGATGCCCCAACACCGCCTTGGTTACCGGCATGGAGACCGAAGATGGCTTCATCGAACTAATCAAACGCTTGCCCCCAAGTCAATCGAGCGAGAATCGTTTTGGAAAGGGATGTGATCTTTGGGTCGCCCCGGAGGCAGCTAGGTTGGATGCCATCGCTATTCATGCGACGGCCGCCTTTGAAGATTGGATCTACATGCTCTTTCAGGAAGAGAATGCGCTCAAAAAGCAACACAATTCCCGGTTGTTCATGATGTTGTGTCGTGTCCGAGGTGTTTTTGCAGAAAATCTCCGATCGGTCATCTCGCGAGGCTTTGGTTATGATCCCAAAATTGAGCCGCACCTAGCATACGAACAATTCTTGTTCGGCGGATGCTATTTTGCTGCCACGGGATCGGGACCAACTCAACAAGCGTTTGTGAAAAGCGTCTTTGCCAAGACCCTGCAACAGGAAGGAGAACTTGAATGGGCTCCCGCAGCAAGGCGCGTTGACAATTACTATCATTTCCTAGCAAACATAGCGGCTTTGTGTGGGATGATTGCTTTGATCGGGATAGCGGCCATGTTGGTTCACAAATATGCAATCATGCCTGGACAAGAAACACCTTTGCCATAGTTAGTTGTTAGTTGTCAGTTGTTAGTTGTCAGTTGTTAGTTGTCAGTTGTCAGTTGTCCTTCGCCCGTGACTTCACGTCAGATCGGGCCCTGAATGCGATTATGCTTGGGCTCAGCAAATCCATGGTTATGGACAGCGAACGCTGAACAACCGATAATGGTTGGCCTGTAATACTTCCATTCACAATTCGACGTTGGTCAAGGAGAGAAGCATGCCCGATACGTTCCCCTCGCATGAAACCATGGCGGTCGTTATGGATCGCAATCTAATCCGCGTTTTTTCACCGCTCAACGACGTCGATGCGCTGGCGCTGCAAGGATGTTCGGCAGAGGATCCAGCAACATGGGAGGACGTCGCCTTGATTTGGCCTCGTTATAAGTTTGATCCTGAGAACACAGAATTTGCCGATGGACTTCCCAGTCGTCTGGTCAGTCTCACCGAGGCCGTAAGGCTTCTCACGGATGCACCGGCTTGGTTTGTTTTGGATCTGGATGGGCGACGCGTTCTTACGGGCGGCCAGTTTCCCTTGCTGCGACTGCGTCACAGCCTGATCGGGGAGCGGGACGAGACGACTCACATCACCGTGCTTCCGCCGTGGTGGGAATTGCTTCAGCATGTGGTACCCGATACGATATTTGGTCCCCGATCTTCACCGCTCATCATTCCTGATCCGCGCCGGGACGTTCTTTGGGGTTCTGTGCTCTGTTCCTTCTTTGCAGACCGGATGCTTGCTTTGATTCACAGCGGCGAGGACTGGGTCGGCACGGACTGGGAGGACGAGCCTTGCGGGCGTAGCGAGTTAACTTTAAGCGTTCATCGTGACTGGCTCATGACGGCGCGGACGGAACTGAAAGGTGGCATCCCTCGCGACTGTTTGCATATTGGGAAAGAATGGATTTCAGACTTGGTGGACGGCCAGACGTTTCGAGTCTATCGGAATGAAGCTCCGGTGCCGATTCCCGAAGAGTTATCGACCTTCGATTCGGCGGCGATGGGACGACACGAAGTGGTGCTGTACTTCGAGGCTTGCCGCGAAACGATCGAAGCTGGGTGGTTGTGGCTGCTGGAAGACGAGAGCCGAATTCGAAGTCGTGACGCATCAAAGCAGTTGGCTATAGCGATGGAGGGTTTTCTTGCGAGTTGGCGAGTGAGCCCGTTTGAGGGGGAGGAGTCGCCGGACGAAATCATTCGATGCGAACGGGTTCGAATTCCAGTGGTAAGCGTCGGCGGCCCCATGATGGACTGTGACTGTCCGATTTGCCAGATGATGGCCAGCGAGAGCTTCGGACCTAGCATTCGTTCCTTCGATGGTCATTCGCTTGATATGGACGACGATTTTTCGTTCTCCATTCACCCCACTCGCGAGGCTTGGGAGGCTCAACAAAGAGAATTTGAAGAGATGGACGCCCAAATCAAAGCCGACCTAAAGCTTAAAGAGGAACGAGGGGAGGATGCGGAGGATCCTTTCGATTCGCCTTGGAAAAGTACTTTTATTGCAGAAGAAAACATACCGGGAGACAGGTTCGGCCATTTCAGCACTGCGTTTCAGGTCGCCGAGTTGGTGGGTTGGTTAAAAACGGCGAAGGCTGAGCAATCCGAAATCGATATGCTTAACGCAGCCTTTCGAGACTATCGAACTGCGGCCCTACCCAGCCAGCGGGTTATTTCCGCGGAGAGTTTCAAGAATGTTTTGGAACAATTAGCTGCAAAGTACGGGGAGCTCACTGGCCGCGCGGCAGATCTTCAAAGTCGTATCGATGAACGCCAGCGAGCTCATGCGAATTGCGATGACGACCTGGACGACTGCGATGACTCGGATATGCCGTTTTGAAGCGCGGAATTCCGGCGGTAGCACTGCTGTCACGAGGCAGTCAAACCCTCTACACTGTGTGAAGGAAAGAATTTTTTGGTCCAACGACTCTGATTCCTGATTCACTAGAATTCTCATGGAGGATCGTGTTTTGAAGGAAACATTTGATGGCAATATGCTGCGAGAGCTGACAGTAGCGGCTTTACAGGATAACGCCGCCCTTTCGAGGGGGAGTTTAGAAACGCTGTCGCCTGACATCATTCGGCAGATGTTGCAGGAGCTAGAGGACCGTCGGTTTGAGCTGGAGATGCAGAACACGGAGCTTCGTCGCGCTCAGTTGGAAGTGGATGGTTGGAGGGCGAGCTATTTCGACCTTTTTGACCTTGCGCCGGTGGGCTATGTCACGGTCACCGAGCCGGGGGTGATCCTGCAAGCCAACCGGGCCGCAGCTACTCTTTTGGGCTTGCGGCAGGTTGATCTTGTCAGGAAACCTCTTCCACGCTTCATTCACCCTGAAGATGTCGACGGCTACTACTTGCTGACCAAACAGGTCCTCGAAGGCAACGAACCGAAGGCATGCGAACTGCGCATGATCAAGAGCGACGGCACGTCATTCTGGGTTCATCTGGCTGCCACCGGTGCGTTGGACGAGAATGGCCTAACTAGACTCTGCGTCGCTTTGAACGACATCTCCAACCTAAAGCGGGCGGAGCAAGCGCTGCGGGAAAGCGATGAACGCCACCGCCGACTCGTGCAAACGGCTGTGGAAGGAATCTGGACCATTGATGCCGAGTCACGGACGGACTATGTGAATCCTAAGATGGCGCAGATGATGGGTTACACTGCCGAGGAGATGCTTGGACGCCCACTCGACGACTTCATGGACGACGAGGGGAGGGCCATGTTAGTAGATATATTGGACCGACGCAAAGGGGGAGTCTCTGAGCAGTTTGAATTCAAATACGTGCGCAAGGATGGCACCAAATTATGGGCCTTTGTTTCGACCAATCCATTGTTCGATGCCAACGGTAACTATGTAGGGGCGCAAGCACTGCTAACGGACATCGGCGCACACAGGGATGCTGAGGCAGCCTTGCACTCAAGCGAGGAGCGTTATCGACGTATTGTGCAGACCGCCGAGGAAGGGATCTGGACGATTGACGCCGAGTCGCGAACGGACTACGTCAATCCCAAGATGGCGCAGATGCTCGGCTACCATGTTGAAGAGATGATTGGACGACCACTTGAGGACTTCATGGACACTGAGGGGCGGGCCATTTCCGCCAACAACGTGAATCGCCGTAAGCAAGGGATCGCCGAGCAGCATGAATTCAAATTTTTGCGCAAGAACGGTTCTGAGCTGTGGACATTCCTCTCGACCAACCCGATCTTCAATGCCAGCGGTATTTATGTCGGCGCGTTGGCGATGGCAACGGATATCACCGAACGGCGCCATGCGTTGCAACTGTTAGCCTGGGAAAAAGAGGCCTTGGAAATGGTCGGCAGCGCTGCCTCATTGCATGACCTGCTAAGCCAGTTAATGCTCGGCTTAGAAAACCAATTGCAGGGTGCGGTCTGTTCCGTCCTTTTGTTGGACGCAAATGGCAATTGCCTTAGGCATGGTGCAGCGCCTAGTCTACCGGCAACGTACAACGACCTCATCGACGGCGTGATGATCGGTCCGATGGTCGGCTCCTGCGGCACGGCAGCGTTTACCGGGCGGCAAGTGATTGTTTCGGATATCAGCGTCGACCCGCTTTGGGACGATTACCGCGAACTGGCTTTATCGCACAATCTTCACGCCTGTTGGTCCACGCCGATTTGCGGTGGCGAAGGGAAACTCTTGGGTACCTTCGCTATTTACTATCATAGTCCCCGTCATCCGATTCAAACAGAATCGGAATTGATCTCCAGGGCGGTTCATGTAACGCGGATTGCCATTGAGCGAAGTTACGTGGAGGCAGCCCTTCGTGGCAGCGAAAAGAAATTTCGCATGCTCTTTGAAAATGCGAGCGATGCCATCATCCTGGTACGGGGTGACAAGTTCATCGACTGCAATGTTCGCACCCTTGAGATGTTTGGCTGTTCAACGCGCGACCAGATCGTTGGGCATCCGCCCTACGATTTCTCGCCGCCACGCCAACCCAATGGCCGTAAATCGTACGAGTTCGTGATCGAAAAAATCAATGCCGCCTATGCCGGGAAACCACAGTACTTCGAATGGACACACTCGAAAATCGACGGTACTCCATTCCTTGCCGAAGTGAGTTTGGATGTTGTGGATGTAGGAGAGGAGGTGCTGCTTCAAGCAAGCGTGCGCGATATTACCGAACGCAGACAGCATCAAATCCAGCGTGAGCAGCTTGAACGGAATATGCAGGAGGCGCAAAAGCTCGAGAGCCTCGGCGTGCTGGCCGGTGGCATCGCGCACGATTTCAACAACATCCTCGCGGCGATCCTCGGAAACGTGGAACTGATCCGCCTCGACGTGATGAGCACGAGCTACTTGAAACTGGAAAGGCTCGAGGAGATCCGCAAGGCCGGGTCGCGAGCGCGTGACCTGGTACAGCAAATCCTTTCTTTCAGCCGTCGACAGCCAACGGAACTCAAGTGGATAGCCATTGAACCGGTAGTTGCAGGTTCCTTACGCCTGTTGCGAGCTGGTCTGCCAGCCCGTTTAACCCTCTCGTTCAAATGCGAAGCCGACATGCCACTTGTCCGGGCCGATGCAACGCAATTGGAACAGGTGGTGATCAATCTCGTTACGAATGCGATGCAAGCTATTCTCGTCGGACCTGGTCAGATCGCTGTCCAACTGGATACCGTGCTATGCGATGCAGGATTTTTGCAAGCGCATCCGGTGCTTAATACACTGCACGCAGAGCGATCTCAGCGTATCGTACGGCTTACGGTCATCGACAATGGTCCAGGCATAGACGCCAGCACGATGAAGAGGATTTTCGAGCCGTTTTTCACAACCAAGCCGGTGGGCGAAGGTACCGGTTTAGGTCTATCGGTGGTGCATGGCATCGTGCAAGGGCACAAAGGCGCGATTGAGGTTGAAAGCAAACTGGGCCGCGGATCGACTTTTACGGTCTATCTGCCAATCGCTCCAGCGCCGGCTGGTTCAACCGGAGTCAATCTCATCCCTGTGCTCAGCTCCGCATCGAAGGACAAAGGCGCCGCCTCGCATGTTCTCTTCTTGGATGACGATGAATCGGTAACCCGTATGGTTAAGCAGCTGCTTCAACTGCGCGGTTACCGCGTCGATGCCTATACGGATCAGCGTCAAGCGCTCGAGGCGATTAGTGCCGATCCAGCCTCCTTCGACGTGGTGGTCACGGATTATAATATGCCGGGCATGCAGGGGTTGGAAGTTGCTCGTGAAATTCGTGCGATCCGGCCTGACCTGCCGGTGGCCGTCACCTCTGGCTACATTGACGATGAGTTGCGAACCGGTGCGGTGGCAGAAGGCGTCAGGGAGCTGATTCCCAAACCTTTCGCAATGCAAGATTTTTTTGCAGTCGTCGAACGATTGGTGAGGAACGGCAAAGAAGAAAAAGGGGTATGAAACACAACTTGGTGACATAAGGGCTTCGCCTCAGCACAGCTCTGGTTCGGCGATGTTCGATCCGAAATGGATTGCAATTTATATTGGTCGAGGGTAAAGAAACTGGATATAATCCTCGCTGGGTTTTGATATCCATCCCCTACGCCCACTCTCGAGTATTGCCGACGATGACCAAAGAAACGGAATCCGCAGCGTGAATTCAAACGAACACCTGCTCGACGCCCCTGGATTGAGTCAACGGATCGGTCCGAAGCAGCGTGAACTGGATGATCGTTTCCTCGCCATCTTCGAGCAAGCGGCTGTCGGCGTCGCTCGTCTCAGTCCAGAGGGGTACTGGCTGGATGTGAATCAACGGTTGTGCGCCATTGTTGGCTATTCTCGCGACGAACTAGTGACGAAGACTTTACAGGATATCACACATCCAGAGGACCTGGAAAAGGACTTGAATTACGTACGTCAATTGCTTGCCGGTGAAATTCAGACGTACACAATTGAGAAACGCTATCGCCGAAGGGATGGCGACCTTGTTTGGGTCAATTTGACGGTTTCACTTGTCCGGGAGCAAACAGGCTCACCATTGTATTTTATCTCGGTGGTCGAAGACATCACCCCGCGCAAGCGAGCCGAAAAGGCACTTAAGGAGAGTGAGGAACGCTTTAGAGCGATTGTCGAGCAAGCCCCGTTGGGAATTGCCGAGGGGGAGATCGACGGAGCTCGCTTTGTTAGCGTGAACCAACGCTATGCCGACATCTTAGGTTACTCGATTGCGGAATTGCAGAATCTGACCTTCAAGGATTTCACTCATCCAGATGACCTAAGCATGGATCTCGCGGAAATGAAAAAGCTTGCTGCTGGGGAGATTCAATCGTTCACGATCGAGAAACGGTACGTGCGGAAGAATGGTGCGACGGTTTGGGTAAACTTGAATGTTGCGGGACTAGGCCCTGCTGGGACAAAGCCACTTAACTGCATGGCCATTGTGGAGGATATCACGATGCGTAAAGAGACAGAGTTGGCTTTGCGTGAAAGCGAGGCGCGATACAAGGCCATTGTTGAGGCAGAGCCGGAGTGCGTAAAAGTGGTTGACGCCAATGGAAAGCTGCTGGAAATGAATCCTGCAGGTCTTGTCATGTTGGAAGCAAACTCGATCGAAGAAGCGCAATCGCGTGGACTTATCGAATTCATCCTTCCCCAGTACCGGATGGGTTTCGAAACGCTGCACCAGGACGCCATTCGCGGCAGTGTCGGGTTGCTTGAATTCGAGCTTACCGGCCTTCGTGGCAAGCGGCGCTGGCTTGAGACCCACGCTGCCCCGTTGCCGGATGCAGACGGACGGATCACGAAGATGCTCGGAATCACTCGAGATATCACCCAGCGCAAGCAGTCGGAAAGTAGCGTCAGGCGACTCAATGCCGAACTAGAGGAACGGGTCTTCGATCGCACGGCTCAGTTGGAAATGGCCAATAAGGAGCTGGAGTCCTTTAGCTATTCCGTTTCGCACGACCTGCGTGCGCCGTTGCGCGGAGTGGATGGGTATTTGCGAATACTTCTGGAGGACTACGGCGCGCAGCTCGATACAGAAGGCAATCGGCTGATTGGTGTAGCGAGAAGCGAGGCCAAACGCATGGGCCGCCTTATTGACGACCTTTTGACGTTTTCACGCATGAGCCGCCAGCATCTTGAGAACATGCCGATTAACATGACCGACCTAGCCCGCGCCGCTTTTGAGAGCGTGACGAGCTCGATTACTGGGACCTTACCAAGCTTTGAAATCGGCCCATTGCCTTCAGCTATGGGAGACCCGCAAATGTTGCGGCAGGTCTTTGTCAATCTGATTGACAATGCGGTCAAGTTTTGTCGGAACAGCAAGGAGCCGATTATCGAAGTGGGCTTCACCCGTGATACCGAGGGAACGACCTATTTTGTCAGAGACAATGGTGCAGGTTTTGACGAAAAATACAGTCAAAAGCTATTTGGTGTGTTTCAGCGACTGCACTCCGTCGAGGAATATGAGGGAACCGGCATCGGTCTGGCGCTAGTTCAGCGTATCGTCCAACGTCACGGCGGTTGTGTCCATGCCAAGGGTAAGCTCAATGCTGGTGCCACATTTGGTTTTACCCTTCCATCTGTAAAAAAGTCGCGCCAATGACAAACCCAAACGAAGTCGAAATCCTTTTGGTCGAGGACAGCCCGCAGGACGCAGAACTAACTTTGCATGCATTGCGAAAACGGAATTTGGCCAATCGCTTAATCCACGTCAAAGACGGCCAGGAGGCATTGGACTGGCTTTTTGGTGAAGGAGTTTATGCGGGCCGCGATACCAATCGACAACCTAAAATCGTGCTCCTGGATTTGAAGATGCCGAGAGTGGACGGCCTCGAGGTTTTGCGCGCCATCCGGGCGAACGAACGAACGCGACATCTGCCAGTGGTGGTGATGACGTCCTCGCATGAACAGAACGACATCATTGAAAGCTACGAGTTGGGGGTAAACAGCTACATTGTAAAACCGTTGGAATTCGACGCTTTTTCTGCGATCGTGGCTGACTTGGGTTACTACTGGTTGGTGGTCAACATAGGGCCGAATAGTTAGGAAATCAAGGCAATGTATGAGTAAACTCCTTCGGATTCTTTACCTTGAGGATAGCGCTAGCGAGGCGGAACTCGTTATCCGAGAACTACGTCGATTCGGCTTTGACTCACAATACTTGCGAGTGTCGACTGAGGCTGAATTTCATGCGGGGTTAGAGACCATGCCCGATCTGATTTTTGCAGACTATTCTCTGCCACAATTTGACGGGTTGAGCGCGCTTTCGCTTCTGCTCGATCGTAGGCTGGAAATTCCGTTCATTCTGATCTCCGGAACGATAGGAGAAGACGCAGCGGTTGCCTCCATCAAACAAGGTGCCGCCGATTACTTGATGAAGGACCGGCTTTCGCGATTGGGGTCGGCGGTCGAGCGTGCCTTATCAGAGCAGAAATTGCGATTCGATCGAAAGCAGGCTGAGGCGGCCTTGCGTCAAAGTGAAGAGTGTTTGCGCATCGTTACTGGCCGCGCGCGGGTTGGACTTGGCGTCGTCAATATGGACCATTGTCTTGTCTTCGCGAATGCAGCGTTTGCCGAAACCTTTAACTTGTCCATTGAGGACTTGGTCGGAAAGCACTTCGGTAACTTGCTTCCTAAACTTCACGAAGAACGGATTCGACCAAGCCTGGAGAGCGCATTTGCGGGCAATCGAGTCGATTATGAATTGTGCCTACCAAAACCAGATGGCTCTTGCCACTATGTAATCAACTACGAGCCTGTCATGGAGGGCTTGCGCGTAACCAATGTCGTTGTGGTGGTAATTGACATTACAGCCCGTCGCAATGCCGAGGAGCAACTTAGACATTCGCAGAAAATGGAGGCTGTCGGCCAATTGGCCGGTGGGATTGCGCATGATTTTAATAATCTGCTGACCGTTATCAGCGGGTATACCGGATTATTGCTCCAGTCCAGTACTCTCCCTAACCCAGTACAGTCGTTCGCCATTGAGATCGGAAATGCTGCGGAGCGAGCTGCAGATCTCACTCGACGGTTGCTCGCCTTTAGTCGTCAACAAATGCGATCGCCAGAGACAGTTAATCTAAATGACGTGATTTCCGAAACCCAAAAACTATTGCATCGAACGATCGGCGAAGACTTAGAAATCTCACTCACTCTCGATCCGATTTTGTATCCAGTTTGGGTGGACCGAAGTGAAATGTCTCAACTCTTGCTGAACCTCTCTATCAATGCAAGGGATGCGATGCCGAATGGAGGTCGACTTGGCATCCAAACTCAAAACGTTGTAGTTGGTGCTGTCGAGATCCTCGGAAGCTCATGCATTGAACCTGGCGAATACGTCATGCTAACTGTATCGGACTCCGGGTCCGGTATGACGGAAGCAATTCAGCAAAAGATTTTTGAACCCTTCTTCACCACCAAGCCTGTTGGAAAGGGAACGGGATTAGGGCTTGCCATTGTACATGGCATAGTCGGTCGGTCCGGCGGCTTTATTCGGGTTTCGAGTACCGTCGGTGTGGGGACCGTATTTCATATTTACTTCCCTCACGTCGTCAAAACCAAAGCAGTAGCCCGAGAATCGTCCGAGACAGAGCGGCCGATGAACGGGACGGAAACCATCCTGCTAGTGGAAGACGACGAATCCGTACGGCAATTGGCCCGCACTATCTTGACCGAGTGCGGATACAAAGTTGTCGAAGCGAAAAATGGACAACATGCCTTGAAGAAATACCTGGAACACAAGGATGGGATTCACATGCTCATCTCCGATCTGGTAATGCCTGACATAAGTGGTGTGGTCCTTGCCGAACATATCCGAGGACTTCAATCGGATATTCGCATACTGTTTATATCAGGCTACATTTTTGATCAGGAAACGCGAGACCGACTGTTGGTTGACAACAGGAATTTTCTGCAAAAACCTTTTTCGCCGAAAGTTTTTGCGAGCAGAGTGAGAGCGGCCCTGGACCTACACGAATCGGGAATTGAGCCGTAGCCTTCTTGGGCTTCGATCGCTCAAGAGCTGAACACCACCTGAAGGAGTTTGATCGACCAAGCCAGTGTCAAAAGTACAGCCCAAGCCAACCCTATACCTCGCGGCAAGCGAACTTGGCGGAGGTAATAGGCCTGAGCCATTACCCAAACCGCACATCCAATCGCCATAAGTGTTATCGGAATCGTCATCGCGTTGTGATGCAATGACCCAAGCAAATCGCCACGAAGCAGACAGCCTAGGCTACGAGTCCCCCCGGTTGTCGGAGCTGGCAACCCGGTGACCGCAAGGAAAAGAGCGGGGGGCAATTGGCCCATGCTGAGCCAATACACTTGCCACGCTGCATAGACCGACATCATGGCTACGGCAAAACATCGCAAAGATGTTTTGAGGAGTGAGTTCACTCCTCAAATCCTTTGCATGAATCGATCAAAAATGGAATCCAGCAGAGAGGCAAACAAATAAACAGCAGCAGAATGAATGCAATCAGTCCTGTCTGATTCAGTCCAATAAAAATTGCTTTACCTTGGGGCATGACTAATCCTTAGCTTTCGTAGAATCAAGATTGAAACGAAACTCTTTCATCACATCCAACTAATAGCGAAAGGTAACTGCCCGGCGGACTGGATGCAAGTCCCCAGGCTTTCGTTTGATTTTTCCGAATTGCGGGGTCTCCGATCCGTTTGGCACTTCTGAGAGCTTTAAAATGGGATTGATGAACTAATTGGACCCAAGCTCATAGGAAAGAGTATGATTGCGATTAGTCGGATCGAACGCCACATCGGAAACACGGCAAGATTTCACCAAAATCTGGGAGCATGTGACAGACATGATGGACGATCAGCCTACAGAGACTCCGATTGCACCTTGGCCAGAGACGAGCCACAGAGTTTGGACCGTGTTTGCCACCATAGGTGCCACACTTGCCCTGGTGCTTTTCACGCAAATCGCACTAGGGATCGGGGCGGTGATTTGGTTGATAACACACGGAACACCGCTGGACAAATTAGCCACAGCCATTCAACCATTCCTAGCCACGCCCTCGATGTTCATCCTGTTGATCATCGTTGGACCGGGAACATTCGGCTTGGCTGCGGCTTTGGCAGCTTGGTTTTCTCCTGTTCCATGGGGCCTGCGACTCCGGTTCGTTCCTGTCAAACAACCGCTTTGGTTCTGTGCGTTGCTCATCTTCGGTTCCTTGTTTCCAACCGCTATCGGCATCGGCATGGCGGAAGGCCTTGTGAAATTATGGCCAAATATCCCGATCGATGCGACCGCGGGTGAAGCCATACAGAATCTGACTTTTGGATGGTGGATTTTGTTCGTCATCCTCATCGGACTAATCCCTGGCTTTGCGGAAGAGATGCTCTTCCGCGGATACATACAAAGCCGGTTCGTCAGTCGCTTTGGCCCCATCACAGGGATTGGTGTCACCTCCATACTGTTCGGTCTGGCGCATGTGATGCCCGCAGCCGTAGTCATGGCAACTTTCATCGGGCTTTACTTGGGGATCGTGGCATGGAAGACGGGTTCCATCTGGCCGACGATTGGGGCTCATATCTTCATCAACAGCAGCATCAATCTATATCGCATGGTGATCAAATTCGCGGAGTTATCTGAGTCCATTCAACAGAGTGTCATGATTGCGACGGTGAGCCTGTCCGCCATCTGCTGCCTCGCGGCCCTTTGGATGCTCTTTCGCCCAACCCGTAGATCCGTCGCTCCGTCGACGGATGTCCTTGAGCGTAACGTAGTCAGTGTAAATCAAGCGATCGAAAACCAAAGTTGAAACGGGGTTTTTTCGCAATTGGGCAGGGATGCGGCGTCGCAACGGAAGCCGGAATACGTCCACGAGAGAGAGAAAATCGAGTTCTCGCTCGACGCTGCTGCGGTGCTCTATCAAGCCACTTCCCATTTGTTGAGTTTTCCTCTTCGAGGTAGGTGGGGAGTGCTCGAATTGATGGGTTGAACCGCGCATTAGGACGCCAAAACGGCGTCCGTCGGAGACGAGTTCGGAGCGGACGAGACCTATGGCTGAGCCAGCCATTGAAAATAGGAATTCTAGTTGAAAAGTGCAACAGCCAGTATTATATTCAGCATGTCCCTTTTATGGCGTTCTGCTTTTGCGCGAGTCTCTCCCCTAGGAAAACAGCAATGAAGGACAACCCTGAAACGAGCGTACCAACGTCACGCGAGTACAAAGTAATGCTCGACTCGAGGATGTTTGAGCGAAAGGCAGCGCTGGCGACTTTTCTAGGTGAGCTTCAAGAAACT
>JANMLD010000324.1:0-8537 GCA_031372345.1 Pirellula sp.
AACATGGACCTCATGCTGTGATCCTTAGCCCAGATCAAAAGTCCCTTTTTGTTATCGCTGGAAACCATACGAAACTTCCAAGCAAAGTAGCCGGCAGCCGCATCCCACAGAATTGGAATGAGGACCATCTTTTACCGCGCCGATGGGATGCCAACGGCCACGCCGCTGGAATTCTAGCGCCGGGAGGCTGGATCTGCAATGTTGACCCAAGCGGTAAGGAGTGGAACGTCTACAGCATGGGATATCGCAATCAATATGACATCGCATTCAATCCAGACGGGGATTTGTTTACGTACGATGCCGACATGGAATGGGATTTCGGTTCGCCTTGGTACCGGCCCACGCGTGTGTGTCATGCTACTAGCGGCAGCGAATTTGGATGGAGAAGCGGGACGGGGAAGTGGCCAACCTATTACGAGGATTCCTTGCCGCCAGTCGTTGAGATTGGGCCCGGCTCGCCAACCGGAGTGGTGTTCGGGACTGGCGCCAAATTTCCAGCCAACTACCAACGTGCACTTTTTATTCTGGATTGGACATATAGTACGATTTACTCCGTCGAGCTCACGCCAGAAGGCTCGAGTTACACTGGAAAGAAGTCAGACTTCGTTACGGGCTCCCCACTACCTGTTACCGATGCAATCGTCGGGCAAGATGGAGCACTGTACTTTGCGGCCGGAGGCCGCGGTACCCAATCCGCTCTTTACCGTGTGAGTTACGAAGGAACAGAATCCACGGCACCGGCGACGGTCACCGAACCTCGTGGCGCCGATCTCAGAGCACTCCGCCGTCGCCTCGAAGCCTTTCACGGGAAGACCGATGGCGATTTGAATCTCATTCTGGCCAATCTCGGCCATGAGGATCGCTTCATTCGCTACGCGGCTCGCGTGGCGTTGGAGAATCAGCCGTTCGCTAAGTGGCGAGATTCGGCCTTCGCTACAACGGAGCCAAAAGCCATTCTCAATGCGATGATGGCCGTTGCGCATCAAGGTACTGCGAAGGATCTAGGACCGTTGCTCGAGAAGCTGGCGACCCTCAAGCTTGACTCCTTGAATGAACCTGAGCAGCTGTTTGGACTACGCACTTTGGAGATTGCGTTTGCGCGGCATGGCGAACCGTCCGCAGAGTGGCGAGACAGACTCGTTAGCGTATTGGACGCAAACTACCCCACCCCGTCTTACAACTTGAACGCAGAGTTAGTGCAACTGCTAGTCTATTTGCGTTCTCCTACCGTGATTGCAAAAACGCTGGCACTTATGGACAACCTTGGCCCCGAGCCGATTCCTGACTGGGGGTATCTGGTTTCACGCAACGCGGGTTACGGTGGCACAGTTGGTAGCATGCTGGCCAATATGCCTCCTTCGCGAGCGATTCATTTTGCATTCATGTTGCGCAACGTGAAGTCCGGCTGGACCATGTCCCAGCGCCGGAAGTACCTCGAGTTCTTCATCGAAGCAGCCAAGAAGCCCGGGGGCAATAGTTACGCCAAGTTTCTAATGCAATTCCGAGAAGATTCACTGGCCAGTTGCACGCAAGCGGAATTGATAGTATTGGAACCGCTTGCCAACGTTTCCTTGGTTTCCGCACCGATCAAGTCGACGCCTCCCGTGGGACCTGGACGCAAATGGACAACGTCGGTAGCCGTTGCCTCGGTTGGCAATAAACCAAGCAAACGCAACTTCGAAGTAGGTAAGAATCTCTATCATGCCACTTCGTGTGCGAAGTGTCACCGAATCGCTGGCGAAGGGGGAGCCCTGGGACCGGATTTGTCGACCGCAGGAAAAAAGTACTCACTAGAAGACATGCTGACCGCGATCATCGAACCCAGCAAAGTCATTTCGGATCAGTATGGCTCACAACAACTATTGACCAGCGATGGCAAAGTGCTTGTAGGGCGTGCGGTTGAGATTGGCGACGAATACTATGTCTATACAGTGGATGTGGATGCCAAGCCGGTGGTCGTCAAGAAATCGGAGGTGGAGAGTATCGTTTCTTCAAAGATTTCGCAAATGCCGCTCGACTTGATCGACGGACTCAACGAGGACGAACTGAAAGACTTGATTGCGTACTTGATGTCGGCAGGTGATAAGAACGCGACGGTCTATAAAGAATAGAGTGGTGTCAAGCCCATGCTAAGCACCCCACATAAGTTTTGTTTAACCGCGTGCCCATCGGGCCGCGAGCTCGCAAGTGATCTTGGCCCGCCAGCGTCTAGCTCAAACTAACCATGCAATTGTGGAACGGTCGAAAAACGCCGTTGGCGGTACAGCAACTACGGAAAAATGGGAGGAGCCAACACCATAACACCCTTAGGAGGTGGGAGCGTTGGTTTCGGATTTGCTTCTAAACAAGGAAATCCCTAAGACGCAAAGACTTACGGCAAACTGGCTGATCAAGCCCGCGTTCCGTCTACAAAACTAAGCCCAGGCTAACGGTTCCCTTTTAGACGAAAAAGAGCTCCGAGGCACAAATCCTCTTTACAACAAGGATGAGAGTTCGTAAATTTAGTCTTTGTGCTAAATTTAGTCAGTTATTAAAAGGGTGTAAAAATGGCAACAGCAAGCAAATTCATCAATCCGTACCGACCAGGCGCGGGTCACATGCCCACATATCTCGCCGGTCGCGAACACGAAAAGACTGAGTTCTTACGACTGCTTGAACAAAATACGATCTTTGAGAATCTGATCCTAACTGGGTTGCGAGGTGTCGGGAAGACCGTCCTCTTGGAAACACTAAAGCCAATCGCAATTCGCGAGAAATGGCTTTGGGTTGGGACGGACCTCTCTGAGGCGGCAAGCCTTAGCGAATCCAATATTGCGACACGAATGATGTCAGATCTTGCGTTGGTCACATCTTCCATCGTGATTGGAAAACGGGAACTGCCCGGCTCAATGGGTTTCCTGCCAAGTCGACCCAACGAAGAAGAGATAACACTTAATTTCGAAACACTTACCCAGATTTTCAATGGCACACCAGGGCTTTCGTCGGACAAGATCAAAGCAGTTTTGGAGGTAGTGTGGAAGGCTGTTGATGCCTGCGGTTTCAAAGGGGTCGTGTTCGCATACGATGAGGCGCAAAACATGTCAGACCACGCAGCAAAGGAGCAATATCCTCTTTCGACGATGCTCGACGTTTTTCAGTCAATCCAAAAAAAGGGTATAAGATTCATGTTGTGCCTAGTCGGACTTCCGACTCTGTTTCCAAAGCTAGTGGATTCACGTACTTTTTCAGAGCGAATGTTTCATGTGTTGACTCTTGATCGGCTCAAGGATCAAGACTCGCGTGATGCAATCAAGAAGCCTATCAGCGACTCAAAATGTCCGGTCCATTTTTCGGATGTGGGAATCGATGCGATCGTAGCTGCTTCGGGCGGGTATCCTTACTTCATTCAGTTCATTTGCCGCGAGTTGTTTGACGCATATCTACAAAATGGAAAAGGTGTGCCTGTAACGGAAGCTGCAAGGAAACTCGATTCGGATTTCTTTATGGGGCGATGGTCTCGGGCAACCGATCGTCAACGAGAACTGTTGTGGGTCGTCGCTTCGCTCGAAAACTGCGATGGCGAGTTTACAGTTCAAGAGGTATCTGAAATGTCCGCAAAGATTTTGAAAAAACGAATTAGCCCAAGCCAGATAAGCCAAATGTTTAGCAAGCTGAGCGAAGCCGGACTTGTCTACAAGAACCGACATGGTAAATACGTCTTCGCAGTGCCTCTGTTGGGCCAGTTTGTTAAGCGGCAAATGGAACTGCCCAATAGCGGCTCACATTAAATTGGAATTGCCAGAAACTGCCGATATTTCTTGAGCGGTCTTCGTATTCGGACCGGGCGTGGATGTTCACTCTCCAACCAATTGCAACCAGCGAATGTGCTGAAAACAGACTTCCGCATTTCGCACTTCACTGAACTGTCGTTACCGCCTTCACCGTCGTAACGTAACCGGTTTCTCTTCCGCCACGTTTTCCTGCGGAAGGTATCCAATGAAGCACAGCAGATCGCGAATCTCGGATGGAGTTAATGTGTCCAACAGGCCAGCTGGCATCGCAGATACTTTGCTTGGCAATACTTCATCGATGTCCGACTTGGCAATGAGCAGTTCTTTGTTTTCCTTGGTTCGAACCGTTAAGCCTTGTTTCGTTGGAATCACAATCCCCGTAAACACCTGACCCGTCGTCGTGAGTACTTTTTTGGAAGCGTATTGATCGCTGATGATATGCGATGGAAAGAGCACGGATTCCAAGAACTCGGAGCGTGTAAATCGCCGGGTGACGCTGGTGAGATCGGGACCAAAACCGTTGCCTAGGGTGTCCATCTTGTGGCACGAACTGCACTGAGCTTTTGCGAAAATTTGGGCCCCGTTGGTTCTATCTCCGTATTTACCTTGGTCGCCGGACAAGAACTGTTCCAAGAAACCAAGTGACCAGCGTGGCTGCTCGGTGGACGTAGCCAAGACAGCTGGAGGCAAATCGGGAAAACGCATTTCATACCATTTTTGCCAAGCGGCCATTGGCGACTGCTTTTTGTCCGCTGGCTTCTCTTTGCTTTCGCCGGTCCAGTACTCCAGGAGTTGGATGGTAGGCTTCGGGTCTTGTCCCGCCTCAAATAGTTTACAACCCTGGAGAATGGTTTGTCTCAATGCTTCGGGATCTTCGGTAGCCACATCGATCTTGCGTAAGCAATCGCACACGTCGGCAACCGCAAAGGAATCCAAGAGCGACATAGACCGAACCAAATAGTCCCAATTGCGTTCGTCAGGTCGCTGGGCAAATGCCAAGGCAATGGTGGCACGGCGGTCAGGGCTTTTGCGCCAGCGGTCTCGCAAGTGTTCGAGCGCAGAGTCATCGTGTTGGTTTGACAAGACCGCAGTGATGCCTGTCTTAAGCCGCTTGAAAACGTCCTCCTCCAAACCGCCCTTATCGATCGTTTTGTCAAGCTGAACCAAGGTCTGTATCTGCTCGGTTGTCAATTGCTCAGGGGTTCGGAACAGAGCTGTCAAGGCTGCGTTGGGATATTGCTCTCCCAATTCCAAGATGCGAAGCGCCTCGGACTCCGTCAGGAAACCGGCTAACGCTTGAGATGTCTTCATGACATAGAGCTGGTATGAACTTCCGCTCTTGGCCTTTTGGGCAGTCTCCAAGAATTGCAGAACGGTCATACGTTCAACGGAGGTCCATTCGTGCTTTATCAGTGGCAGATGCATGGAGATGAGCATGCGTTCTGGCATGGCAACGTCCGACTGAAGGAATTTGATCGCTTGCGGGACGATGTCGCATTGCATGTAAGTGGCAAGGCGAACGAGTTCGCAATTGATGGCGGAATTCCCGGCTGGGAATTCTTTTTCGACCAGAGCCTTTAGGATCGGTAGATTCGAGGCTTCAATCGGATTGAGATGGAGCGCAATTTGCAAAACACGGAGAAGGTCTACGAAATCCGCGTCGCTCACGAAGCCTTGTGATAATCTCAAAAGGTTGTCGATAACCTGCGCTGCATTCGAATGACTGGGGTCCGTTGCAACCAACGTCAATCCTGCCTGGATCACCAAACGGTTGGCAGTATCCGTCAGAAAACTTTCTCGCCATTGATCGCTCGGCACCAGTGCCAATGCTCGTCGGGCTGCGAAGCGTTCTTCGCGGCTGGCGCTTTGCAACAGGGCTTTCAATTCGGACGGTTCGCAAATCACACCAAGCCTCAGGATCGACTCGCAGGCTGCAATGCGAACCGAACTATCGTCATCGCGCAGCAGTTTTCGCAACTGGTCCTGCGCTTCACTATCGAGACTGCGAAGTGCCAGCATCCGAGCGCACTTGACCTGCACCTGTTCGCTCGAACTGTTGCTCAACTCAATAAGCATGTCGGTCGTAGGGATGGGACCTAACAATTGCATTAGGTCCAGGGCCTGCATTCTGTATCGGGCTGGGTTTTCACTGCTGTACGCGACGCCAGCAATTTGTTCGGCCCATTCTGTTCCCATTTCTTTCTTAAGGACCGCGGCCGCTTGGCGACCATAGGCTGAGTAGATTTGAGGTTGGCGTATTGCCTTGGTGATCCCGCTCCCCAAGTCCATGGCTTGAGCAGGGATTTCGCCGGTCCATCGGACTCGGTAGATGCCGCCGTCGGTTCCGCGCCCACCGGTGCTGAAGTAAAGCCAACCATCCGGGCCGACCTCCAGGTCGGTAACGTTCATCGGGGTTCCAGTGACGAAGTCCTCCATCTTGCTTTTGGATTTGTCCGACGAATCGACGTTCATGCACAAGATGCGTCCTTCCGACCAGTCTGCCATGAACAACGTACGATGGTATTTCGCCGGAAACTTGAAATGCGAGTAGATGGCCATGCCTGTTGGAGAGCCACGACCGGAGGTGGCCAGCGATGGTAGTCGATCCAAATAGTATTCTGGCCAGTTTGCCCAACCACTGCGCCATCCGTATTCGCCACCTTCGGCAATGCGAAACAGTCCGGTCGGTCGATGCCAGATCGCACCGATGTCCGCTTCCATATCGCTGTCATGTACGAACAAAGAACCGTTGGGATGGAATGCCAGGTCATAAGCGTTGCGGAGACCGCCGGCAACCACCTGGACCTTCTTGCTCGCCAACTCCAGTCGGACCACGGTACCACCTGGCGCCTTGACCCCCTCGGCATGCCCACCTGGATCTTCGAAACGAGGTTGAACCAGATCGCCTTCGTAAGTCAATCGATACGAACTGCTCTCATCGATGGGTGTGCTAAGTCTCGAGTGATTTCCAACCACGATGTAGATACAACCATCAGGACCGAAGGCGATTTGATGTGGTCCATGCTCTCCCGGGACCCCCTGGAACTTAAGCAAGAGCTCGGATTTCTCAAGCTCACCGTTGCGGTCTTCGTCCACAAGTCGATAAAGACCCGAACCCTCACGTCCATCACCGGTCACGTATACGTCCCCGTTGAGTGGCAAAATGCCCTGAATGTTCTTGACTAGGTCGCAGTAGATTCGACTCTTTTCTGGTGTGCCATCTTTGTCTGCATCGTAGATCAGAAGCAACGGACCACCCTCTTGGGATGCCACAATATGCCCAAATTCATTGAATGCCATCGCGATAATTGAACCGATGGACGCGTTATCCATCACTTCGTCCACCACAAAGCCAGGTTTGGTCGTGAATCTCTCAGGGGGTGGTGTGCTTTTTGTCGAATCGTAGTCGCCAAGCGAAACCACGACCGGAGTTGTTTTGACTTTGGTGGTTTCCGACTTCACGACTACTTTGTTGTTGTTGTTATCGATGGAGATGGCGGGAAACCATTTGCTGTCATCGAATCGTACCAATTGCCAGTTTTGGGACGAAGTTTTGCTGGATTTCCACTCAGCGTCGCTAACTACAATCCGCCATTTGGCATCCGTTGGCTTGAACATGAAGCCGACTTTCAGCCCCGCCCCATCGCTTTGCCGGTTACTCGCGCGAATCGCGATAATGTTCTTGCCTGGTCGAACTGCGGTCGAAACATCCACTCTTTCGACTGTTCGGGCGGCCTTGCTCGTTCCAACTCGCCTACCGTTTACAAACACTTCACAGGATTCGTCCGCCTCGAATTCGACGAACGCTTTTTCGATTTCAGGTAGGTCCATGACCCGTCGAAAATAAGCATCGCCACTTCGTGAATCGCTTTGAGAATCTGCAACCCAAATCCACTCTCGTTCGGTCTTTGCCGTGGGTGAGGGTGGTATGCTAGCTTTGCTGGGTTTCGTTTGCGCTAGCAAATGGGATGGGAAATTAAGAAATGCGGCTGACAGCAGGGGCAGAACGAGCCATCGCTTACCAAAGCGGAACCGAGGTAATCGTGCGGTCAATTTCGGATTCTTTTCCATTGTCGTTTTCCATCCTTGGAAAATGAGCGATGCTCGCAACTTCGAATTTTTCGAACATGCATGTTTTTGTATTTGGCGGATAAAATAAGCGCGCGACCCCCGCCAATGCTTACGATAGGCCAAACGCCCGTTTGGAATCAATAGCAATGAGAATCCATCGCGGCTAGCAAAAATCCAGAACTTGGTGCCAGATTTGGAGGTGTGGTTGAATGCAAAAAGTGGTGGTGTTCGCCGAGAAGTGTCGAAATAACTCGGTCAATCTCTTAAGAAAGGGGAGTGGTCGATTCGGAACTTTTGCGAAAGATTTAGCTGCTTCGACATGATAAAGTCGTTTGCAGTCGTTGCAGAAGAGATACCAAGAATAATAATATTTGGCCAAGGTTATTCAATACGTTTTAAGTGGCGACTCCCAATTCTCCGCCAAGTATCGGGTGCTGCCTCATGGCGGATTGTCGCTGCTGGAAGTAGTCGTCCCTTTTATCGAGTTATCCAAATAGGAGTCGAACTAATGGCTATTGAAGAAACCTACCGTGGCATTGTTCACGGGTCCATAATCCGGCCTCGATCTTTAGCCGGGCCGACATCTGAATGCTAGCTTCTCACTTGTTGGCAAATTCTGGAAATTCGTTTGTTGAGAAGCCCAGCTTAAAGCTCCAATGGAGTGAGCCTAAAAATTCATTCAAAAGGAGCTTCAAG
>JANMLD010000335.1:0-7632 GCA_031372345.1 Pirellula sp.
CCTACAAACTTGCAATCCAATCCAGGACCCTGCAGGCGATGTGGTCTAGCAAGTCCAATACTTGGGAAGCCATCGTTGGCAAAGAGAACTCCAAACCGTTTGGTTCTCAGCGATTGGTGCGACCGCTGCCAGACGCAATCGATTTGACTTGGCTGATTGTGGACAATCTGGGGGCTTCGTTGAATGATCCCGTCATCGGTTCGCCCATCCAATTGCAATTGCTGTTCGATGAAAAACCTCTGGCATACTTGTTGGAACCAGATTCGAAAATAGCGATCCTTCCGCCAGAAGACTTCGATTCTGCGAAGTGCGACCGCATTCAAGTGATTTCAAAAGGATTGAAATGGGTATTTTGGATCGACCAAGAGAAACAGGTGCTCCGAAAATATGAAATGCCGACTCAAGGAATCGAATTCTTGGTCCCTGGCCTGCCTCCGGATTTTGATCCTACGAAAGCCGAATTGTCCGTTGAACTGTTCGGAGCCAAGGCCAATCCGAACGTCGACTGGTCCGTTTGGAGAATTCCTAATCAACTCGATGAAATTCCCGTCAGACGACTGATTGATGCGCCGCCGCGCAACACGCCTCCGCTTATCGGCAAAAAACTCGCTGCCTTCGACTTGTTTGGAGCTGACGGAAAAGTAGTCCTTGATTCCGCCCAGCGGAGCAAATGGATTACCGTATTGTGCTGGGTTACCAACGACGAGATTGGTGAAAAGTTTGTGAAGTACTTGTTCGACATTAAACGTGAACTCGACAAACGCCCACCCAACAAAGCCGAAATCATCCTCGTTACGCAAGCCAAAGCATCGGAAATGCAGGCCTCACTTCTAAAATGGAACTGCAGCCTACCATTGGCGATCGATACGCAAGGCTTGACTCAGAAAGTATTTTCGATAGAGCGTCAGCCTGCGGTCGTAGTTCTTGACAAGCAAGTTCGCGTCCAGCACTTTGACGAATTTGGCTATTTGGACCTAATCCCCAACGTCGTTGAAAATCTTCAACTCGGTGTCGACCTCGCATCGCGTCGACTGCAGAACGCGATCCATGATGAAGCGAGATTCAATTCAAGACTACATCGCTCGATGGTGGACAAATCACAAACCGAGAGCCTTGCGCCTATTGAGTCGTTTCCGTTCACGTATCACAAATCCGAGGAAGCTTGGCACGTTGCTTTCGACGAAACCATCATCGCGGCCAGTGGTGAACATTTCTATCCGAACTTGGAAAACGCAAAGGAGGGATTTGGGCTCTTTGCACCCAATGCGAAGCGTCAACGTATTGCGACTGTCCTGGATGAATTGGGACGAGTTTACAGCGTGGACAACTCCGGGGCCAAGAAATGGATCGCAAACATTCCGATCGATCAAGCGGACAACGCCAAGCGCATCCACGTTTTGCCCGATCCATGGACGCATCGTTGGATTGCAATTGTGCCCGAAGGATTGCCTAGGTATTGGCTGATCGATCCAACTGCTATTAACAATGAGGATCCTGTCGATGCAACCCAATACGACCTAGACGAAGACGAATCGCCTGTCGCTTTCGCATGGACGGTCAAGGACAGCGAGCCAGCCCTGACCATTGCAACGAGCTCAATGAAACTTAGAGTTCTCGACCCACAATCTAAAAAACGCTTTAGCGCGGATTCGGCGGCGATCGCTGCCATCGTGCCGTTCATTAATGACCGAGGTGAATGTCTTTCTTGGCACGTTGTCAAAAACGATGGTCAAATCGAGGAGCTTGAGGATTTGCGATCCAAGGCGTTCGCAGCAAGTGACGAGTCGAGTCTATCCCAGGTAAGAAAGTTGCCCTTTATTCCGCAAGCAAGTGCATGGGTATGGGGACACAGTCGCAACCGTGGTGTCATGCTAGGGTTGGCACAATTGCCCAGTGGCGAGACAGGCACGATTTTGCAATCTCGGCTCTTTGAACCAATTCTTCGCCATCCCCTTTCGGTCCGGCCGGAACAATGCCGAATCCTATCCGCGGCCACACTTGTCGATGGATCGTTTTACTGGCTCTCGACTGCTCCGAACCGCGTTCTGCATTTACAAACCGGGGACGGGTTGGTTGCCGACCAAATGTCTCTGGGGAAACGAATCGTTTCCGCCGGAATTTTCCCCGACGACGGCAATTTGCGAGTCGTTTTGGTGATTGACAAGGAGGTGAACTGTTGGTCGATCGAGATACCGAAACCTGCTCCCGCACCCGAAACGGTACCCGCAGTTGGTGATCGAGAGACCATAAATTGAGCGGCAGGAAGTGAAAGTATTTTATGAACCGCAATTCCACAATGGTTGCATTGAGTGCAGGTCTTTTTTTGGCCGCGTCCATTGCGCAAGCTCAGCAGTCATACGACTATTATGTAAGTGAATCGATTCAAGTTGCGAGCCGGAAGGTGGAAGCAAGTCTTGCCAAGGTCTCTCAACAAGCTTCGAGTGCATCCGATCCTTTCATGACTGAAACGCTATCTGCGTTGCGCTTGTTGCTCGAACTGAATCCGTCGGAACGTCGTCGATTCGTGTTGGCGCGTCAGGCAGATGCTGCGAAAATCAATGCAGCGAAGATCAAGAAGTTGTTTGATTCTAAGGAGGCGTGGACTGAGTTGGTCAGGTCGTTCGATTCCCTTATTGAGGCGTTGGATCAGGCCGTTGATAAAGCGGAGACAAATGGCGATTTTGAGGCTGGCTATCGGTTGCGTTGGCAGGTAGCTGGCCTGAACTCCGTGTTGCCAGTCGAATCCAGTAGGAGAAAACCGGGGCAACTTTTGTGGTCGCACTCGGATGCCTTGAAATCACCACCCGAAATCAGAAAAGCCTTCGCAAATCACCCCAAAACGTTGTGGCCCGCGGGTTCCTATTCCCTGGTGACGACCCCACATTTTGAAATTGCTTTTCAAGCGGAGGTCAAGGCCGCCACTGAGATTGCAATCTTATGCGAACAGTCGTTTGCGGTATGGAAGCAAGTCTTCTTTGGAGTTTGGGGTGGTGAAAGAGTTTCTGCACCAAATTATGCCGAAGGGCTAGACCACAAGTTTTCTGTGGTTTTGTTTCGTAACCGAGAGGCTTATATGAAAGCCCTGAGATCGGTTCCCGACATTGGCGTTTCGACTGGCTACTACGATCCAAATCAGAAAGTTGCGTTGTTCTATTGGGACGGAACCAAGACACCGAGCACGGTGGTGCATGAGCTAACGCATCAATTCTTTTACGAAGCGAGCACCAAGCCGGTCGCTTTAGATACCGATCGCGGATTGGGTTTCTGGGTTGTTGAGGGGGTCGCGTTGTACATGGAATCTATGTCGACTCGCGCCTGCGGAGGCAGCTTGATTACGGATATTGGAGGTTGGGACGCGCCTCGACTTCAAGCGGGAAGATACCGCCGTTTGCACGACAAATACTGGGTTCCTTGGGACGAGTTTCACTCCGCCGATGGCAAACAGTTACGAGGCGAGGCGGACATCCGAGCTTGGTATAGTCAAGCGACCGGGCTCGCTCACTTATGGTTGGATGGGACCATTGAAGAACGAAAAGCGTTTTTGAGCTATGTCGATAGTGTGTACGCGAACAAGGAAAATCCAGCACTGCTTGGTCAATGGAACGATGATCAGAAACTCCGGGATACGTTTGATCAATATTTGATTCTTGGCCCCTCGAAGATATTGTCTCGACCATTCTTTTCGAATCGACGCGAGGCAGTTCTTTCGCGTAGCCGAATGGCATCCCAGCAATTGTTGGATTGGCCTATTGAATACCGGACCACCCCTTGGTTGGACTTGTCCTTTAGCCAAATCGACGACGAATTGTTTGTGATTGGCGGCAAAATGGTTTTGCCGATATGGAACATTCAACGATTCAATCTGGAATCGACGAAGATCACCGACATTTCGATGCCAGCCATTGCTGAAAGCAAGAACTTGTCGGAATTGGATTTGTCGAATTGCAAAATCACGGATTTGGGAGTGGCATCATTTAAGGATCACAAATCGCTCCGAACATTATGGTTGAACCAATGCGACGTTACGGACGCAGCCATCGACGTTTTGGTATCGATTCCGCAGTTGGAGGCCGTACATCTTTCAAAAACCAAGATTAGCTCAACGGGCTGGAGTCGATTGTTAGCCGCCAAACCCAGGTTAAAAAGCAAATCCACCAGTCCATAAAGTGCGTCTCGTTTATGCGTTTTTTGCGAAGTAAACGGCGGCAGTTAAATCTGGCACTCCCAAAGCGAAGCGTGGGCGTGGAGCCGGCAAGTTGTATTTGTCGTTACAACGACCAACAGCCAAATCGTTTAACTCCGAGCCGTAGGCGACGGACGCCGTGCTGAGTCCGTCGCTTATGGCTTGGGCCAAACGGGGTTAAACAAAGAAAACGTCACGCCTACTGGAAAGTGATTCCAAGGACGGATAAGCTCAACGGTAGGTTCGTGCGTTGTCGAGCCCTTTCAATTCTTGGTCCTTTGTTTTGGAGTCCTCTCATGGCTACAGTTGTCGCACCTATCGCTCAGCCCAAAGTTAAACACACCGAGTGCTTTATCGACGGTCAATGGCGGCAGGCAATGTCCGGCAAGACCTTTGAAACCATCAATCCCGCAACCGAAGAAGTGATCTGCGATGTCGCTGAAGGTGACAAAGCGGACGTCGACGCGGCGGTCAAAGCGGCTCGTCATGCTTTCGATAGCGGACCTTGGAGTAAAATGGACGCTCGTGATCGTGGCAAGATCATGTTCCGTTTGGCCGACCTGATCGAAGAAGAAATCGATGATTTAGCTGCCTTAGAGACGTTAGACAATGGCAAGCCGATTCGCGAGTCGCGCTATGCCGACTTGCCATTGGTAATCGATTGCCTGCGATACTACGCTGGCTACGCTGACAAAATTCATGGTTCGACGATTCCGATTCGGGGCAATTACTTCACGTACACGCGACGTGAGCCAGTGGGGGTTGCCGGTCAAATCATCCCTTGGAACTTTCCGATGCTCATGACAGCCTGGAAGTGGGGACCGGCTTTGGCGTCTGGCTGCACGATTGTAATGAAACCTGCGGAGCAAACGCCGCTTACATGCTTGCGGATGGCACAACTCGCCAAGGAAGCTGGAATCCCCGACGGCGTGATCAATGTGGTACCAGGCTATGGACCGACCGCAGGTGCCGCCGTGGTAAAACACCCGGGCGTCGACAAGATCGCATTTACGGGCGAGCATCGAACCGCCCAAATCATCATGCGGGACGCAGCCGAATCACTCAAGAGGTTGACGTTCGAATTGGGCGGCAAGAGTCCCAACGTCGTACTCGCGGACGCCAACTTAGATCGAGCTGCACAAGGTGCTTATGTCGGGCTGTTCCTGAATCAAGGTCAATGTTGTTGTGCAGGCAGTCGAGTTTACGTTGAGAAACGAGCGCACGGCGAGTTCATGGACAAGTTGACCAAGCTGACCAAGAATCGTCGCTTGGGCAATCCATTCTCAATGGAGACCGAACAAGGTCCTCAAATCGACAAGGCTCAGTTTGACAAGATCATGGGTTACATCGACAAGGGGCACAGCGATGGAGCCAAGTGCGTCTCGGGTGGTGAGCGCTTTGGGGACAAAGGGTTTTTTGTTCAGCCAACGGTATTCGACGGAGTCACCGATTCGATGGCGATTGCCCAAGACGAGATTTTTGGTCCGGTCATGTCCGTCTTAACCTTTGAAGACTGGGATGACTTGGTGAAACGAGCCAACAATACTTTCTACGGATTGGCTGCAGCAGTTTGGACCCGAGACGTGACTCGAGCTCACGACTTTGCTCGACGCGTTCGGGCAGGAACGGTTTGGGTGAATTGCTACGATGTTTTCGATGCGGCGGCTCCCTTCGGCGGCTTCAAGATGAGCGGCCAAGGCCGGGAGCTTGGCGAAGAAGGCCTCAAGGCGTACACCGAGTCCAAAACGGTAACCATCAGTTTGGATGATTAGCCATTTGGAGTACGGAAATTCATTTCCTCTTTTAGAACCGCGCAAAAAAGACGCCAGGAAAACGGACACTTCTTGGCGAATGTCGGACAACTTGGTTGAATGACCTAAGGTTTCACGCCTGAAGCAATGTGATACCGGCGAGATTCAAAGACATCGCATTCGATCAACCATCGCTCTAAATTCTCTCGGTACCAGTTCGGTTGTTTGGTCACCAAAACCAAACGACCACCGGGCCGCAATGAGCGATGGGCTGCCGCGATGAACTTTTCAGCGATTCGGAAGTCGCCGAAATAAGGTGGGTTTGCCAAGGCCATGTCGAATTGATCGGCCTCGCCATAAACGCCAGAGTGACTGAGTTCCGTCGTAACGTTGGTGATCCCATTCAATTTCAACGAACGAGTCAAACAGGCAAGTGATCGCGCGTTGGAGTCCACTGCATGCACTTTAGCGCTCGGATCGCGTTTGGCAACGCCAAGGGTAACGGACCCGCTACCACAACCGATGTCCAAGAGTTTGGCTCCCGGGTACACATCGACCGCATCCAACAGTTGACGAGCGCCGTTGTCTAGCTGTCGATGCGAAAACACTCCGGGACGGGTGATCAGTTGAATTAGTTCTTCGCAGTCGCGAAAGGCTAGTTCGCACGAAAAATCCTTGAGCTTCTTGAGTGGCGTCCGCTTGTCGATCATGTAAACCACAGCATCGGCAAACTTGCGAACTTTGACGCTCTTTTCAAAACCTTTCATTTGGTCATGCACCCATCGATCTTCTGGGTTGTCGACTGAAACGACCAATCGCCCCCCTATTGCCAGTTGATGGAACATTTGCTGCAAAAAATCGCGAGACAACTCAGCTTCACCGGAGGAGACCAACGGGATGAAAGCCAGGTGATACTCTTTCAAGGGGAGGTCGGCAGTACATGCGATTTCTAGATTGATCGGTAGTACTTTGGCTGGCTGGAGTTTCTCATCCGGCAACGCCATATGCTCAGTCGCCCGGAATGCTTGGAATTGATCCAAGTACCAGCAAGTGACTTGCGAGTCTGGCGTAGACCGAGCGAACCATTCAGCGGTTTGGGAACGGCCAAACGAAATGCTAGCCACTTGAAGTTTTGGATTCGATGAATTCGTTGCAATTTGGCGAAAAGGAGCCAAGTCAAGTTCCTTCACGATTTCCCAAAGCCGTTGCTCTTCGATACGTGGAGTTAGACGTTCGGGAACCCACTCGGGGGTTATTTCACCGACGTTTGGAGTTTCCGATTGGGTTTCAAGTTGGCTTGGTTCGTCCAAAGTTTGTGATTCAGTATTCAGCATTAAGGGGGAAAAATTCGATTATGAAAATGACCGGTCGCATCCTCGTAGACCTCCGAGCCGAACGCGACGGCTGAAGAGCCGTCGCTTTGAGGTGGGGTTAATGACAGACCGTTATATTAGGTGACGAACGCCGAGGAGCCAACCGCTCAAATTTTTTTTGTTGTAAAGTGACATGTGTACAGTCAATAGGAGTCAATAGGTGCCAGAGGAGTCAATAGGTGCCAGGCACCTTTTAAATTAAATAAGTGCCTGGCACCTATTGACTTTGAACTTTGGTTTGTTATGCTGCTGGGAAAGGAGATTTGCTATGCCCCGTATTCCACGTGCCGAACAGTTTGATCCGAATTCTGTCTGCATTGCCCAT
>JANMLD010000359.1:0-6556 GCA_031372345.1 Pirellula sp.
GAGTTGGTCAACTGACGGCTCTCAGGCTCTGAGCGCGGTGGCGTGTGTAGTGTTGAACAATCGTATAAAAGAATGGCTGACCGAGTGCCAATTCTCCATGACTTTCAACAACGCAGCCTGATTCCAATCGTACAGGTCGAATTAAATTAGGCCAAGGACCAGAATGGATGCGGTTCAACAGGAGAATTGCATTCCAGTTGCTTGAACTGATTCGGGACATCTGGACTTGCTTGATCAGCTAGAAATGGACCACTCGACTTCACCCAACCGTTTGTCCCTTCGGAAACGGCTAGGCAGGATGGAACTGACTCCAACATGATCAGGTTGTGAGCGCCGGCAGCCGCGATCGTCATTGCCCGTTTCGACATCTCTTGGCCTCGTACGTCGCTGAAGTCGACTTCGTACTTAGAATATGCTTCGTAGATTTCGTTCAATCGGGACGGAACCGGTTCGATTTGAAGTTTGCCCGATAAGAAGGCGACAGCTTCATTGAGTGAACCGATTGGAATGATGTCTAGCCCCTCGACAACAGCGGCTTCTTGCGCATTTTCGGCAGGGACCAGTAGACCGCGGAAACCGGGTTGTTTGGCAGCCGCTATGGCGATGGAGAGAACTCCTTTGACGTTTCGCATCTGGCCCTCGAGCGACAGTTCTCCAACGGTAGCATACTGCTCTAAGACATCCGATTCCAACTGGCTAGCCCCGACGCGAATTCCGATGGCGAATGCAAATCAAAACTGGTCGCTTGTTTAGGAAGATCGGCAGGGGCTAAGTTAGTGACAACTCGATCATGTGGACGCATGAAACCGCCGTTGACCAAGGCTCGCTCGATACGATGGATGCTTTCGCGGACTGCTTGCTCCGGTGAACCCACGATGGCGGTGTTAGGCAATGGAGCTGGCGAAGAATCCACTTCGACATCCACTGGCATCGCATCGTTCCCATGTCGGGAAGAAGTCTTAAGCTTGGCCAGCATGGGGCACAAATCCTTGGTTGAGTAAATCGCAAGAAATGGCCTATTGTTGAACCAAGCTCAAATCCTCTTTTGGCAGCGGCTGCCAAAAATCGGCCCGCGAGACTGTATCGGCTGGAAAGACGTCAGCGGAAAGCCAGCATCGGCAAGCCAAAAGCTTCGGTTTGGCACGCCGGAGCTTCTCAAATTCTTCGCTCCGGTTGGGGTGACCGGTGCGAGTTGCTCTCCGCCAAACAGCACCGGTGCGTCGATCGATTTTAGTCGCAACGCGACGGAAGCCAATAGCCTGGGGGGAGTTCGCGAAGCGAATGGAACCCCAGGTTGACATAACCCAAACATGTCCTGAGTCGCGAAGCGACGGCACGGTCTTGAATACGATGACGATTCAAAGTGCCGTCGCGTTGCGACTCATGCCTAGCCCGGCTAATCAACCTGGGGTTCCGCTCGATGACTCGCTTCACCCCAGGCTATTAACTGCCGTCGCGTTCGCGACTTTAGAACTTGGCAAACAACCCATGTTCGATTTCACTTCCTCTCTAGACGACTAGCTGATTACATTGGAGCGTCCCAAACCAACAGGAAATCTCGCAGGTCCCTCACTTACGTATCGGGTTATGATTGGTATTTTTCACCTCGACATAAGCGAGAAGATCGTTGATATCTTTCATGTTTTCCTTCCGTTGCCTAGGGTCTGATCAAACGATTCCCGAAAGGACCGTAACATTTCCAGTACGGCTTCGATCTTGATCGTGTCTTTAAAATAAATCGCCGGATGATCTAACGGAGATACCATTTTTTCTTTCAACGATTGAGCGATTGCCAACAGCACTGGCTGATCGCGAAACTGCTTGAGCACATTGGCCTTGTAACTCAAATACTCCGGTGTCCAAAAGCCGACGATTTCCAACATGACTCGCTTGCCATCTAGATGCACGAAGACAAAATCGGGGAAGAACGCGGTCTGCCCCCGATGCAAGATCTCCGTCTCCCGTTCCAATCGCCATCCGTCTCTTGGTTGTTCGCCCCACTCCTTTGAAAAGGCTTCTTCGACACTCGAGTCGAACTCGCTGGCCGCTACCACGCCGCTGACCAAACCGCACGCGTCATCCAATCGAAATTGGATCGGCGGACGATACGGAGTTGCTCGCAACATGGCAACTATGGACCAACCACGGCAGGACAGCAAGCCAGGCAGAAAACGCGCCATGGCAATTCCATATCGATGCGTGCTTCTAAGAACCGATGCAGGTCCATCGAACTCGAAGCGATAATGATCGGGGCGCTTGGTGATGCGATGCATCAGCCGAGCTAGCTTGGCATATCGGAGAATCTGCTTGAAGTCCCCGGTCGCAGTGACAGTCATTCGGACCGCGTCGAACATCACGACTTGCGTCTGTGCAACATTGTACCGAGACAGCAACGCCACCCCATCTACGAAGCCCTTAAAACTCTTGAGTTCATGATACTCGATCAAGTCCGAAAAGAGCTTGTCGTGCAGTTCCGGCCAATCCATACCATGTTCCTCGGCGATTCGACGCTTGACTTCGGATTCCTGGCTCTCAAAGAGCGAGTCTCGCTCGACCACCAAAGGATGCTGCTTGGCTGCGGACCGAAACACGGACTGCCGCAGTTGTGCCACCTTGCGCCGATCGCCTTTGGAATACTCGGAGGCGTCATCCAGCAATTTGCAAAATGCTAGGATCCGCCGCCCAGGGCAATCGATTTGTTCCTGAAAAACGCGATGTACGGCCGCGTGGAGCGATCGCCTGGTTTGTCCTACTCCCGCGCGATAGATCTCGAGCATCGTCTCGGCGTATCCGAGGTACGCGGCGTCGGACTTTCGAGTCAATCGATCTGGAACGAGTTCACCGTTCTCAAACGTTGCGATTGCGAGTTCCCGCGTAAGCATCACTTTTCCTTCGTTTACGAGAACGACCTGTATCGTTGGTGTCTTTTGCAACCACTTCGTAGAGTATAGCCCGCTCCTCTCCGCGACGACGAAGGATTCGACCAAGTCGCTGTTTGGCTTGGCGAGTCGAAGCCAACCCGCCGATTACGACAGCTACCTTGACCTCGGGCAAATCCACCCCTTCATCGAGGACTTGATTGGCGACGATGGCGGGGTAGACGCCATCCCGCAAGCCATCGAGATAGTCGATTCGCTCAGCCTTGCCACAATGGTTGAGCAAACAGGGAATCAAGAATCGGCGGGATACATCCCGAGCCATCGCGTTGGAGCCTGCGAAGATAATCATGGGTGTTCCATGATGCAACCGAAACAAGTCCTCAAGGACACGCAGCTTTTCTTCGGCACGATCCTCGATCGATTTCTTTTCGCGATAAGCTCGCATGATGATACCCGCTTGCCCGCTGCGCTGCGTTTCAGCGCAAAGCGTTTGCCATGTAAAATTGGCGTCGTCTTGCCGACGTTCGTAAACATAACTCGAGACAACTTCCGACAACTGATCGTAGCGTACGCGTTCGCGATCGTTCAAAAAGACGGGGACTCTAAAGATATCGAATTCGGCCAGTGAACCGCCTCGAACCTGGCTGATATCAAGTCGATAGACCAACGGGCCGATGAGTTGGTCCAATTTAGAGTGTTGCCCATCGCCTCGTTCTAAGGTCGCTGTCAGTCCCAACCGCATGGGGGCGATACACATGCGAGCGGAATCGCTTCGAATGGGGCCAGGGAGATGATGGCACTCATCGAAAATGATCAGCTTGAATCGGTTCCCAAGCGTTGGCATGTGGATGCAGGCGCTATCGAAGGTGGTCACCGAGATGGGCTTCACATTGTAAGTGTTGTCTCCGATAATACCGGCATCATAGCCGAGGCCATTGAGGATTCGCCGTTGCCACTGATACATGAGATCGCGAATAGGGGAGACGACGAGCGTGCTACAACCTTGATCGGCCATGATGCGCAGTGCGACTTCGGTTTTGCCGGTTCCGGTCGGCATGACGACGACACCTTGGCGAGTCACGGACCACGCGTTCACGGCTGCTATTTGTTCTGCTCGAAGCGTTGGCAATTGGATCTGGGACCACACAACCGGTTGCCATTGAGGAACCCGATCAAGCGTTCCATACGCATTCACGTCGAGAATACTGCGAATGGCCGGATAGTGGATGGGATTGGCTCGCCATGAATGCGTTCGTTCGTCCCATTTCCAAATGCTATCACCGAAGATACGGGTAATGGCTTGCGACGACCACTGATCCAATACGAGCGTACCCTCACTGAAATCAAGGTATGCTTGATTGAGGATCTTAGTAGGTTTTGGTGGCTGTTCGTTCAAGCTGTGACTTTAAAGCCTTTAGCGAGGGCGTTTAGGGCCGACGGCCCGGTGGTTTGCCTAGCCCAGGCCAACGGCCTGGGACTAGGCAAAACGAAAACATATTAGGGCTGAAGGCCCGTCCGTTTGTCAAATTGCCGGGCCTTCAGCCCTAAGTAGTCTCGCGTCTGCGTGTCACCCAGGCCGTTGGCCTGGGCTAGGTAAATGGATGGGCCTTCGGCCCGAAAACCACAAAATCGTGCAACTTCAAAAAAGCGTAAGCGAGGGACAATTTCGCAGGTCCCCGCTTACGTTTGTAGCTGCAATCCGTCGATTACCGTTTCTAAGAACTCCCGGGCCCGTCGCGCCAGGAGATCGATTTCCATGGGTGTTTTCGGCGGTGGCAATAGTGGGGCAAAGATGTTTTCATAGGCTAGCGGCATCGTAAGACCGTTGAACGCGACGGGCTCGAAGAGCCTATAGTGGTCGATTTCTCCAAAGCCAGGTCCGCAGTCTTGGTCCTTCGGCCAGTTGCGATGGTCCTTCACGCAGAAGCTCCTGATCTCGGTAGCGCATTTGCGAATGTCTGCAATTGGATCCAGGTCCAGATAGTCCATGACGTTTCCGGCGTCGTAGTTGACGAAGATGTTTGGATCGTTGACCTCGCGAACAATTTCGGCACAGGCTTCGCCCGTTCCTGTGGTGCCGCCATGCTGTTTAATAACGAGCGTGACGCCGTGGTCGCGGGCTATGGGGCCAAGGATTTTCAAACGTTTCACCCAAAGCTCTCGGTTGCCACCCTGCGTGTGGCCGAAGGTCAATACCTGACCAATGCCCGCAGCTGCAGCTTGTTTGATTCTTTGCGTTAAAACCGTCAATCCATTTACGTGTTCGGGATAGATCGTGGAAAACATCATGACTGGCTCCAGTCCCAAATCACGGCAACGGTTGCCCAGAGTTTTGGCGAACTCCGGCGATGCATCTACTGCCATCACGGGAACTTGTTCGCCGCTGTCTTCGCGGTGTCGTACGCCCCAGGCGACGTAATGAAAGCCTGCAGCCTTGATGCCGGTAAGTGCCCGCTCGAGCGGGAAGTTGCTGTAAGGGAGCGTCATGCAAGCGTGTTGGAACACCGTCGGCTTGCGCTCGGATGAGGGTACCAATGAGCCAGGTGCTTGGCGCACGGATATGGCCGCAAGCGACGTTGCAGTGGTAGCGAGGAAGCTGCGACGTGAGAAAGAAGTAGGTCTGTTGCTGCGATTCATGGTGGTTTAGACGTACCTCGTCACGCCAGGGACCGCGACTTCTGGGGTGGTGATCTCACCCCATTCGTATCGGGGAGGGCTAAGATCCTCCTTGGAATTCCAAGCCATGTCCCAAGTGATTTCCTGTCCGGTGTACGTGGCCATTCGGCCCATGATGGCCAGCAACGTACTCTTGGCCATGTACTCGCCGTTGTTGATTGGCTTGCCAGCTCGGATGCTTGCGAACAGTTCGTCGTGCTCGACTTGATAGAGATTTTTTTCTTCGCCACTGTAGTTCCAATCGTTCTTGGCTGAGATGCGAACACCGTTGCGTCGTTCTGTGAGGTGCGCCGTCCCCGTCGAGCCCAGCACCGTGACGCTGATGTCGCTCTTGCAGCCCTCGATCTGGCGAGTATTGCTGATGAGCCGAGCCCCATTGGCATACTCATAAACGACACTGTGGTGGTCGAAGATATTGCCATAATCGATCCCCTTCCGAACTTCACGCCCGCCCATGCCTATGGCTTTGATTGGATACTGATCACTCATCGCCCAAGCGCACAGGTCTAAATTATGAACGTGCTGCTCAACGTTGAAATCGCCGGAAAGCCATGTGAAGTAATACCAGTTCTGCATCTGCCAATGCATGTCGGTCCATTCGGGTTGGCGAGGCTTGACCCAAATCGGGCCGCGGTAGTCATTTGCGAGTAGCGTACGTACCTCACCGATCAACCCGTCTTGTATACGGTGTACGGCTTCACGGTACGGATAGTGATACCGCAAGCACAGGCCAGATACGACCGCCAGGTTTTTCTTCTTGGCTTCTTCACAGCTACGAAGCACGGAATGCACACCTGGGGTATCGACCGCGCACGGTTTCTCTGCGAAGACGTGTTTGCCAGCGGCGATTGCGGCCTGCAGATGCAACGGCCGGAAATGGGGCGGGGTCGTGAGCAGCACAACGTCGACACCGCTCGCCAGCACTTGCTTGTACGCATCGAAGCCAAGGAATTGCCGCTCCGGTGGGACATCGATTTTTGACTCTAGTCCTTCTGTCCGGT
>JANMLD010000370.1:0-22478 GCA_031372345.1 Pirellula sp.
CTGTGGGTTTCCTCAAGCATTGGATCGATTGCGTCGAAGTAAGAACCATCTTGACCGAGGAGAGAAACTCCACTAAAACCCATTTGTCAGCAAGTCGATCATGGCTCCGTAGCCAAGTGGCTAAGGCAGCGGATTGCAAATCCGCCATCGTGGGTTCAACTCCCACCGGAGCCTCTCACCAGAAAACCCCGCTTTTTCCTCAGTATTATCAGGGAAACGCGGGGTTTTTTCGTTGGGCGACCCATGGTGGTTGGCTGTCGTTAATGGCATAGTTTCGCACCTTCAACGCACTGATTCGCACCCCGAGTGCTGTTGAAATTGCTGCGGGTCGGTTGTACCTGTTTTCCGAGTTTCGACCGGTTGGGTATCCACCGCGTTGAAGGTCGCGGTGATCTGCGTGTCGAGGTCGATCCGGTCCACCACGATGAGCACCGTGGGATTGGCGAGTGATGGGAGAGTGGCTTTCACGGATTCGGTTGTCCGGCCCCCGGAAGGTTGGAGACCACCAAATCGGGAAGTCGATTTGCGACATTGGAGGAGAGAACAAACGTTCTGACCTTCAGCCAGGCGAGCTTTGACTTCAGCACGCCATTCAAGGCGCTGAGCATCTGCTTCGCACGGTCTGCATGGCGAAAGGCGTCGTCCTCCAGCCAGAGAACCACCGTCACATCTCTGCCCCTCTGAAGGGCTGCGACCAGAACTTCGGAAGGAAACTCATCCACGGGCTTCCGTGATGCACCCACAAGCGCGGCGATGGTATCCCTGACTTTGATGGCAACCTCCACGGCAACCTTGCTTTCGATTCGAGGCTTGTTGTCGATTCTATGGCCTCGGAAGTCCTTGGCCTCCAAAATGAGCAGCCCAGAAAGCTCATGAAGCCCCACGACATCCACGGCCTTGCTGCACTGAGGGACGCCGTCTACATCACCCTGAAGCTTGATGGCTTCTCTCCGATAGAACGCCGTATCGTCATATTTGAAGGCAGTTGACCACTGGTCACCAAATTCAAAGCGTTGGTTTTCGACATCACGAGGAGTTGCCATAGGGTCAGGCGCGGGGTTGACTTTTCTCGAACAGGTTGCCCTCGTAGTCATACAGGGCGGCGTATTCAGTGAGGATGGGATTGTCGGTGAGATCGGCCAACCTACTGCCGCTGCTTACTGACACGCCTTTTTCATCGGAGCCCCGGCGGACGAGCCCGAAGAACTTCACTTGGCACCGCTGGTGTTCTGGGATCTCGTTTGGATACTCGGAGGCTAGCGAGAGCCGCGTAGTGAGCAGGTAGTCATGACTGACGACGAAGACCTGGATTCCTTGGTTGGCGAGCCGCAGTAGGGTATCCGAGAGCTGCACCACCATCTTTGGGTTGAGGTTGGCCTCGGGTTCGTCCCAGAAGAGGAAGCCGTTTTTGGTCAGGGTGCCATTGATGATGAGCTGAGCCAATGTGGCCAGCTTTCGCCAGCCTTCCGAGACTAGATGGGCTTCGATGCTTCCGTCAGCGCCTGTGACGTAGAAGCGTCCTCCTTCGAGGCTGACCTTGCCGCGAATCTCATCTTCAAGTGGCTTCACAAGGAAGTCTAAAGCGACATCACGTTTCCCACGGCGCTGCTTTTCGCTCAAAGCCAAACAGATGTCGCGGAATGTCTCGTCGAAGGACAGTTCTCGCTTCTCATACGCGGCAACGAAACCTTCGTAGAGAGCAAGGACTTCGCGTGAAGGAAGGAAGGCTGCTTCCTGAAGTGCGCCGACATCTCCTTTCGTCCCACTGATCTTGTCTTGGGAACTAAGTTTGAAGCCACACTTCTTGCCGTTGCTGAAAGTAGCGGCGACCTCGGCACTGCCTTGGCCTTTCCCCCGCTGAACGAGGCGTCCAATCCGATCATTGTCTGGCCGAAAAACTCCAGCCAACTTTTTGGCAAGCCGGTTCTCCAGCTTTTCCGCTTCCAGGACGCTGCCGTTGCCCGGTGCCTCACCGCACTCTTTCACGAGCGTGTAGAGCAGCTTGAGCAAATGCGATTTCCCGCAACCGTTTCTGCCGATGAAGACATTGAGTCCCGGAGAAAACTCTAGCGTTTCGTCGGTGAAGAGACCGAACTTCTTGATGGAAGCGGATTTGAGGATGGGGGCAACATCCGGTTCGGTTTTGGACTTCGTGCTCATAATGGAGAGTGTAACAGGAATTCGGCAAGCATTTCAATGAGTAGTCTGAGTTGAAAGCAATGTGGAGAGACTCTTTCTGAGTTGTGAGGAGCTTTCCGGCCACGCCGCCAGCGCATCAGGCAGCGCCGTGGTCGCCAACTCAGCCGCAGCATCAGTCTGCGCCTGCGTTTCCACGCCGACAAACAGCGGGATGCTCAGATTCCCCTCCTTCCCCCCGGATTTCCTCAATCGGCACGACGCGTGTGAAAGCGAGGTTTTTTTCGAAGTGCATTTCAGGATGCGGCTATTCGTTTCGGGTTTTGCAGTTTGCCGTTCGACTTACGACAACGAACGGTTTCGCGTTCAAGAACTGTCGTATGTTGGACTCGTTCGCATGTTGGAATCGTTCATGTGTCGTTATTCTTTGAGTTCTTGGTTCCTTTATTCTATCCAAACCTAGTCGGACGAATCGAATGGTCTTGCTTTCATGGATTCAAAAGTCGTCGTGCGGAGTCTTTCCATTGCTTATTCCGCTCCGGGGAGGACCATACCTCGAATCGATTTTGCATTCGCTTAATGCGTTCGCCAATCTCGTCCTTTGCTTGGTAAATCAAAGCGCGCACTTCCTCGCAACCTCGCTTATCCAATTTGCTTGCGTCAACGTTCAAGGCAAGTGCTTGGCGTCATTTCAGTATGTTTCCAGCGCTGGAGCTTTGCAGCATCCAATGCAAGACACAGTGCCGAGTATATTCCGATATCTTCGCTACTATGGGAGATAAACGTTTGCATCGATCACGCCCAATTAGTAGCCGCAGTGACCTGGTGGCGGACAAGAGTTTCCGGTGGATGGTACCAACTTTGAATCGAACTCCGTATGTGCTCGTTTCTTTGACGGTCATCGATCATTTCATTGTATTAACAGTAGGGATGCGATGCAACGCAACGCAACGAACTTTGACGATCGCAAAAATTTCTCTGTATCCCTCTGTGCCTCTGTGGTGAATCGTGCATGAACTGCATCGCTACAATCAAAGATGCGAACCACGGAGACACAGAGCAGCACAGAGGAGCGAACCAATGGGAACGAATTTTGACGATCGCAAAAATTTCGGAACGAACGTATCCCAGTGACTGACTTAGACTGTTTTGAGCGATTCATTTGTTTTGGAATACTTGAGCGGGCGAGCCAGTTCCAATATCGAGGATTCGAGTCGGCGGAGCGACTCGACTACGTTGGTCCGTGCAGCTCCATGACCTCACGTGATTTCTGCACCGAAATCATCATCTTCAAGAGCAGTGTCATGACAATGAGGCCAGCCGCCCAAATGCCGGCGGTAACCTTCCATTCCGTGAGACTCGGCGTGTACTCGACGATTTGATGCAGCGTGCTCGGGATAAAACCTGGAACAATGAGCCCCATTCCCTTCTCGATCCAAATCCCAACAATGCAACAAAGGCAAGCCAAGATGCGGGCGGGGCTTCGCTCCAGCGCAGACTTAGTGAAAAAGAGCATTGTTCCAATCAGATTCAACGCGATGGCGGTCCAAATCCATGGAACAAGTCCACTCCGACCATGGCTTCCAAAAAACAAATACTTGGCCGCGGCCAAGTGACTGCCACCCGTGTAGAACATAGTGAATATCTCGCTCGCAAGCATGACCAAGTTGACGGTCATGGCCACACGGATGATCTGAATAAGCAATCGCGCCGGTGCTGGAGATGCGGTGTAACCCGTTGTTAATCGGAGAACCCGCATCACGAGTATGATGAACGAGGGCCCGCTCACGAAGGCAGATGCCAAGAACCGGGGGGCGAGCAGGGAAGTGTTCCAAAAAGGACGACCGCCAAGTCCACAATAAAGAAACGCAGTTACCGTATGGATACTGATGGCCCAAGCAATCGACAACATTACGAACGGGATGTACCACGCTGGATTTGGTTTTTGACCCAAGAACCGCATGTAGAGCAGGTAACCAACGATGTGCAAGTTAATCAACAAATAGCCATTGAGCACGATCACGTCCCAAGTCAACATCGACATGGGCCAATTGAAGCGACCGATGCCCGGTAGCATATGCCAAAACCTATCCGGGCGCCCTAAGTCAACAAGCACACTGAGCGTGCACATGATAATAGCGGCAATCGCGACGATCTCTCCAATGATAACGACCTTATGCATCTCTTCGTCATCGTACAAGTATGCAGGGATGACCATCATCACACCACCGGCCGCCAGCCCGACACAAAAAGTAAAATTGGCGATGTACAATCCCCAACTCACATGATCGGTCATGTTCGTCACGATCATCCCGTCCGCCACTTGCACAGCCCATGCATTCGCCCCAACCAGTGCAATCGCAGTCAGAGCCAGCATCCATGCGTAGAACGGCAGGTTGCCATTGGTCGCTTCGCCAAACGCCCACCACAGAAACTTTGGGTAGTTTCGTATGGGATGGGAACTCATCGAATCAGTTCTTACGTCAGCGGTCATGTTGAATCAGGCTCATGAATCGAAAAAGTAAAAGAAGCTTGGTTGTGTACCAAGCTCTTCCTTCAATACAAAGACACGTTTATTCTTGATCACCCAGTTGATATCCGACTCTGGGTCATTGATGTCGCCGAAAACGCGAGCCCCCGTAGGACATGCTTCCAAGCATGCGGGCTGTCGGCCCTCTCTGGTTCGATGCAAGCAAAAGTGACATTTTTCCATCGTTCCTTGGGGGCGAATCCGATTGGATAAATAGCCCTGATTCGGATTGACTTCTTCTGGGCTGAGCTCTGGCTTTTCCCAATTGAAACGCCGTGCATGATAAGGACAGGCCGCTTCACAATACCGGCAACCAATGCACCAGTTGTAATCCACCACCACGATGCCGTCTTCTTCCTTCCAAGTCGCTTCGACGGGACAAACGGTCACGCAAGGTGGGTTGTCGCACTGCTGGCACTGGACCGGCATGTAAAACTTGTCGTCCTGCGGAACAGTGTGATCGAACGTCGTTGTCCCTTTGCCAAGATCTAACGATCCCTTCGACATCTCCAACACCCGAATATAGGATTGATCCACACCGCGATGGTGATTATTTTCTTTGTTGCAAGCTTCCATGCACTTGCCATTGCCATTGCATTTGCTCAAGTTGATGGCATAGGCAAATTTCACTCCCGGTATGGGTCGCTGATCGGAGATGGTGACGTCCGCCCCGTATTGCTGCTTCGTCTCGGCGGCGAGTCGCTTGAAGACAGCCGTTTTATCGTCCTCAGTCAGTTCTTTGTAATGTTGCTGTAGAAATTCACTGACCGAAACATTCTCTGGGATGGTCGTCAACGGCCATATCGCTTTTCCAAATGCGGCGAGCCCGAGCGTCATGGCCACGCCCTTAATCGCTGTACGCCGAGAAAAGCCATTGTCCAAGATCGACAATGTTGGAAGCGGCGGTTTGGGGGGGCTCGACGGCGAGTCGGTGCTATTCATGATGCTCTCCGTGGTGACTTTCTAAAAATCGATCTCTTGGTTTAAACGTTGGATTCATCTTCGGAAACTTGGGTTCATGCGGATTGTGACAATCAACGCAATTGTTCCGAACCCTGGGGCCACGACTCAAGTCCCAATAGCCAGTCATGCCACCATGGGCGCCGTGATCGTAGTCGCGACGCTGCGTGCCGTGGCATTGAGAACAGAGCGACATCACATCTTGGAAACGCACGGCCGTCCTGTCTGCGAGATGGAGCAAGTCGTAATCCTTCGGGTTGTGGCAAGCTAAGCAAGTAAGATTGCCGTGCGAGAAACTCATACCTTTGTGGAACTCATCCAAATCGGCCGTGGAGCGATTCGCAATGTTCGGCTCGCGAGTCGTATGGCAAGTCGAACAAGCCACACTCAATTTCTCGCCATGCATGCTTGACAGACCTATGTCAACCCGAGGAGGACCTGATGGCTGATGAATCGTGACATTGTGTTTTGCGATTCCAGCCGAATCCACTTCGGGGCCGTGCGTTTGGGGCTTTGGTTGGATTACTGCCGACTCATTGGCACTGCGCAAACCGCTTTGAACCCAAAGAACCGAAATACTTAGGATAACCATCCCGAGTGCGCAACTTGCTAAAATCGCAAGAAGGCTCACTCCTGACCGCATACGCCTCGCAGTTTTATCTGCTTGCACGCGAGGACGCTTATCAACCGAAGTAAGTCTGTCGCGATGTTCCGTCATAAACTCCTCAAGCCGAGTCAAAAGTTCAAACTTCTAAGCACCTACACAAACGTTTTTTCGTTTAACCGCGTGCCCATCGGGCCGCGAGCACTAGAAAACGCGAGGCGATGCCCACGCGGTTAACTTAAAAACGCGGGGCGATGCCCACGCGGTTAAACGAAGTAATATTGGATTATTTTTGCCGAGGTGCATATTCCCCTAAATCTGCAATTGTGGATAGTTTTGTCTCGTTTTATATTGCTTTGAAACGCACGTCTAGTCCGGAAGGAGTAAATCAAATGATCGCCAGCTTGGTTGCGACGCTGAAACAAGATGAAGACTCGAGTTTCGAAAATACGCTGAACCCATTACGAGAGCGAAAGGAAATTGAGCTTGGCCAGATTCATGGAGTTCGGTTGCCACTCACGATCGAAGCGGAAAGCACTGAGAAACTGGAATTGTTGACACAATGGGTGCAGGGACTAAATGGAATTCTGCACGTCGACATTATTGTTGCATTTTTTGAACCGTCCGTAGTCGGAGAATAGCCAATGGCCCTACCACAACCTGCTCAATCCCAAGAAAAATCGCTTTCCAATGCCGAAAGAAGGAATTTCTTAAAATCTTCGGCCATGGCAGCCGCCACGGCGGTTGCAGCTGGCACATCGAACTGGAGCTTGCCGGTCATTCAGGGGAGCGAGATCGCGGATGACGTGAAGTGGAACAAGGCCCCCTGCCGTTTCTGTGGGACAGGCTGTCACGTTCAAGTCGGCGTGCAGGATGGCAAGGTTGTGGCCGTTGCGGGAGACCGAAACGCAGAAGTGAACAAAGGGCTTCTGTGCGTGAAGGGGTATCATGTCGGTAGCGCGTTGTATGGTGAAGACCGGTTAAAAACGCCACTTCTTCGACACGGCGACAAGTATGTGGCCATTACCTGGGATGAAGCGATTGGCATCATCGCAGATCGCATAGCGGCGGCACCGAATCAATTTGCTTTTTACGGTTCAGGACAGTGGACGATCCCGGAAGGGTATGCGGCCTTAAAGTTCATGAAGGGCGGATTGGGTAATAATCATATCGACCCGAACGCCCGACTTTGTATGGCTTCCGCCGTAACCGGTTTTCTGGCGACGTACGGTGTCGACGAACCCGCTGGTTGCTACGATGATCTGGACAAATGCGATGTGTTGATCATGTGGGGAAACAATCCTGCCGAGATGCACCCGGTTCTCTTTTCTCGAGTCGTCGATCGGCGCAGCCGTGGTGAAAAGGTTCTCTTAATCGACATCGGTACGCGACGCACGCGAACAACAACTCACTGCAATCATTACTTAGAAATGAAGGGGCACGGCGACCTGGCGATCGCCAATGGCATCGCACATTTGTTGCTTGCCAAAAAGACATACAGCCATGAGTTTGTCAGCTCGTTCTGCAACTTCAAGGCACCCGACGATGCCAATCCCAACCTGCACGGCAAGTCGATTTCGTTCGATGAATACGCCGAGCAATTAAAACCCTACACACCCGAATACGTCGAAGAGCTTTCGGGAGTGCCCGCGGATCAAATTCGGTTGCTCGCCGATTTGTTCGGAAACCCGGAATTGAAGATCACGTCGTTGTGGTGCATGGGGATGAATCAGCATACGCGAGGCACGGCCATCAATTCGCTGGTGCATGGGATTCACTTACTGAGCGGTCACTTCGGAAGGCCAGGCGATGCACCAACAAGTCTAACTGGCCAACCTTCCGCCTGTGGCACCGTTCGCGAGGTCGGTACGCTTTCGCATACTCTGCCTGGTGGCCGATTGGTAGCTACCCCGGAACATCGCCAACAGACCGAGGATATATGGAAGCTTCCAGCAGGCAGAATCAATCCCGTTCCTGGATTCCATACCGTACAGATGTGGGAGTCGTTTTGCACTCCTAAGGCGGAAGGGGGCGTCATCGACACCATTTGGGTCCAAGTTACCAACCCAGGCCAAACGTTGCCGAACTTGAACAAGCTCTTCAACAAAAAAGAAGGGATGAAAGAAAAGTTCCTGATCGTGTCCGACGTTTATCCGACAGCCACGACGCGGCTAGCGGACTTGATCCTTCCATCAGCCATGTGGGTTGAAAAGAACGGAATGTTCGGCAACTCGGAACGCCGAACGCAACAGTGGTTCAAAATGGTGGAACCACCAGGCGAAGCAAGAGATGACTGCTGGCAGACGATAGCCGTGGCCCATCGTTTATTCGAAAAAGGGTTCGAGGGGATGAAGGATCGCGATGGTCGGTTCTTGTTTGAAGTCCTGGATCAAGAGGGCAAGCCCGTTCCGATATGGAACTGGAAGAACTACTATGACACCAACGTCGATCAGCATCTATTCGAGGAGTATCGGCTCTTTTCGCGATTGAAGCATAAGGATTTAGCGCCGTACACGGAGTACGTTAAAGCCAGAGGGCTTCGTTGGCCGGTTGTTCAGGTGAACGGCCAATGGACTGAAACGCGACATCGATTTGCGGGTGGCCTTGACCCTTACGTAAGCAACGGTAAACGCATCCAGTTCTATCACTCAAGCACCAAGGATGATCGTGCTCAAATTTGGTTCCACCCATGGATTCCACCCGCCGAAGTCCCGGATGCGGACTACCCATTTATGCTCTGCACCGGTCGGGTTCTGGAGCACTGGCATTCAGGATCGATGACGCGTCGTATCCCTGAATTAAGTCGTGCCATGCCTACTGCGTATGTCGAAATGAATGCGGCCGATGCGGCCGACGCGGGAATTCGGAACGGCAACCAAGTGATCGTCGAATCGCGACGCGGCTCTATGGAGATTCAGGCTTGGATTGAGGGGCGCGGGAAACCGCCGAAAGGGACCGTATTCATTCCCTTTTTCGATGAAACCAAGATGGTCAACAACTTGACTTTGGACGCCGTTGATCCATTTTCCAAACAGCCCGACTACAAAAAAAGTGCGGTCCGCATCAGGAAAGTTTAGGTAGCCGTATGCAGCCCAATCAACCATCACGCATCGTTCTCCTCGTCGGAGCGTTGATCACATTCGTCGCCATTGTCGGCTATTTTGTTGGCCTACAATCGCCGATGAATCCATTTGAGAAAACAGCACGCGTTCAAGGACTGAGCCGAGTCGTTGGGGCGACACGCTCGCTCGAAGCGATGGAAGCAGGCTCCATTCCGGCTACTGATTACTCCCAGATGCGGATGGCGGTCCGTGCGACCTTAGCGTCATCCAAGCTTGCGCAAAACGACAGCCCGTTTTCGACCGCGTCAATACCTGTTTACCCAACGACTGAACAAGCGGCACTTGAGCTGGCAGTCGACAATAAAATCCCCTTGGCAGAAAAGCGATTTGCGCTGGCCATGCGAGAGAAGAACAGGGCATTCAACGGTGCGCCACCTACGGTTCCACATCCGATCGCTGAAACCTCCGCCGAGTCCTGCGTCGCATGCCATTCCCAGGGCATGCAAACTGCAACGCTGCGAATTCCTAAAATGTCGCATGCATATCTTTCGAACTGCACACAATGCCATGTCGGAACCGCGTCTCCGGATATGCAAAATGCGATGGTGCGTGCAAACTCTTTCGTCGGACTGGCTGCTCCCGAAGGTGGTCCGAGAGCCTTCGCTAGTGCTCCACCGCAAATTCCGCACTCAACATGGATGCGAGTCGATTGCCTGAGCTGCCATGGACAAGCAAGCTATCGGGGGTTGCAGACAACGCATCCGTGGCGGCAGAATTGTCAACAATGTCATACAGCCTCGTCAACGCTCGAGCAAACCGTTCTCGAAAGTAACGCGAAGTTTATGGATCCAATGCAGGTCGACTCTCTCTAGGAAAATGATCATGAATCCATCCGAACTCAAGATGAATCGTCGCGATTGGTTTCGTTTGCGTAAGTCGAGTGATGAATCAACCTCGAAGGAATCTGGACCTGAGCAAGAGGAAGTTCGCAATCCGTTAGAGTCGAATCCGGACCTCGGTTCCACTTCATTCATGCAGCCAATTGCTCATCCACCAAACCACGACGGAATGGACCTTGCAAAACTCCCACCCATGCGAGAAGCACAACTATCGCTGGACGAAGTGCTCGCACTCCTAGTGGATATTGAAACGCATGGAACGGAGGTTCAATTGCTTCAGCGCGAGCGGACTTCTGCACCTAAAAGAGAGTTCATGAATAGTACGATGGCAATTGAACTCGCTCGTCAAGGGATTACCAGCGGCAGCATTGCCCGCCTGCAAATTCGGTACTCGTGGCAGGGATCGCTTTGGATTGATACCTTGGAATCACGCAGCCCATGCTTTCGGCTCGTTCGCATTGAGCATCGCTAAAGCTACAAGGCGAGCAGCGCAGAGTGAAAACTTCCAGCCAAGGGTACCTATGGGAGAGCGAGGCTCCTGCCGAGCTGGCGCCGCCATGGTTCGGCAGCAGCCTCACCCTCCCAAGTAATGAATTGGTTGGACAAAGTCGATGAAGACATATTTACAGGGATGGCCTCTCCCCTCCCGGTATAAACAAAGCTGCCGCTCGCTTAATGAGATCGTATCACGCGACAATTGACTTCAGTACATTCCCATGGACGTCCGTCAATCGAAAATCCCGGCCAGCGTACCGATACGTCAATTGCTCATGGTTTAAGCCCATCAAGTGCAAGATCGTGGCGTGCAGATCATGCACGCTCGCAGGATTGTCCTGCGCTGCAAATCCAAATTCATCCGTGCTGCCGTATACGGTGCCCCCCTTGATCCCACCACCAGCCAAGCACACGCTAAATCCGTAGTGGTTGTGGTCTCGTCCAAGTTTCGACGTGTTGCCGTTCATTTCCACAGTTGGTGTCCGTCCGAATTCGCCGCCCCAAATGACTAGCGTGTCCTCGAGCATGCCCCGCTGCTTGAGATCGGTGAGCAACGCGGCGATCGGCTGGTCAATCTCGGCCGCCAGCTTGCGGTGGTTCTCTTCGATCTTGTCATGGTTGTCCCAAGGCTGCCCTGCACCGTGCCACAGTTGGACCATCCGAACTCCGCGTTCGAGCAATCGGCGAGCAATGAGCGTTTGGCGACCGTGCACTCCGTTGCCATAAAGATCGCGAATGCGTTGTGGCTCTAGGTTGATATCAAAGGCATCGGTGGCTGCGGTCTGCATTCGGAATGCCAATTCAAAAGACTCAATTCTCGAATCGAGTCGGGGATCTACCCGCACGATCCGATGCAGCTCGTTGAGTCGTTGCAAAAGGGCCAGTTGTTGACTCTGGGTTTCATGGTTAGCGTGCGGGCTGCGAATGTTCTCGAGCAGGCGTTCTACGGACGACTGCTTGGAATCCACGTAGGTACCCTGAAGGGACCCGGGTAGGAAAGCGGATTGCCAGTTTTCAGCTCCTTTGATCGGCAGTCCTCCGGGACACATCGATACGAAGCCAGGCAGATTTTCGTTCTCGTTTCCTAGGCCATAGGTGAGCCATGAACCAAGACTAGGCCGGGCTTGGATGGAATCACCGCAATTCATTAACATGAGCGAGGGTTCATGATTGGGCACTTGAGCGTACATCGAGCGGACAACCGCGATGTCATCAATATGTTCCGCCGTTTTCGCAAACAACTCACTAACCTCGATCCCGCTCTGCCCATAGCGTTGAAACCGGAATGGGGAGGGAAAAGCGTTGCCCGTCTTGCGCTCCGTAATGAGGGTATTAGGTACCAGCTTGCCTGCATATTTGAGCAATGCTGGCTTCGGGTCAAACGTGTCTACATGCGATGGACCGCCGTTCAGGAAGAAATGAATGACCCGTTTCGCCTTGGGTGCGAAATGTGGCTGCAGTGCCAACCCGGCATGGACCGTTTGCTCTTCAGCGAGCAAGCCCGCAAGGCCAAGCATTCCGAATCCGACACCCGAACGACGCAGCAGATCGCGTCGAGAGAAACCAAATTGCTCGTGCATAGTCTTTATCAATCTACAAACATGAATTCATTGGCCAGCATCAGCACTTGGGCCAACTGCTGCCAACGATCCAATTGGCTCGTGCTTTCGCTGGAAAAATCTTTAGCTGCATCATAAACTGGGTTCGCTTTGTCGCCACCGGAACCTGTTCTGCCAATCTGAGTAATCTTAGGGGACCAAAGGAATTGATCACTGTTCAAGCCATCGCGAATGTCCACGATGAAATCGAGCGTATCCCCTTTTTGGACCGGGATCGAGTCGACATCGATTGGCTCCGTCGAATGGTGCAAGGTAGCTGAACGCAATAGACCGCTTACGCTATGACTAACAAAAGCCCGAATGCCATCGCCTACTTCGGGTTCGTGAGTGATCTTAGAGGTAATCGAGAAATTACCGTCCATCGTTGCAGTCCATCGACGAACGATTGCGTGTTTTCGGTCGTTACCAGGATGACCGCCAGCTGCATCTAGTTTCAACCAGCCAAGTTTCGGATCAGGGTAGCTGTCTCCGCCTTGCCAAGCCGTTCCACTGAAGTGTGGCAGCGGAGTGAACGCCGAGATACGTCCCGTCGCCGGATCCAACTCGCCATAACCATAGCTCCATTGGCTTGGAGCTGGTTTCGAAAGCGTTGATTCCAACTCGGACTGCACAAACTCCATGGCGAGTTCCACTTCATCGCTCGTCGGTTTCCGCTGGAAGATTTCAACATACAAACGTTCAATACGTGCTGTCGGATCGCTTTCAACGAAGTTGTTTGTCAAATGCGTGGCTCGCTCTGCAATAAACGGATGGTTCATTGCGAACAACGCCTGTTGCGGGACGGAGGTTTCCGATCGCTGCGGGATAGAAAGATCGGGGTTTGCGAAGTCGAACATTCGCAAAACGGGCGACACTTTTTCGCGATCGATGTTTGCGTAGAGTGTCCGGCGTTTGTTCTTGTTGTCGAACAATGCTTGAGACTTGCCTCCGACGCGAAGATCCAGCTCGCCCGCTACGGTGAGCCAAGCGTCGCGGGCTTGCTCGAAGCTGAGTCGGCGTGCCGTGATGCGAGCGAGCAGTCGATTAGCAGGATCCAATGCTTGCGATTTCGAATCATCGCCTTGTTGATACGTGCTTGAAAGCATGATGGCGCGATGCAGCGACTTGATGCTCCAACCCGACTGAATAAAATGCGTCACCAGCCAATCGAGCAACTCCGGGTGCGTTGGCAACTCAGCTCGATAACCGAAGTCGCTCGGAGTGTCCACCAACCCGTGGCCGAAGTGGTGCATCCAAACACGATTGACCATGACGCGAGCGGTGAGCGGATTGGTTGAACTTGCGATGGCATTGGCCAGTTCCAGCCGGCCGCTACCCTGTTCAAATGGTGTGCGTTCATCTCCGCCCAGGGCTGATAAGTAGTGCCGAGAAACTTCAGCACCCTTGGTTAATGGATTCCCGCGAAGGAACACTCGCGGAATCGAAGGGTTCGGTCGATCGACAAGGATCGTTGCATAAGTGGGAGAGCCTGCGCTATCCATCAACCAACGATCGACTTCTCCTTGCAATTTCCAAAGCTCAACGATGACATCGGTAGGGAAATAGACTTCGATATTGGTGATATGCTCGTCCGGCACGTGACATGGCGACTCTATTCCATATAGGACGCGGCGTAGCTCTTCCTCGTCCACATCGGGGAGACCTTGTGCATCAGGTTGGGTCGCTACCAATTCGCGCCAATGTTTTTCAACTTCCGCCAACTTACGATTGTATTCCGCAGCAATTTGGTGTGATTGTTCACGCAGCCCCGTTGAGTTTATGGCTCCGGTGTCAGCGACGAGGCTATGCCATTTTTCGAAGATTGGGTTTGCGGATGGTTTGTCCTTGGCCAAAAACGCTTGCCATTTTCGGACCACAAATGGGTTCAGGTCACTTGGTTCGACGACTTGGTTGAAAACCTCGTCTGGGTATTTTTCGAGCTCGAGTTGGGCAAGGAGGTACTGGTCGATTTTGGAACGCACGCGTCCAGACTGTTCTTCGCGGCGTTTACTAATGGTCTCATGGAGTTTCGTTTGTCGCTTTCCGAGTTCTTCCACAAAGGTAGTGTCTTGCGACTGACCGCAACTGACAAGCTGTTCCGCGCTGCTTTGAAAAACTCCGTAGAGCGAGTAATAGTCACGCGTTGGAATTGGATCGTATTTATGATCGTGGCATCGAGCGCAGGCAACCGATAGTCCCAGCATCCCGCGCGAAACGACATCAATGCGATCATCAATAACGTCGTGCGTCACCCCAAGAAATCGTCGCCCCAATGTAAGAAACCCCATAGCAGCTAGGTCCGGCGATCCAGCCGGTACGATCTTATCCGCCGCGACTTGCAAACGCACAAAGCGATCGTAGGCGAGATCTTCATTGAAGGCGCGGACGATCCAATCGCGATACGCGGAAGCGTGCACCCAACGATTCTCTTCGCGCGCGTAAACGTATCCCTTGGTGTCCGAGTAGCGAGCCACATCAAGCCAATGCCTCGCCCATTGTTCACCGTACTGCGGGGACGCAAGCAAGCGCTCGACCAAACGCAAATACGCGTCCGGCGAATCGTCCTCAACAAACGAGGCGACCTCGGCTGAGGTTGGGAGCAAGCCGGTCAAATCCATGGTAGCGCGGCGTATGAGCGTTCTTCGATCGGCCGACGGACTTGGCGCAAAACCTCTCATTTGCTGCTTCTGCAAAATAAAGCAATCAATGGGCTGCCGGCTCCAAGTATTCTCCTTTAACGTCGGTGGCTGAATGATTGCAACACTCTGCAAAGACCAAAGAGGGGGCTTGTCCGATTTTGCGGTCGTGGCCACACCATTGCGTGTATCGGGCGCTCCCATGATGACCCACGCTTCCAAGTCCGCGATCTCGCGATCGCCGAGTTTTTGCTTCGGCGGCATTTGCAATTCTGAGTTTGCATAACGTACGGCCTCGATCAGTCGACTTGCATCGGGCTTCCCTGGCTGGATGACAGAACCATGCTCGCTGCCCGCTTGCCATGCAGTGCGAGAATCGAGCCGCAGCCCCCCCTCTTGTTTTTTCTCACCATGGCATTCTTGGCATCGATCGACAAGAATCGGTCGAATTTTAGCTTCGAAAAAGGCCTCGCTATCGTCCGCGATCGACCATCTGTCGTTTCCCAGAACGCACAACACAACGAGAATAGTGGTAGGGTAGAAAAACGGAGAGAACATAATCCAACGGGCAGTTCGGTTCGCGAATCCGAAAGGGATGCTAGTTTAAAACGACAGACTTGCAAGCAATTCGCTCCTCAAGCAAGTTTCTATCTTATCTCATTCAGCGATAGACGGAACGATTTGTTGATAGTTTTCAAAAATCTAGTATCCGGAGGTGGCCCAGGGTCGCCGCGAAGGCGGCGCGAAGGCGGCGCACCCTGGGTTCAACGCCAAAAGGTGCGAGGGAACCAAACGGGGTCCGACAACATGGATGGCCATATCCTGCGAACAATGTGCCGCATGTTGGGAATTCATCCCGCTGCACGCATGTTCAACCCCGTTGGGGTTGGGGGAATGGCGCTCGGCCGAGTAGTCGAGATCGCACCGACCGAGGGTGGTTGATCGAGGCCTTAGATCCATCGCATTGTTCGTCGCGTTCTGATCTACTCAAAATGACCGAGGAATTTGGTCGGCAGCCACTCTTTCGGTACTTCCGGAATTGCCTCATCCGTCGTTTTGCGAAAACGTTGTAAATCAACATCCCATTCCAGACCGAGAGACTCGATAATCGTAACAAGTTTCTCCCAACGTTCGTCCTCAATCTGACCGACAAACACAAGTTTCCATTTCTCTTCGAAAAGGTGGGACACTAGTTGCCAGGCTTGATTTCGGCAGTATTTCGCGTCCTCGTCTGCAAGTGCCTGAATTGCCTTCGTTGGTGTTGATTTTGGGCAGAGCCAAACAGTGCGTAATCGCGCATGGTTACCTACCCAATGGATTAGGTATTCTACATCAGGCCAACGAGGTGCAGAGTGACCGAATTTTGAAGGAATCCAAAATGGGGTTTCATCTATAAATCGAATTTCCCCACATGAGGATTGCGGCCAGCGTGGACTTACGAGGGCGTCATCATTCCTCCAGAAATCAGGATAAAGAGGTTGGGGATGTTCGAAGATTGTGGTTGCGAGAACCCACAAATTATCGTCATCTAGCCGTCGGTCAGCATTGCACAGCGCGAGGTACCGTTCAAATTCATTTAATACGAACTGCATGTCCTTTCCGCGAAAGATCGACGCTGCCGCGAATAGAGTTTTTGCGTCGCGTATTTCCGCTATTGTCCGCATATCTTCTGGCAGATTCGTTAAGTCTCGAGCACGAGTAAGACGATGCAAATAGCGTTTGTCGATATCGCGGAGACTTGCTCGTGCGACCCAAACGTAACGCCGTGGAGCTTTATCAGTCAGAATTACAACTTCTGTCGGACTTGATAGAACAATCTCACCCCGAATCAAGCTTCCGTTCCCATCTGGCCACAGACGTCCGTCAGCAACTGCGATACGCGCCGGAGCTGATCCAGGACGTGGTCATGAGTGTCGCCGACAAGATGAAGGGGCAGTTCAAGCAACTCGAAGACGAACGATTGGCCCTTGGTCGCGACTCCGCACGTTGGAATAGCGAGATCCGTAAGACCTCCGCACTGATCCGTCCCAATGAAACCGACTCCCCAGCGATCGCTCGGTTGGCTGACTTGCAAGAACGAATCGCTCACAACGAACGCCAGATCTCAACGAAAAGCACTATGCTAGGGAGAAATAGCATGTACGACCGTGTAGGATATCCGAGGCTTGATCGCTTTGATTGCATGTTCATATCTCTCTAACGGAAGTACAAATGTCAGCACGAGACGAGCTGCTTGGAAAAATCATTGCCAATCCTCGCGATGACTCCTTGCGTTTAGCGCTTGCGGATCAGCTTTCGCCTGATGAAAACGCAATGGGTGAGATAATCCGACTGCAGTGCGAACTCCGCGGGCTAACGGAGCAGGACAGCGGCTGGTACTGGCGGAGGTTCAAACTCGCAAATCTTTTGCGTGGATCCAATCCATTCTTGATTGCATTTGGCGAAGAATCAAACGAGTCAGTTTGGACGGCAGAGCTTCATGCAATCAAACACAATGGCCTGAATGTTGGGAAGGGAACAATCGAACGAGGGTTCGTGGAGAGTTATGCGGTGTTCGATGTGGAGAGACTGAAAGCGTGTGAAGAAGCCGTAATGTCCGTTGCTCCCCTAATTCGAAGCTTTGAATTCTCTGACTTGAGAAACGCCGGACAATTCGAAGTCTTGGCGGGTATGCAATGCATTTCCCGTGCAACTCGTTTGAAATTCTCAACATGTCACTTCTGGTCAGGTGAACTGGAACGTATTCTCGATGGCGACAATTGCGGGTCAGTTTTTAGTCTTTCATTTTCGGAATGCACTTTTGATGATGGGATCGAATCTCTTCTGCGTACCAAACTTGCTGGCCAAATCGAGCAATTGGTCATAACCCTAAATCGTGAACAGGCGGAGGGTTTGGATAAGGAACGACGTTTTCTGGGCTCACTGTTTACTGGCGGGAGTCTTCAAAGCCTTCTGTCCCTTGTGCTTGATCGATGCTGCATTACAGAAGATCTACTGCAAATGGCAGAGTGGAGCGGCTGTAATCGATTGACTGATATCGACCTGGGCGCCCCTGCTTGCTCAGTGGAGGCGCTGCAAGAATTTCTTAGAAACGATTTCTCGTCGCTGGAATCATTGCAATTGTCTCGAATCAAGGGGGAGCTTCACAAGATCGATCTTCGGTCGATCCCCAAGCTCCGTCTGTTTAGTCTTAAAGGTCCAACCCTTAGTTCCTCATCAATGCAAACGCTCGGTGAGAGCGTGGCAGATTGCTTACAACACCTTACAATATCCAGTTGCGAGCTTACGTCATCATCCCTGAGCAGTTTTTTGCAGTGTAAAGAGCTTCGTTGGATGCGATACTTAAATCTTCAGCTCAATGAGCTAGATTGCGAGGCGGCCCAAATGATCGCGTGCACACCATGGCTGGAAGGCCTAGTTGCACTGAAGCTCAGTTTTAATGAATTAGGACAAGTCGCAGCCGAGAGCTTAGAGAGATCAGCAGTTATTAGGAACCTGGCGTTTCTGGATTTAGCCGAAACCAAACTCGGTGACCTCGGAGCACAGCGTATTGCGTCGGCCCTCGCTTCGAATTTGCAGTGGCTAAACCTTGATACCAACGCGATCACCAGCAATTCACTTGCTTCCCTCCTAGATTTGCGTCAAATGACAAGTCTAGTCGCAATAAGACTCAAGGGTAATAACGTTTTCGAAGATTACGAATCGGAGTTCATCAAGCGTTTTGGTGAGAGCGTCGTGAACAGCTATTGGCTTGGCTATTTAATCTAATATTGTTACGTTACGGAACGAATCAACACCCACGAGCCGGAAATCCGAAACGCGGGTGTTGAGTTTTAAGTTCACAGCGGTTGGACTGTCGCCCAACTCGCGTTTACAGTTCGATCGCTTCGACTTCAGCGACGAATCGCTGGTTGTTGTCGGCTAGGAACGCACTGATCACGTTGAACACGGAGTCACTGAAGCCGCCGATGTTCATTATGTCAGCTCGCTCGCAAGACTGAACCGTCTGGTACGGTTGCAGATCGATGCAAACCAGCTTTGGTTTGGCTTCCTTACCCGCCCGCTTTCGCTGGTTGGCAACGAAGGCTTCCCAAGCCGTCATCACACCAGTCGAACCGTGCCGTCCTGTTCCAACCCAGCTCTCGTTATCGCTAACGAGAACAATGCCGGCGAACTTACGCTTCGCATGCTTCTGGTTGGCAGCAACCAGTGGCAGCGAACAATCTGTTCCGCCACAGATTGAAGTTGGAAGTGTGAAGTTCGAAGTCTGAAATAGGCAGGTTCATCGAACGACAAATCAAAGTTCACACTTCGAACTTCACACCTCAAAGGTCTTCTGCGGAACATTGTCATCCGCGTTCAAGTACGCAGCAAAGTACTGGTACGGGAACTGTTTTCCATGTCGAATCTCCGACTCATCAGCAATCCGGTTAGCGACGTAGTCGACCATATTGTCGTTGACCGCTCCGCCGGTCACACGTTCGGGAGTTGGATCGACCGAGCGATCCACTACATTGAACACATCGTGTCGCAGCAAAGTATTGAGATTCATACGCAGCGCCTGCGGACCCATCTTGCGAGCCAGTGCAGCCCAAACCGTCGGTCCCTTGGCAGCATCAGACAACAAGTCCCATCGGACGTGGTCGAGTCCACCAGCGATCAACGCTTGTGCTTCTTCGCTTTCCGTGTTGCGGTATGCGATCAGCGACTGAACTTCGACCGGCAAGTCAGCGATAGAAGTGTGAATTGAGAAGTTCGAAGAGTGAATAGGGTAAGGATGCCAACCCGAAGCTAGTTTGCATCGATCTGCAGCCGTACCAGACAGTTCAGGCGTGCGAACGAGCTGACATTATGAACATCGGTGGCTTCAGTGACTCCGTGTTCAATGTGATCAGTGCGTTCCTTGCCGACAACAACCAGCGATTCGTCGCTGAAGTCGAAGCGATCGAACTGTAAACGCGTGTTGGACTACGGTCCAACTGCGATATACTTGAAACTCAACACCCGCGGGTCGAATTTCCGGCTCGCGGGTGTTGTTATTTGATGCATAGAAGCCAAGCAGAGAAGCAGTCAATGGAAGAGTCGCAGTTGCCGAACATAAAGCAGGTAATCGTCATGCGACGCGATCTGAAGATGCGAAGAGGAAAGCAGATCGCCCAAGGTGTGCACGCTTCAATGGCATTTCTCACATTTCGGCAGCAGAGTTCCAAATCGATGAGCTTGGATGAATTCTCGCCCAATGCACAAGCTTGGATCACCGGGGCCTTTGCGGAAATCTGCGTTCTCTGCAATAGCGCCTTCCAAAGTTTGTCAGTGACGGTTTTCGACGTTATACTCTGTCCTTCAAGCTTCAGTGGGTTTTTTTAGAGGTTTTCATGCCAAGGTCTTCGTCGTTTCTTGGGCGAATCATGCTGGCAATCGCGCTCATGGTCGGCTTCTATATCCTCGCGATCGTTTTGGCTGGGACCTTGATCCTCGTCCCCATTGTCGTCATGATGTTTGGTCGATTCTCTAGCGAATTGGCCGTGCTGATGATCATCAGCGGTTGCCTAATCCTTTGGTCAGTTCTGCCATCTTGGGATCGATTCTTTCCACCCGGACCGAGGCTAAATTTGGCGAATGGTTCTCCGCCCACCATTCTGCGTTGCGGAGAATGTCTGCTCTTGCACGAGCAGTTATGACCAAACCATAATTCATTGAGCAAAACGCTCGACTATCACAGCTCGGTCCGTCGTTCTCGCCTGATCAATAGGAACGGAACGTCCCGCCTGCATGTCAGCGACTCCTTCTCGAATAGCATCCAAATCGGAGCGGCGTTCCAATTCGGCTAACAAACCACTATCGATCACGTAATAAACGCGACGTGTCGTTGGATCGACAATCTGCATCGGCGCGTTTCCGCCTGCTTGAAGCGCTGACGCTTGTTCTGGAGTTAGGTAGGAAATCATGAGCTCCAGTATAAAGCACCGGGAGATCAGTTGCAAACATCAGCATCACGCTGCAGCTTAGCACCCTCTCGATTCGCGGGAATTCTCGTTGCGTGGAATGACATTTGCGTCCAATAAGATCCAATAGCATGACCGAACCTGTCACACCGCCGATTCAGAATTTTCAATTGACGTAAATTGATCTACCCTTGCACAAACCGAAGGATTTCCCGCATGTTCGCCCGCACTGTCGTTGTAGTTTGCTTGCTTGGATTGATTGCTTTTGGTGACAACTGTCTTGCTCAATCTGATGACGTTCGAAGCAAGCAACGATTGCCTAGTACCTATTTTTATTCAGTCCTCAATGGTCAAAAAGGTGACAAAACGACTTTCCGCGATTCGTCAGGTCGGACGCAAGGCTCGGCAACTCAATCCGGCAATCGCATCTCCATCCGAGATGCTTCAGGTCGATCCATTGGTTCCGCCCAAACATCAGGCAATAAGACAACATTTCGTGACGCAAGTGGCAGAACGATCCAAACCGCAACCACGAATGGTGAGCGTACAACGTTCCGCTCGTCGAACGGCAGTAGCTTGGGTTCTGCAAGTCAATCTCGAAATAACACCACCTTACTCCACGCTAGTGGACGCTCAATTGGAACAGCATCCAGTAGTCGAACTCGAACGACCTTCCGGGACAGCTCGGGGCGTTCGGTGGGATCAGCCAGCAGCAACCGACGATGAGGCGAATTGCCCGGTTCCGTTCATTTGTTTCCACTGTTCCCTTTGATTCTTCCAGATTGGCTCCAATGCGATTGTTTGGAACATGCGAAGGCATAACGAATCTTTACCTTGCTCGATACGGGGAACGTTTAGGAGTTGTTCTTGCAGATCAGGGGCTAGCAATCTCAGGTTCATGATCTGCGTAACCCTCGCTCGAGTAACGTGCCCCAGTGTGGCGATCTCGGCGTAGTCGTGTTCCAAAGCTCCTCTGGAACAATCGCTTGGTGTTCTTCTTGGTGGATTTCTTCTTTGTACCGAATCTTACCATGGTAGGTGATGTTGGTGAGCAGTTTGAACAGCGAGCTCTTGTCGAAGTATCTGCCACCGCGTTCTTTACCTTTCTTGGTAATACTAAGTTTGTTCCGCCAATCGCGTCTTTCGATTTCCTTGAGCGTGGTCACAATCGATCCGCATTCGAGGTAGAGCTCGTAGATCGTCCGAACGCGGGCCGCTTCATCTTCGTTGACGTTGAGGCGTCGAGCTAGTGGATCGATGTCGTAGCCCATCGGAGCCAAGCCACCGACCCATTTGCCTTTGCGTCGGGCTGCGGCCATCTTGTAGCATTCGGCTGATTCGCGTTGTGCGTCGAGGGTATTGAATTCTTGCTCGAGCCCTTCCTCTGTGGACTTGCGGGTGTAGATGGCGCACTTGAGCTCACGTGCAGGTTTTCCTTTTTCATTTCGTTGCCTTTGGCTTTCCTAGTTTGAAGAATTGATATCCGTTGATGTTGGGTTGACCTGTGACCAGCCACCGTTTGTTGCGAGCGTTTGTCTCTTCGCCGAACGTTTCGCGGTAGCGTTCGCACAAGTCGTTTACGGACATGCGTTCCAGCGCCGCCACCTGTTTGG
>JANMLD010000388.1:0-21397 GCA_031372345.1 Pirellula sp.
CGTTGCACGCCTTGCCTTTCATGAGACGGCAGGGTTGGGGAAACGAATGTTTCGATTCCGTTTTAGCGTTCGACGGCCCAAACGCCATTTCAAGTTTCTCGAATTTCGAACCCTGTCTGGTGATCTTGGATATGATGGTCCCAGACAGCCGCATCCACGCCGACCCTGCGTGCCATCGTGTTGCAGCCTGACAACAGAACCAATACAATGCTCGGGGGCAGTACTCCGAGTACTGACATCCTGATCGGCTAATAGAAGATCGATTCAGGGCTGACAAAACATAAGAAATCAGAACGAAAAATTGCAGCCAAGCCCTCGACCCGTCGCCTGGATTTGTGCCGAAATTACGACTCGCACTGGCTGAATTTGGTCTTTCTGATTTAGTAACAGTTTGCAGAAACACCGTCCCATGGGGCCTTAATGGAACGATTGCTATACGAATCGTATCACCTGCAACCCGAGCAGCCAAATTAAAACAAAGCGATACACCTAAGCATCCGATCGGCGGCATTTAACTTTAGAGACCGCACATGGCGGATGCTCAGTGACGGTAGTCGTTCGGCAAAGGAGAGACAGTGGCTAAGCGAAACAAGATTGGACTAGCGACCGTTAGTCTTCACATCAGCGCCGCGTTGTACGTGATCGTTGGCCTGATCCTGTTTCCCTTGTTTATGTCCGATGACGAAACAGGCCTTGGGCTTGCGTTTGCGGTTATTACGCTGTTGCTTTGTCTCACCCTTGCCTCTGGCATCGAGTTCGTCGTCTACGGCCTTCATCGTCGCAAGTTCTGGGCGTGGGTAGCTGGCCTATGCATTTTCGGTCTTTATGTGCCATCGTTGTTTTTTCCGCTCGGTGCCTTCGGGCTGTGGGGATTATTGGATAGCGGCTCCCGGGAAGAGTTCGGAGTCGGGAACAGTGGCAGCAGTGACAAACCTAGTGATCCACTCAAGTCGCCGGTCGGCCGCAAATTTGAATCCTAGTTTTTTTGAGGCGATATGCGTGATCGCCGCCGTTCTATCTTGCCATTTCAATTCCGGCCTTATGCTCGAAGACGCTGGCTGTGCTACGATTGGGGTGACAGGCTGGCAGCCTGTGCTACGATTAGGGTGACAGGCTGGCAGCCTGTGCTACGATTGGTTGAATCTCACCGCAGAGAGCCAGGGCACGCAGTGCCTGGGCGGTGCTGATGTACGTGCTGTAATGATACGTATCTCGAAACAGCGACTTCATCCACCAGCGTCCGCTCTCGCGCTGATTCTGCTTGAGCCAAGCGATCCCATTTTGAATGCGAGGATCTGTAGCTGGAACGCCTGCTTCTCGCAATAAGACAATGGCAAAGGCGGTCATATACGCATCGCTCTCGGGGTTGGCCGCGTCCGGTTCGGACTGAATCATAGCGACCACTTTTGGATCCATTTTTTTGTGCCAGAGCATGAGGTCGGACATGCGACGAGTTGACCATCCGCCATCAGAAAGTTGTTGTCGCCAAAGCATGGCGATCGACGCTTCTCGCTGCTCTTGCGAAACAAGATCCGGCATGAACGTCGCCAGTTGCAGCTTGACAGCGTGTTCGTAGTCATTGACCGGTGCATGGTTGCTTAAATACTTTTTCATCCGCTCGATGCGTTCCAGAGTATCGGCGTCGGTGATGGTAGCCAGCCAGCCTGGGGCGTTCGCAATGGCCCGCGCCGCTTGCATGGTCAGTTCGAAGTCGGTTGTGATGTAAGGGATTTCCACTTGATCGATGGTCTTAATAAAACCTTCGTCGGCCAGGCATTGGAGCGTGTGGCGAAGCGACTTAACGGTATGTTCCGAAAGCGTTCCCGCAACGTGCTTGTCCCAGGCCGCCAGCCCGGAACTGCGCCAGACGGACTGGATACTCGCTCCCCAATATTTGACACCGTCGCGAATCTCTGGCGGACCAATTTTGTCGGTGGCGCTTTCGACGAATTCATCGAGGACTTCGGTGCTAGGCTTGCCGAGTAGAGTCGTCAAAGCCGGTCGTTCGGCCATGTAGACGCCCGTGCTGTGGCAAGCCACGCAGCTTCGTTCTCGCACCCAATAATTGGCCCCGTCGTCGAGGTATTTCTTTGCGGCCAAGATGCTCTCAGGGCCAAACGACTTTATTTTTGGTTCGTCGGCGGTGGCTGCGGGCACTTCGATGCCGTCGGATTTGTATTGGAATTTGGCGATCGGCTTCTTCTGTTTGGCTATTGGATCATCCGCGGCAACCCAATGCTGAAGAGTCAAAATCGCAACGAAAATCAAAGCGGTGGTAAAGGTAGAATTCATGAGCGGTCATTGTTCCATTCTTTAGGCTGCAATTTTAGCATTAGCCGATGTGCGTTAGCACCGGTTATACTGTACCAAATCGAAGGAGTTCTTGTCCCTTGGAAAACACGTCTCTCACTCTATTGGCTCGCCTGCAACAAGCAGACGATTCAGAGGCGTGGCAACGGCTATTTGGAATTTACCAGCCGCTTCTCGCCATTTGGCTAAGAAAATATGAAGTGCAGCCTTCGGACGCGGACGACTTGGCTCAAGAAGTGTTGGCGACGGTGTCAAAGGACTTTGCCGGCTTTCATCACAATGGACGCTTGGGCGCGTTCCGGACATGGCTAAAGGCTATTCTCCTGAATCGATTGCGAACTTACTGGCGTTCGAGAGACCGACGACCACCTTCAATAGGAGGCTCAAGTTTCGAAGAACGCCTTGCTCAATTGGAAGATCCTGCCAGCGCCATGAGTCAGTTGTGGAACCGACAGCACGATTTGCATGTGCTGAATCGATTGCTCGAATTGTCCAGGCCAAAGTTCTCAGCGGAAACCTGGGAAGTCTTCACTCGCGTTGCAATTCAGGGCGAACGAGCGGATTTAGTAGCTGCCGAAACCGGGATATCTTTGAACGCCGTATTTATTGCTAAGTCCCGGGTCCTAAGCAAGTTACGAGAGGAGGCGGCTGGTCTGGTGGAGTCGTCTTCCAAGAATTTCTCTGCAGATTCCTGAAAGAAAAACGGACTTGCGGCACTCCCCCTATAGTGAGTCTTATAGCAACCATCCCATCCGCGGAGTCCAGCAGCATGTCAAATCCAGAAAAACACCCTAGCGTTGAAGAACTAACGGCCTTCAGCGTGGGGCTATTGTCGACCGTTGACGCGGCCGTGGTGGAGAGCCACATCGGCGAGTGTTCTCCATGTTGCGAAACCTTGTTAGGGCTTGCATCGGACGACACGTTTGTCGGTTTGCTGCAGCATACCGACTGTCCCGAACAAAACTCAGAAGAGTCCATCAAGCACGCGTTTGTGGCCCATCCACGCTATGAAATCGTCGGTTGGATCGCGAAAGGCGGAATGGGAGATGTCTTCAAAGCAGAACACCGAAGTATGGGAAGAACGGTCGCGTTGAAAGTCATTAACAAGAGGCTGATACGCGATGAAGAAGTGGTAAAACGCTTTCACCGCGAAGTCCGCACTGCCGCTCGACTTTCCCATCCCAATATTGTGACTGCGTACGATGCAGAGCAAACGGAAAACATCCACTTTCTGGTTATGGAGTTTGTGGATGGTCTCAACCTCGCCAGGGTTGTGAGAGAAGAAGAGTCTCTTCCAATATCGGTTGCCTGCGAATACTTGAGGCAAGCGGCGGTCGGACTTCAATATGCACACGAGCAAGGGGTCGTCCATCGCGACATCAAACCGCACAATCTCATGCTTTCGGCGGGAACCATCAAGATATTGGACTTTGGACTCGCTTCGCTTACGGAATTGAAAGCTACGGAGCAAGAGCAAGGGGTCTCGCTGGAAAACTCAAGCCTGACAGCCACTGGCTCGATCATGGGCACCCCTGATTTTATGTCCCCTGAACAAGTCTCTAATCCCCATCGAGCAGATACACGTAGCGACATCTATAGCTTGGGTGCAACGCTGTATTACTTACTGGCTGGCCAGCCACCCTTCGCTTCTGGAAGCGTGGTTGAGCGACTTAAGCGACTGGCCGATTCGGAGCCGCCATCCATCGAAAGCCTTCGTCCGGATGTGCCTAAAGAACTTTCAGAGGTCATCCATCGGATGATGTCGAAAGACCCCGACTGTCGATTTCAAACTGCTCAGGAAGTAGCCATCGCTCTCACACCGTTCGTCGCGAATGCCCCTTCAAGGCCAGTCGCAACCCAAACCCAATCGTCGAGAGGCGGGAAGAGCTGGTGGCCGTTTCATTCCGTGAAGACCATTGCGGGTGCAGCCGCAGCCGCTCTGAGCTTAGTGCTGGCTGGAGTTGTATTTGTCGAAACCGATAAAGGAACGTTGGTCATCGAATCGGTCGATGACACCGTGAAAATAGTCATATCCCAAGATCGAGATGACGCTGGCGGCACGTATCTCAATACAAGTGTTATCGATACGGTTACTGGGTCTCAAGTAAAGCGTCTGCCATCGGGTGAATACAAACTCACGCTGGCTAAGGATGGAAATGCATTTGAATTAAATCAAGGTGGATTCGTGCTTCGACGGGGCACGAAAGTGGTGGCCACGGTGACTCGCAAGCCATCCTCGGAAACAAAAGCCTTAAAGAAGCTGGCAATGCCAGCCATGGGGCAACAACAACTGATCCTAGGCGGCAACAGCCTTTCTGACAGTCAGGTCAAAGAACTGCAATCCAAAGCCGATTCCGATCCAAACGATGTCGAATCTCGCCTGCCTCTGCTGGGATACTATTCCGGAAAGAGCATTCTGAATAAATCACTGCGTGAACCGCACCAGAGGTTAGCCTGTTGGTTTATTGAAAACTATCCGGATTCGGATGCAGCTGGCAACCACGCGGCCCATGTGATGGGGACGATAAATCCGCTTGGCTACGTCAAAGCCAGACAGTTGTGGCTGGATGCCGTGAAAGCTCATGATCAGAACGTAACTATCCTCATCAATGCTTCTGGTTTCTTCATGCTGGACGACCGTGACTTGGCGGAAGAATTGCTTAAAAAAGCTCAAACTGTGGAACCTGATAACACCGACGTAACAAAGAAGTTGGCTCAGGTTTACCAACTGTCCAGCATGTCTGGTGGCTCTCAAAGCAAACTTCGGGAGCAAAACGACAAGTCGATGGTGCAGTTCGAACGGGCTCTGGCCCAATCAAAAGAGGGTACGGACGTATCTCAGCTTTTGATCGACATTGCAAAGACGGCTTTCAAGCTAGGTCAAATCGACAAAGCAAAACAGTTTGCTGATCGGTTACTGAAAACGGACAGTACCGGAGATTCGGTTCACTATGGCAACGTTATGTTGGGACGCATTGCGTTACAAAAAGGAGAAGTCGAGAACGCAGGCAACTACCTTCTCGAATCGGCACGAACCTCGGGTTCACCCGTATTGAATTCGTTTGGACCAACGATGGTACTCGCTAAAGAGCTACTCGAAAAAGGACAAAAGGATATCGTGCTTCAGTACTTTGACCTCTGCGAAAAATTCTGGGTTGCCGGGGCAGCGAATCCAGGGAACAAGTTGAAAGAATGGCGCGAGGTGGTTAAAGCTGGTGGCGTGCCAGATTTCGGGATAAGTTTATGGCGATGACGCGGATCCGTCGCGAAAACGTAGATCCGTCGCTCCGCCGACGGATGTCCTGGCGGCTCGAACCGCCAAGGCTCAAACTCATTCCAAAACGTCAACAACCCGACCCAAACTTGCTGACCGAATCTTGCTATTCCGAATCGATGCAAAGATACTTGAGTAGGCAACGATTCGTATGTAGGTAAGAGCACGGACCGTCCGTCGCGGAGCGAACGGACCTACGATTTTACCAATCTATAATCCGCAAGCCTCAACCCGATTACGACCCCCAACACTGGAAGCATGGTAAAAAAATTGATCCAGACAAAGTGATAAAAATCTGGGCCTCGCAATCGCACCGACGCGAAAAGCGATACCTCGCTTAAGGTTGCTAACGCGGACAACCCAAGTACCAAAATCGTTGGGAATACACAGCGTTTTAACGACAGGACCGAGAGAAGCACCGGGACACAAACAATGCAGGCTGAAAATGCCAAAAAAACAAAAATGGGTAGATCGCCGCCCGTCGAAAAACGTCGAGCGAATGGCAAAATGAGCCTGCCAACGGTAAGCAGCAATGCAACCACTGCCGTGACGATCATCAAGTGCCGAATGCCGTATTGTTTTACCATTCCAGTGCCAACGGTTCCGATGGTCGCGACGTTTGACTTCAACAGCCTAACTCGAAATCCCAGCCAAAGTATCCAAACAAGTAGTTGGACCATCAATGCAATCAAAAACTGACTAAGGAAAATCAGAACAAGGATTTCTCCGGCACCAGAAAAAAGAGAAACGATTGGGAAAACAAGCAAAAGAACCGCCGCCATGGGCAGTCGCAGCTTTTTAGTGCCAGGGCCTAAAACAGTCCAGGATGACGCGAGAATGGCATACGCAAAGATCGAGCCAAGCAATAGGCCAACCAGAACATGGCTGTCGGATCCACGGAGGGAAAACGAAGCCATAATCATGCTTGCTAAGGCAGTGTAGCCAGCCAAAAAACACAGTAGCTTCTGCTCACCGCGCATGTCATTTCACCTATAAGATGCTGGATGTCCGCCTCGGAGATGCGGACCTACGTGATGCTGGTTCTCCGCCTCGGAGATGCGGACCTACTTGCCGACCTGTCGTTGTTTGACTCAATCGCCCAACGAATGAATCGTATTATGGATAACACCCTCGGCCGCCAAGCCGGTCGCAGTTCGGAACGCGAACTTGATCTCCATGCACCAAGTCGGTGCCAACGCATCCACATCCATATGAACAGATTTACCATCCGCTGAAAGATCTAGAGAACGCACCGCCAACGTTTTTTCATCGTAATGGTCGGATCCGTACTTCTTGGATCGCTTCAACGCCCAAGTTTTAATTTTGATATTCTTGGGATCCAACGAAGACGGCTCCATGGATTCCGCAAACGTCAGATGCAAACCTGATTTCTTGGCCTGAAGAGCGACCGGTAATACGATCGGTTGATCGGTTGGTCGAAGCCGATAAAGACCACCTGGACTTGTTGCATTGCCCGCCCAAGCGAACATACCGCACAAATAAAGCTGTTGATCTTGGGGACGAAAGCGGCCTCGCATGACCCCCGTTGGGAAATTCGGGATCGGCAACTCGATCATGCCACCTTGCCGAACACCGCCAACCTGTTCGTGCAACACCGAGAACACCTTGCCATAACCGTACGACAAGTTCAGCAGACTGCCATTGAGTGCTTTCCAATGTGGGCTATCGACCCAAAGCAACTCGGCTGGTGATCGGTCGAATGCGTTTGTTATCCAGCACAGCGGCGGTTCCATGGCGGAGTCCGAATCGTCGGTGACGTCATGGTAGCCAAACATGTTACCGTAAAAATTTGGCTTGCCAGATGGGTTCAGTGTAACCCAATTGATTCGGTTCTTAGGATTCCAAAATCCTTCTTGATCGGTCACCACAAACGAGCCATCTGGATTAAGGCAAACGCCATTCGCGGCTCGAAAACCGGTCGCAATGATATCGGTGCGAGAGCCATCGGGAGTCACGCGCAGGAGCGTACCGTGCTGTGGCACAACGGCCACCAGCGCATGTCGACCTGACTTTGCATAGTAAAAATTGCCAGCCTCGTCCACTTGCAACCCCATGGCGAACTCGTGGAAGTGTTCCGTCACTTGATGGTCGTTGTTGAGGCACTGATAAAAGTCGGTTTCTCCATCACCATTCAAATCATGAAGTACGGCAAGCTGATCGCGACACGTGAGGTGGATCTTGTCGCGAATCACCTTCAAACCGAGAGGTTGATAAAGGCCGGACGCAATGCGTTGCCACTTGAGAATTCCTTCGCTGCCCTCCATGCGGACTCGCCACACATCCCCATCCCAGGTGCAAATGGCCATGCTACCATCGGCGAAGAAATCGAGGCCCGAGAATCGCATTTGAGCCAACCAAGGATTCGACTCAGGAGCGGTCAACACGTCGACCGCAAAAGGCCCCTTGTCAAATGAGGTCGTTGTCTTGGTTTCTAAGACTTGAGGCCATCGGGCTTGACCACCCATCGTGAGCGGTTTCAAATCGAACGAAGCATCAGCCAGTTCCGCTCCGAGAGATTTTGCGAGCGAGGGCAAATTTGTTTTGCCTTCCTGTTGGTTGCTGGTCATCCATAGTGTGAACTTGAGCGAGTTCTTGCCAGCAGGGATTTTTACTCGTAAATGACCATCTTCATTGACCCAAGAGAATTTCTCGGTGGCAGGCAGCACACCAGCGGCAAGGCTAGTCGTTAGGACCGCAGAAGGGGACGCTTTGTCTCCTACCAAGTCCAGAAACCCGCTCGCGTTTGTTTCTGCCACCTGCAGAATCAATTCGCGATCCCTCGGACCAATATTGATCGTTCGCAAAAATGTGGTTGGTAGTTTCCCTGTCGGGCTCGAAACAGAGCTAGGCGACTCAAGCAGTTCCGCATTCCCGATAGAGTAAGAGAATACGACCTTGGAACCATGGTGGTAAAGGCCACGAAACTGGCCCCATTCCTTCGGCAACGGACCATACCGCCGTTTGTCGCGGCCTTCGACCCTTTGGTCATCCACAAACGAACCCGTCGATGGATCCGCCCAGCCGGGAGCATTGCCGTTAGCCAATGCGACGTTTCCACTCACTCGCGGATGGACTTGGTGTTCGCCGTTGAGTTGGATGTCTCGCCAATCGATAAATCGTGAGCCTTTTCCACCTTCCTGAGCCTGCCATGCGGCCGACACGCGCAGCGTATCCGTATCGAATATCATCCACTGCTGCCCTCGCGAAACACCCCCTGCGCCGGAATCGAGCCTAACTGCTGTCCCTTTGTATGCAATGTTGAGCGTTCCACCCGGCGTTTCGTAACAGTGGGTCAAGCTAGGGCCGTAGTCCATGGCGCTCCATGCCTCGATCTTGCTCGGTTCTGGACCGCGAGTATCCCCCTTCGGCAAACTCGCGATATAAGCCGGATCAACCGCTGCGAGTTGCGATGGATTGTGTGGTTTCAAATAGGTTTCGCGAAGATAATGGATGACGTCATACTTTTGCGATGGGACCATCCAAGTTTGGGCAGGCATGAATCCAAAGCCGCGAGTCAGGGTCCGGTACAACGAAAGCGGATCGTTGCCGTTCTTGAACTTACCCTCCACAAATCGCATGGCGGTTGGGAGTGAACCCACTTGATCTTTCGTTCCATGGCAATTGCCGCACACACGTCGATAGATGGCTTCGCCGCGGGCCAATGAGTCAGGCCCCCAATCGTTGATGAAGCCGACGTGATCAATTCGCTCTTCGTATTCAGGTAGTTTCAGCGTTAGCAAGGCATCCGAAGGTTGCAGTTCGTTGGCACGCGACACGCCGCCATCTCGAATCTCCATCAAATAGCGAACCAAATCCAGGAACTGCTGCCGACTGGTAAGTTGATTGATCTGGCCGGCTGGCATGATCGATTGTGTTTGGTTCACAAAACTTTCGATATCGCCTTTGAGCACGGTAATCAATTGGTTGTTGCCGTCTCGCAAAACCACCTTGGCGTCTGTTCGTTCCACCAACAACCCGGTCAAGGTTTCACCATCCGAGGTGAGAACGCTTGCGGATTCGAAGCCTTTGCGAATGGATTTAGACGGTTCAAGGATAGCCTCGACAATGGCTTCGTTCGTAAGAGGCTCTTTGGTGTTGGCGAGATGAGGTCCAAGACCGATTTGGATTCCGTCGCCGACGGAATGGCATTTCGAACAAGCCATGGAAGGTTGAAAAAAGACGATGGCACCACGGGCCGCATCACCTTCCCGTGTGGCCATTTCCGCCAGAGCTTGTGGTGCAAGTTTTTTTAGGTCTTGCTCGAGGTACTGAGCAGTGGCAAACTCGGCCCGACAAACAACTACGATCAAGAGCGCGAAAGTTATGAAACCGAATCGAAAAGAAAAATGACGCATAGGTGCTCTCAATATACGCTGTTAGAAACCGGATACCATTGTGGCACGGCCCGTGCAGTGATTGTGTTTAGGGCCGAAGGCCCGGTAGTTTGCCTAGCCCAGGCCAACGGCCTGGGACTAGGCAAAACGCAATTATATTAGGGCTGAAGGCCCGGCCGTTTGTCAAATTGCCGGGCTTTCAGCCCTGACTAGTCTCGTGTTTGCGTGTCACCCAGGCCATTGGCCTGGGCTAGGTAAATGATTGGGCCTTTGGCCCGAAATAAAAGCGCAACTTCAAAACGCGTAAACAAGCGACTTGGCCGCAATCCGTCGCTTAGCTCTGAGCGTGCCACACCGAAATTGTCCCCTTTCGCATAATATCACAGCCGATCCGCGAATTGATCCTCGACACGGAGTGTCGAGCGACACTGGTGCCGGGCTACGCAGGCGGTATGGATTCTCCGCGGATGAGGTCTTCAAAGGTTTCTCTGGTTCGAATGCAATGCATCTTGCCATTTTCTAGCAACACCTCGGGGACTCGGTATCGACCGTTGTAGTTGCTCGACATGACAAATCCATAAGCCCCGGCTACCTCCAGGATCAAGTAATCGCCAACGGAAGCTGCCGGAAGTGAGCGTTTGGCAACAAACCCACCTTCTTCTTGCGTGAAGATATCGCCGGATTCGCAAAGAGGCCCCCCTACGACGACGTCGACCATTTGCTTCGATGCACGACCGCTCCGATGTGAAATCGAGATCGGATGATAAGCCCCATAAAGGATCGGTCTCGCCAAATCGTTGAAGCCAGCGTCCAGCAGATAAAATGTATTTTCACCCATGGCTTTCACCGCCCGGATTTCTGCAATCAAGTACCCACTCTCGGCGACCAAGTACCGTCCCGGTTCGATCTCCAAACTCAGCGAGTGATCGAACGCGTGCTCAAGTCGTTTGCGTGTTGCATCCCAAAGGGAATAATACTGATCCAAGTCGACATAAGTTTGGCCGGCGCGGTAGGGTACTGGAAGCCCGCCCCCTGCACTGATGGTGGTCAGCGTTCGACCTACTTGGAGTGCCATGGTTTCCAAAGAAGTACATACTTGCGAAAGGTGTTCGAGGTCGGTTCCTGATCCAATGTGCATATGCAAACCCGTGACGGCAACATTGTACAAATCAGCCTTACGTAGGCAGTCCACAATATCTTCATGCCAAATCCCGTGCTTGGACTGAGGCCCACCCGTGTTGGTTTTTTGGCTATGCCCATGCCCGAATCCTGGGTTGATTCGAAGGGTGACGCTCGCGCCAGGAACCGCGTTACCGAGTTGTTCGATCATGTCAGGGGAGCCGCAATTGACGTGAAGCCCAAGTTCCTTGACCAAAGCCAACGCTTCCCGATCAAATACGTCTGCCGTGTAGACGATGCTGTCGGGGGCGTACCCGGCTGCAAGTGCTCGTCTCACCTCGCCGGCGCTGACTGCGTCAACCACGACACCCAGCCCCTTCAAACGATTGAGAATGCCGATGTTGGAACATGCTTTTTGAGCGTATCGGATGACATCAAACGCGGCCAGGTCGCGAACACGTTCTTCGATAATCGCCATGTCATATACGTAGGCTGGCGTTCCAAACTTACTGACAATGTCACTTACTGGGATACCAGCGATCTCGCTACGGATGGTTTCAAAGGTCGTTGTTGCGGTTGGCATACGGATGGAGTGATGGAGTGATGGAGTGATGGAGTGATGGAGTGATGGAGTGATGGAGTGATGGAGTGATGGAGTGAAACTCGAATTCGTTGGCTAGAGTTCTTGCTTTTTGGCCCGAACAGACCGCGAATACTTTTCAAGAAACTTCTTTTCCTTGGACGTTAATGAATCCTGTCCCGATTCATGAATCTTCGCTAGGATCCTATCCGCTTCATTGGCGTCATTAGCAACCGAAGAAGCTGATTCGTTGTGTATTTTGAGTTTAGGTCCAGCATGCCTACGCAGCCAACGTCGCCACGAACCCTTGATGTCCCCCATAAACCGAAAGCTAAGACCAAGGAAAAAATACGCAACGGCGCAAAGAATCCCTGTGAGGTGAACGTCTGTCGCAACATTGGATGACGGATTGGATGCAATATTCATCAAGACAAGGAGTATTCCCAAAACCCAGGCAGGAACAGGGAAGACGAGCAGATAGACACGTGACTTGGGAAAGTTGAAAACGAACAGCATTTCGATGCACAACACCGCACCGGACGCACCCAGCAATCCACCATTCGTTCCAAATAGCTGCTGCTTCAGAAGCCAGACGACGCCGCAAATCACCATGGAAATCAAATAGATACGATAGAATTCCATCCTCCCATAGCGATCCTCCACGGATCGCCCCAAGAAATAGAGCCCAAGCATGTTAAAAAGCAGGTGCTGTATAGCATCTGCATCGTGACAGAAGCCGTAGGTCAGGGTGTGCCACCACAAGTACGGACGACCGAAGTCAGAGCCGGACAGCTTCAGAAACTCATTGACCGCGCCCTGGTCGCCGACGACAAAACTGTTCCGCAAGAACATGTTAGCCACAAAGACTGCCACGTTGATGATGATCAACGTGCTTACAGCCGAACGCTGATCCCAATTAGGGCGAAGATCCAGCTCGTTTTCGTCTCGGTAGTAATTTCTTTCGTAGATTCCCATCTACATCAACTTATCCGACTTGCTCATTCTTGAGAATCTGGATTTTCCAAAGTCGGCGGTCTCGCTTGCAAATCTTCACTTTTGATCTCGACGGAGTTGGGTTGCAGCGTTTTTGCGACTTCCGACTTAAGGGGTTCGGATTCTGGGGTTTTGGCCGGTGAATCCGTCATTGGCGGCGTTGGGGCGCCGTCACGGGCCGGAGTCTTGGTCGGTGGAGCAGTATCGATTCCCGGCGCGACTTCGCCTCGTTCTTCAGCTGCTAGCAATTCCTTCGCCTTGACCTTCATTTCCTCCATCTTCTTTTCGGTATCAACGCCAATGGTATTCTCATCTTTGTCTCTTCGATACTGAATGTACTCATAGAGGACAAAGGTCTCATCCAATTCCGTTTCGACCAGTCGTTTGTAACGTCCCAGCGACTTAATGACATCATCACCGACTTCTTCGGTGAGCATCGTCGGAAATCGACTGAAGACATGAGCCCATTGCTTCCAAGCCTGCTCATAGGATTCAAGAGCCCCTTTGACATCCGCCACGTTGATCAACTGATCGGCTTGATACATGAGTCGGCGAGCTTCAACCATGTCGTCGCGCTGTTCCGCCTTGGCTCTCAATTCCCAGTATTCGTAATTGACTTGTCCTCGATAGGATTCGACTTCGCGGAGAAAATCTTTGGTAAAGGTCAGCTTGGTCCCGAGTTCCACCGCTTTCAACTGCAAATTGGCTGGAAGTTGGGCCGCAATTTGTTGAAAGCTCGGAGTGAGCCGATTCTTTAAAGTCAAGTAGGTTTCGTAGTCCATCTGGGAGCGATCCTCTGGGGCCGCATCGAACCGTTTCAGCATTTCAGCCGGTATGCCTTTGCGTAGGAATTGCTCGGCTTTGACTTTTCCCTCGACCGACATTTTATCGAACTCTTTTTGGAACTCAGCGATTTCCTCCGCGGCCCGCTTGTTGCTCAACAACGTCAAATCGGTTTTCTGTCGAAATTGATAAAGCGATTTTGTACCAAAGTCGGCCCATTCGGTGCCTGCTTGCTTCCAAGCGAAACTCGCGCTGGAGTCCAGAATCCCTTCGGATTCGATGGCTTCTGCATAGTACATATGCCAGAGCGGACCATACGACATGAGCAAGTGCGGCGACTTTTTGATGGCTGCACCGGCTTCGTACAGCGCCACGGCTTGCTCAAACCATAGCTTGCCGGTCAGCCAGTTATCTGGCTTCTGATCGTAACCCAATGCGCTGGTTTCAATTTCCACGAGCCCCTGGTCTCTCAAGTACTTGTGAAACTCCGTATCCTTTTTATACAGGGAACGGTACTGAACATGCTCATCTGCCTTGCCAAGCTTATTTCCCAAATAATGCCCCAGGTCATACTGAAGAATCGGTTTTCGATCGTTGTACTTGGTGCCGCGAATCAAGTAATCCACGCCTTTCTTGATCCATTCGTAGCGTTGTCGATAGTCCTCGAACTCAGGTGCCACGTTGTAGCTCAAGTTGTGCGCTTGGTGCTGCCATACGCTTATAAAGTGCGGCTGAAGCAATGCAATCTGATTCAATGTCGCGGAAAAACGGTCGAAGTACTTTTCTTCTTTGTAGTAATCCGCCCGCAACCAAAGGACAGTTGAGGCGATCCCCTTCAGACCGAGAGTAGCCAGGCGCATGCTCTCGCTGGTCGGATCCAATTTGCCAAGATTGGCCTGGCCCATCTTGTATTTGGTACGAAGCTGCCCAATCATGCCGTTCGAAGGGCGTCCCAAGGCGAACAAAGGGCCAAGTAAAAGCACAATCGCAGCAATATAAGCAATTTTTCGAAACAAACTATTCTTGTTCATGCTGCCATCTCGCGAGTCTTTAAGAAGAAGTAGCTAATAATTCCGGTCATCAGAAAGTACCCAGCACAAATGGTTAGATGGCGGGCTAGGAGCCCCTCAAACAAGTTGACTCCATAGGCAACAAAATCAGCCGTACCCAATTGAATGAAATTAGGAATTGCCCTGGAAAGCGTCTGCAAACAAATGAGAATTCCCTGGTCCACCCGTTTGATCATGCTTTCCAGCACCACATTGCCTAAGTCGAGTTCGGTCCCCGAGCCGCTCTGCAACGGAAGGCGAATTATCGATGCAATCGGACCGATCCCCTTGTCTGCCTCTTTGACTATGTCATCCACAAAGAATCCGAAGAAGCCTAAGACGATAATAGAAATGGTGGCGATGACGGCCACTGGCCCCGACAAAAAGGTAGAAAACATCACGCCAAAACAAATCACAATCACCATCTGCAACCAGATACTGATATACCCCTTGATGAAGTTCCACCAAAATGGCATGGGTTTGGCTCGGAAATACAAATCGGCAGACGCCATTCCTAGGTACTGGCTTTTGTCCAAACAACGAATCATTACCTCGAATTTTCCATCCGGTGCGATATCCGTAAAAAAGTCTAAGTCCGCTGGCTGTTCATTTCGAAAGCCCTTCAGTCCCTTAATTGGGATCGAACGCTGGTCCACTTGAAACTCTTTTACCTTGAACGGCAATCGTTCGCTGACAACGGTTCCGTCCATACTGCGGAACACAACAACTCCACCCACCGGTGTCACGATGTCGCCTTTGTAAGTTCGAAACGCAGAGATGGTCATGTCGTAAGTCAATTCGTTGCCGAATCGCGATCGATCTACCCCTTTGAACGTCCAAATCGCACTCGAAAGGGAATCACCCTCAATGTACTTTTGATACTCCGACATGTAGCCGACGTTGAGCCCCGTGCTCTCTTCGCCATCCCGCCCCGTAAATCGCAGCAAACCGTAGATCGGCACGCGAGCCTCAAGGTCGCCCGTGGCTTCGCCAACTACGATCTTGTCTCCATTTTTACTAACGATGTGCTTGTGCCCTTTGGTCTCATTGGTAGTACCTTCGCCGGAATCATCTAGTGAGAAGGTATGCGAATGAAATTGCTGGCTTGTGGTCACACCGGAGTTTCCATCCGCGGAAATCTCCATCGCTTCATGTTTGTGATCCACCCCGCGAACAACGAACAAGTAGCTCATCGACCCAAGAAGCAACAAAATCATAGTGCCAACGGCCGAGAAACCAACCACTCGCCCCAAAAATAGTTCAGTCGGCCGTACCGGCTTGGTAACGATCGTGTAGATGATCTTGCTTTTGATGTCGGTTGGTAGACTGAAACAGCTCAAGAACAGACCGAGCAAAATAACCATGTAATTCGTGGTCGTAAGCACAAACGAAATGTAAAGCCTTGCCGGGTATTGAGCTTGAGGATCCAAGTACCAGCCGGCAAACATGATCGCTACAATAAACACAGCGACGACAACCAACACTTTCTTTCGTATCGCTTCTTTGATCGCGAGACGAGCAATCGCTCCGATGCGCCGAGTTGACGTCTGTGGGATATCGACGGCGAACAGCTCACGAATGAGCTTTGCAACCTGCAAAAAACCTTCTGTCGGACCGTGTTTGAGCAGTGCCACCACGAATCCGATAACGAATCCAACGATGACTAGCACCAACACCAATAGAAAGCCCTGAAGGAGGGCGAAATGGTCAAACAACCATTCGAAGTAATTCCAAAATTGATCTGGTGATAAACGCATGTTACCTAAATTTGCCTTTCAACGACCGCGGTTTTCTGAAGAATTGGGAGGGAGCTTATCATTTGGCTAAGCACCACTACCGCGACGACCTGGACGTTGATCGCTCTCGCGAACAATATCGAGAAATAGCTCTTCCATCGTTGTGGTCGGATTGTCCATCCGAAGCATTTCACCGTTGGAGCGGGCGATCAAATCCTTGATCTCCTGCTTGGTTTTTTCGTCCAATCCCTTGGCATGGATCTGGGTTACATCCTGCACTTTGAGCAAGCTGTCCACGCGACCTAATTCCTTCAATTCTCCTTGATGCAAAATGGCCACGCGGTCACAAACATCCTGAACGTCCGCCAATTGGTGCGAGCACAACAAAATGGTTTTTCCTTGATCGCGAAGACGCAGGATCAAGTCCTTCATTTCTCGTGTGCCAATGGGGTCCAAGCCGGTCGTGGGCTCATCGAGAACCAAGAACTCGGGCTCGTTGATCAAGGCTTGGGCCAAACCAATGCGACGCGTCATCCCTTTGGAATATTCCTTTAGCTGGCGGCGCCTAGCGCGTTGCAACCCAACCATTTGAATGAGCTGTTCGGTTCGCTCACGTCGAACGCTGGCTGGCATATCGAAGAGTCGACCATAAAAATCAAGCGTCTCTTCGGCGTTCAGGAACTTGTACAAGTACGATTCCTCTGGCAAGTACCCGATTCGTTCGTTCTTGGCGACATCGGTCGCGTCTTTGCCAAACACGAATGCTCTGCCGGAAGTTGGGAAAAGCAACCCCAGCATCAACTTGATGGTCGTGGATTTTCCCGATCCATTGGGCCCCAGCAATCCGAAGATCTCCCCACGCCGGACTTCGATATCCAAAGCCTTGAGCGCATTTACTTTCTTGCGGCCCCAAAAATCTCGGTAAATCTTGCCGAGGTTTCGCGTTTCAACAATCACATTGGTCGGATCCGTTGAACTAACGGAAGGGGTCGTTGGTGCCGTTGTCGTTGCCATAGGTCGGTTCGGTTAAGCTTATAGCGGACCAAAAAACTGCGGTCGCGGGGGAGCAAATAGGATTGATAGTATAAAATGTCGTCATTCAGGGATGCAAAACGCGAGTTCCCTAACCATTCTGCGGGCTGTTACGCCAAAACGATCCGGTCGGTTCAATGCAAACTACTCCCACCCGAAAGTCGAATGGTTGCCAGCCAACTCCTGCGGAATCGAGCTATATTGTTTAAGCGAAACGCAAAACCAGCACTATAAATCCGAAACATTCACCCGGCAAGCGACTCTACCCCTCGCACAACCTACTTGTCTGCAAATAAACTAGTAGGGGTGCCATTCCAATTCCAGGCCGCACTTTCAACAATCGATCCTTCCAACACGAAAAAGCAACGGAACCGATGGATCGGCTCGACCAAAACTACATCAACGCGATTCGCTTCCTTTACGATCGCATCAATTACGAGAAAACCGTCGACCGCCCTTACGATCGCCGGACGTATCGACTGGCCAGGATGCAGTTTCTCCTGGAAAAACTTGGAAATCCGCATTTGGCTGCGCCCGTCATCCATGTGGCGGGTACGAAAGGAAAAGGCTCGGTTTCGTGGTTGATCGCTGAAACGCTTCGTCGATCCGGCCTTCGGGTCGGTTTGTACACTTCCCCGCATTTGCTTCACCTCGAGGAACGGTTTATTGTCGATGGATCGCCTTGTTCGCCCGCTGAACTTGGAATCCATATCGATAGCTTGAGGGCCGCTGAAGCTGCCACCGCAACCACAACACACGGCCCTCCCACGTTTTTTGAAATGACAACGGCTTTGGCCTGGATGCTTTTTGCAGCCCGAAAAACGCAAGCCAACGTGATGGAAGTCGGGCTGGGCGGACGGCTTGATAGCACCAACGTCTGCGAAAGCTGCCTGGCCGTCATCACGTCGATCAGCTTCGACCATCAACAGCAACTTGGCAACACGATCCCGTTGATCGCAGCCGAAAAGGCCGGCATCATCAAGCCTGGTGTTCCCGTAATCAGTGGAGCCAAAAACCCTGAAGCCCAATTGGTCATCCGAAACCGTTGCCAGGAAACAGGCAGCCAGCTCTGGGAACTCGGCGTTGATTTCGACTCCGTCATTCGGAATCAGCGAGTCTGGAATGGCTCTCCGACATCTGACGAGCTCCCCATTTCCAGTCGCATGGACTTCATTCCAATGAATCCGAGCCTGCCGCTATCCGAATTCCAAGGTGTGGCTATCAGGATGGCTGGTACGCACCAATCGGAGAACGCAGCCTTGGCCATCGCCGTTTGGCATCGACTGAACGCCGACGGCTGGTCCCTTCCTCGCACCGCTGTGGTCACGGCTCTTGCGGAGACGCAGTTGAGCTGTCGCGTTGAACTGGTCAGCAACTCCCCGGCTGTCGTCATCGATACATCGCATAACGTCGCCTCGATTGGAGCCCTGGTCGTTGCCTTGAGAGAACACTTCGCTCCTTCAAAAAAAACGATCGTCTTTGCCTGTTCCAAGGACAAAGAATATGAGAAGATCCTCGACATACTTTTGACCTTTGCCGATAGACTGATTGTCACTCAATTCCATAACAATCCGAGGTCGATACCGGTCGAACGCCTCGAAGAATTGGCAAGAGAAAAAGCCGTTGGTAATAATTCAGTTGAGATATTGTCCGCTCCATCGAGTAACATTGCAGTGGAGCATGCATGCCGCTCGGCCATCTCCAATGAATTAGTCTGTGTTACAGGCTCGTTCTTCTTGGCCGCCGAAACAAGGCCCATGTTTCCAATCGCATCCAGGGAAACGAACCAACAACCATCCACTCATGAATAACCCTATTCCGTTTGAAAACCCGTCGCAATCTTTGGCTACCAAGGCCAAAAACCGAGAAGTACGCAAGGCCGACGGAAGCTGGGTTTTTCAATTGACTCGCGACGAGTGGAGCCATCTGAAATTGACCGATGCGGCAGGCCATGAATACGTCGATGTGGCCGTGATCCCGCTTTTTCCGATTTCAGCCAGCAAACAATGGGTGGCCATCGTCAGCGCGGATGGCGAAGAAATCGCTTGCCTGGATTCGATTGACGGACTTTCGGCCAGCAATCTCGCTTTGCTGAACGAAGAGCTGGCCCTGCGAGAATTCGTTCCCATCATCGAAAGAATCGTAAAAGTATCAGGCATTATGGAGCCATGTGAGTGGTTCGTAGAAACCAACCACGGTCCAACCAACTTTGTCCTGAAAACCGAGGAAGACGTCCGAAGAATCTCAGCCAAGGTCATCAACATTACCGACGCGAACGGTATCCGTTACCGTGTCGAAGACCTTAAAAAATTGGACAAGCGTTCTCGAGCCTTTGTGGAATGGTATGTCTAAAAACGTTTCATGGTTTCGTCAAAAAAGTGCCTTGCTGACCGGCCGCTGATGGCTTGCTGTTTGATGAGTTCGCCCACTATCTTTATTACGGATTCCCAATGGCCAGGTTGTTCCAAGTGGTGAGCGGTCTTGTCCAGGAGCCGTTTTTCCAAACGTTCGATTTGTTGATCGGTATTGACTCTTGCCAGTGTCAAGCGGCGAAGCGCCCGCAGGTCTTGTTGGGCTCCTCCCCAGTTGTACTGACCGGTATACCTCGCCTCGCTGACAATGCCTCCCAGCAGGATCATCGCTTCAATCTCAAAGAAGTCCTGCTGCCGTTGACCGCGTCCTTTCCCCAACTGCACGGCCCCCAAACGAATGGAGTTCCGCACAATCGTGCACTTTTCGACGGTGCGTCCCAGCGAGATCGCTACGATCGCATGCCCTGCCTCGTGATAGGCAGTGGCGATCCTCTGTTCGTCGATCTCGGGCTTGGGTCCTTCGTTCATACGTTTATCGTTCTCGGCACTGCTGTAGAGCAGTTGTCACTGTAGAGCAGTTGTCATTGTAGAGCAGTTGTCTCAACTGCTCAGGAGCCAGTACACGGCTGGACCGATGACAATCCCATATGCGTAATCCACTACACGCGAAAAGAATTATTGGCGCAGGGCGAGAACAGTTGAGGACAACTGTTCTACACTACTTACCCATTTCGTCCGCCAGTTGAGGTGCGTTGTAGATCGTCCTCAAACTTTCGAGGACGCCAGCGATGTGAACGGCAACGGCCCTGGAAATTTTGTCCGTGTAGTAAAAATCTGCGGTCAAGCTCTCGATGTTGCCATCGAAGATGATACCGACCATGGCGCCATCGCGAGAAACGACTGGCGAACCGGAATTGCCTCCAATAATGTCTGCCGTACATACGAAATTGAACGGCGTGTCCGACTTCAGTTTTCCCTTGGCAGCTTGCCAGCTTTTTGGAAGCACCCATGGGTCTTTGTTGAGGTGCAATACTTCATGTTGGAATGCACCGCCGAGCGTTGTTTGGGCGGGGACTTTCTTGCCTTCGGTTTCATATCCAAGAACCTTGCCATACGCCAGTCGCAACGTAAACGTGGCGTCAGGATATACGGTGTCACCTCCGACAGCAAATTTGGCTTCGGTGATCTTGGCATAGGCTTGTCGCTCTTGTTCTTCAATGCTGTCAGCAGCTTCATGAGCGCGTCGGTAATCCGCCTCAAAGGCTTTTGCGAGCTGAATCAATGGGTCCTTGGAATCTGAAATGCCTTGCGTACCGGCGGCGGCCAATCGCTTTCTTTCGGCGACGCTGATGAGTTTGGTCCCGGCGATGACTTCGGTTGCGCGTTGACGCGGGCTCTTGCCCGCAAGCGCAGCCAGAACGAGCGGATCGTTGCCACCTCGGTCGTCGATGAGACGCGACAATTCGTCGGCGAGCTGGACACGTTCCAAGTCTTCGTAGGTAGGCGCTTCGGAAAAGAGCTCTTGTTCGAGCGATTCGCGGTTGCTTGCACGAAACTCGCGAAGCCGATCGCCGCTGGATTTGCTGTCTTCACTCGCCATCAACACCAGCGTCTCGGCAATGCCGTAGAGTTTACTGCGAAGCGAAGCTTGTTTGGTAATCCATTCGCGTCGTTTGTTTTGTGCATCACGAACCTGATCCCAGGCTACTATGTAGTCCTGGGTTGTCAAGTGACGGTCGCCACTATTTTTGATTATTGTTTTGGCCTACATTTTTCTTGATCCTTTCTCTAGGTGCCGACTGCGGAGACGATCGTTATTCGCTCACCTTACGTGGCGAATAACGATCGTCGCAG
>JANMLD010000394.1:0-2909 GCA_031372345.1 Pirellula sp.
CCTGTCTTCGCAGAGCGTACGGACTAAGCCTCCCTTCCCTACCGAAGGAGATCTGGTCATCCTGGTCGACTCTCATTCGCTCATCTACCAAGTCTTCCACGCGCTACCTGCCATGACTAGCCCGCAAGGGGTTGAGGTCGGCGCGGCCCATGGATTCCTTCGAGACATCGCCAATCTGCTGGAACAATGGAAGCCCGATTTTCTCGTCTGCACATTTGATGTCTCCGACAAGACATTTCGCAACGATTTGTATGATCAATACAAAGCCAACCGCGAATCGATGCCAGACGCCTTGCGCGAGCAACTGCCGATCATCCATCGATGCCTTGATACCCTGGCCATTCCCAAAGTCTCTGCCCCAGGATTCGAAGCCGACGACATCATGGCCACCTTGGCTTACCAAGCCGAACAGCAGGGGGCACGCGTCTTATTGGTCACCAGTGACAAGGACTGCCGGCAATTGATTTCGGATCGCGTGCAAATGCTCAATGTTCGCAAAAATGAATTGTTCGGCGAACCAGAACTGCGAACCGTCTGGGGGATTCGGCCAGATCAAGTCGTCGACTTTCAAGCGCTCGTCGGCGACACTTCAGACAATGTCCCCGGCGTGCCTCAGATTGGACCGAAAGCTGCCCAGCAGTTGCTCGAACAGTTCAATACGCTCGATGAAGTGTTCGACAATATCGATCTGGTGACGGGCGAAAAACGCAAGGAAAACTTGAGGAACAATCGGGACTTAGCAATATTGAGCCGCGACTTGGTCCGGCTAAGTCGAGAATGCCCGATCGATCTGCCATGGTCCAAAATGCGACCTGGTACTTTCGATCGCAACCAAGCCATGGATTTGTTTCGTGAACTCGGATTCCGAAAACTCTCCGAGGCCTTCGTGTCTCTGCTTGGCACGATTGAGCCTGCCATTGCATTCCAGCTTCCGACCGACGGTTATCGTTTGATTGACCAGCCAGAACAGTTGCAGCAACTGGTTCATGAAATAGCACCTGTTGAGACGATCGCCATCGACACCGAGACAACCTCGACTCGTCCTCGCGATGCCGAATTGGTTGGAATAAGCCTATCGTGGGCCGAAGGGAAAGCGGCGTACATCCCCGTTCGCGGGCCTGAAGGTTCCAAGCTATTGGAGCTTGAGTTTGTCCAAGGGTTGCTAGCTCCGCTGTTGGCAGATACCAGCAAGATCTTTGTCGGACAAAACATCAAATACGACGCGATCGTTTTGCGATCGCAGGACATGCCGATTGCCGTCATCGGATTTGACACCATGGTCGCGGACTATCTGTTGGACGCAGGTGGACGCAATCATGATCTGGATGACATTGCCAAACGTTGGCTTGGACAAACAAAAATCACGACCGAGTCTCTCATAGGTTCTGGCAAGACGCAGATTACGATGGACCATGTTCCCATCGCGAATATTGCCACTTATGCATGCGAAGACGTCGACGTTCCTTACCGGTTGATCTCCCCGATGAAGGAGCGATTGCGTGAGGAAAAGTTGATGGATGTGATGCAAAGTCTCGAGATCCCGCTTATGGGCGTGCTGGCCGACCTGGAATACGAGGGGATTCGAATCGATTGCGTGCGGCTCAAGCAATTGGGCAGCGAGTTTCAGTTGAAAGCCGACGCATTGCGCGGCGAGATCATGGAGTTGGCGGGCGAGGAATTCAATCCGGATAGCCCCAAGCAACTAGCGTACATCCTGTTCGAAAAATTCGGGTTACGAGTGGTCAAGAAGACCAAGACAGGACCAAGTACGGATGCCGAGGTTCTGGAAGAACTCGCTTCGGAGCATCCACTGCCAGCCAAGATTGTCGAGTATCGGCAATTGACCAAGCTTATCAATACCTATGTAGAATCCTTGCCTCGATTGATCAGCTCTCGAACCAGTCGCCTTCATACGTCGTTTCGGCAAGACATCGCTGCTACTGGCCGACTAAGTAGCGTGGAGCCAAACCTTCAGAACATTCCAGTCCGGACCCCTGAGGGAAGATCGATTCGATCCGCTTTCTTGCCCAGGGAGGCCGGTTGGTCCCTGATGACTGCCGATTATTCACAGATTGAACTGCGAGTCTTGGCCCACTATTGCGGTGACGTTTCCCTGCATCGAGCGTTTCAAGACGATCTCGATATTCATACGAGTGTGGCTGCCCAAGTGAACGGCGTGGATCCGAGCGAAGTCAACAGCGACATGCGCCGCAGCGCCAAAGCCGTTAGCTTCGGCATCATCTACGGCCAGAGTCCCTTCGGGCTCGCCAAAGCGCTTGGGATTTCAAGAACGGACGCTAGTACCTTCATCGATGCCTATTTTGCCAAGTATCCTGGCGTCAAGGATTTCATCGCGTCGACACTGATGGACTGTCGAAGAAACGGATTTGTCGCGACGATGTCGGGCCGCAAGCGATTCCTGCGAGGCATTCGAGACTACGCGGCTCTGCCTGACCCAAAAAAGAAGCAGTTGCTCGAACCAGAACGCATGGCCATCAATACCGTCATCCAAGGCTCCGCGGCCGACATGATCAAGCTTGCTATGATTGCGCTTCAAAAAGAAATGAAGTCGCTGGATTGGCCAGCCCGCATGCTATTGCAAATTCATGACGAGTTGATTTTCGAAGTGCGAGACGACTACGTGAATCAGCTTGCGACAGTGGTTCGCGAGGCCATGACGACCGTCATGCCGTTGAGCGTTCCACTCAAGGTGGACGTGAAACATGGTGGCAGTTGGGCCGCGTGTGAGTTGTTATGACCAGTGCGCAACAAAATCATTCGCCATTGGTGATTGGCGTGGTCGGTGGGATCGCCAGCGGCAAGAGTCAAGTCACTCGATTGTTGGGCGAAATGAATGCCACCATCATTTCCGCGGATGAAATTGCGCATCGCGTTTTGCGGGAATCAGA
>JANMLD010000398.1:0-70405 GCA_031372345.1 Pirellula sp.
TTTGTTTCTATTTTTTTCTCTTATTTTTTGCTTATTTTTGTGTCCCTTGCCCCCCGGCTATTGTTTTTTTCCCCCCCCAAGTGCCGGGGCCACAAGGCCGACAATGGGTGTCCCCCCCGCGTTCAATCCAAAGAAGCCCAAGATGAGTCAAACAGCCAATCCATTCCAGTGGGACGATCCCTTCCTCCTGGAGGAACTGCTCTCGGACGAAGAGAAAATGATTCGGGACATCGCACGCGACTATGCGCAAAACAAATTGATGCCCCGAATCCTCAAGGCTTATGCAGAGGAGATCACCCATCGTGAAATTTTTTATGAAATGGGGGAGATTGGTCTACTTGGCGCGACATTGGACGAAGTGTACGGCGGGCCGGGGGCTTCCTATGTCGCCTATGGCCTGATCGCTCGCGAAGTCGAACGTGTGGATAGCGGATACCGTTCGATGATGAGCGTGCAATCCTCACTGGTGATACATCCGATCGAAGCCTTTGGCACGGAAGAGCAAAAACAAAAATATCTACCTAGGTTGGTAACGGGCGAATGGGTCGGTTGTTTTGGACTAACGGAGCCCGATGCGGGTTCGGATCCAGGTGCCATGCGCACCGTCGCTGAGAAAACGGGGGGCGTTTATCGACTCAAGGGCTCGAAGATGTGGATTTCCAATTCACCCATCGCTGATGTCTTCGTGGTTTGGGCGAAGTCCGAAGCCCATGACGGGGCCATCAAGGGCTTCGTTTTGGAAAAAGGCATGAAGGGCTTATCGGCCCCGACGATCCATGGAAAATTGTCGCTCCGAGCCTCCGTCACCGGCGAGATCGTGATGGACGGAGTCGAGTTCGGTGAAGAACATCTGTTGCCGAAAGTCTCAGGTCTTAAGGGACCGTTCTCCTGTTTGAACCGGGCTCGTTATGGGATCTCGTGGGGTGTTATGGGGGCCGCCGAAGATTGTTGGTTTCGCGCCCGACAATATGGTTTAGACCGCAAGCAATTCAATCGGCCACTGGCTCAGACTCAATTGTTTCAGAAAAAACTTGCGGACATGCAAACGGACATAACCCTCGGGTTGTTGGCGTCTTGGCGAGTTGGTCGCTTGTTCGACGCTAATAAAATGGCGCCTGAGATGATTTCGCTTATCAAGCGTAATAATTGCGCAAAGGCACTCAGCATTGCACGCATGGCGCGGGACATGCATGGCGGCAACGGCATTCACGAAGAGTACCATGTCATGCGACACTCGCAAAACCTTGAGGCGGTTAATACTTATGAAGGCACCGAAGATGTCCATTCGCTTATCCTCGGCCGCGCCCAAACCGGGCTTCAGGCGTTTGGGATTTAAAACGTGAGCATGGAACAGAAACCCTTGAGTGGCGTGCGTGTCCTAGAAATGGCGCGCATCTTGGCTGGGCCCTGGTGCGGTCAGATCTTGGCGGATCTTGGGGCTGAGGTCATCAAGATCGAACGCCCGGAAGTCGGCGACGAAACCCGACTCTGGGGTCCTCCCTTTGTCACCGATGCCAAGGGTGAAGCATGGGGTGCGGCCTATTTTCACGCTACCAACCGAGGCAAAAAATCGGTTTGCGTCGATTTTAAGACGAACGAAGGGCAAGCGGTGGTGAAGGCCTTGGCCTCGCAAGCGGATGTGCTGATCGAGAACTACAAGGTGGGTGATTTGAAACGCTATGGCTTGGATTATGGGGCCCTCAAGTCCGTGAATCCACGCTTGATCTATGCATCGATAACGGGCTTCGGCCAAGACGGGCCTTATGCCCAACGCGCGGGCTACGACTTCATCCTTCAAGGTATGTCAGGCTTGATGGACATTACGGGCGATCCGGACGGCCAGCCGCAAAAAGTTGGCGTGGCGGTGGTCGATTTGTTTACGGGCGTCTATACGTCGACGGCCATTTTGGCTGCCCTCTTTCGCCGCACTTCGACAGGTACCGGTGCCTACATTGATATGGCCCTTTACGACGTAGCGACAGCCACCCTGGCCAACCAGGGTATGAACTATTTGGCTTCAGGGAAATCCCCGACGCGTCTCGGCAACGCGCATCCCAACATTGCCCCCTATCAAGTGTTTGCGGTCAAGGACGGCTACATTATTGTTGCAGTTGGCAATGACCGCCAATTCCAAGCGCTCTGTTTGGTCCTAGGGGCGGACCAATGTGCGAGTGATCCCGAGTTTCAAACGAATTCCTCGCGGGTCCAATCGCGAGCACGTTTAACCGAAGTCCTTCGTCCATACCTCCTGCATTGGACGCGGTCCGATCTCTTGGCTGCTCTGGAAGAAAAGGCAGTGCCGGCCGGGCCGATCAACTCAGTGGAAGATGTTTTTGCGGATCCGCAGATCATCCACCGAGCCATGTGCCGCGAATTGGTTGGTGACGATGGTGCGGTGGTGAAAACGATTGCCTCACCAATGGTGATCGACGGTGTGCGACAATCGAGTGATCAGGCAAGCCCGAAACTCGGGTCATCCACAGCGGTATTCACAAAACACAATTTCGGCAAAGTTACAGAAGATTCTAGATGAGCCAAAACCAAGCGGCGCGGAGCGGAGGTCAAGTCCTAGTGGATCAATTGGTGATCCAGGGGGTTGAACGCATAACATGCGTGCCGGGCGAGAGTTTTCTGGCCGCGCTGGACGCCATGGTCGATGTCGACATCGATGTGCTGATTTGCCGTCACGAAGGGGGCGCGGCCATGATGGCCGAAGCCTACGGAAAATTGACGCTTAAGCCTGGAATTTGTTTTGTTACCCGCGGCCCAGGTGCAACCAATGCCGCCCATGGCGTGCACATCGCTGCCCATGATTCCACGCCCATGATCTTATTCATAGGTCAAGCTGAACGCGGCGTCTTGGGGCGTGAAGGTTTTCAGGAAATAGACTACATGCATTTGTTCGGCGGTATTGCCAAATGGGTTGTTGAAATCGATCGGGCGGAACGTATTCCCGAGTTCATCGCGAGGGCGTTCCGCATGGCCTTGCAAGGCCGTCCAGGTCCGGTGGTCGTATCCTTGCCCGAAGATATGCTGACCGAAATAGTACGGTGCGTCGATGCACCTAAAATTGTCCCGATTAAAACAGCGCCGTGTGAAGAGGATCTGTTGGCTTTCAAGACACACTTGATGAATGCAGGATCACCATTCCTGGTATTGGGTGGTTCAGGCTGGGATGAAGCAGGCTATGAGGCCATCCATGATTTTGCCTCGCGTTTCCAACTACCTGTGGCGACATCGTTTCGGCGCACCCACTTGTTTAATGCCTACCATCCTTCCTTCGCCGGCGATTTGGGCTTCGGCATTAATCCAGCCCTTGCCAGCCGTGTCAAAGAGTCCGATCTCGTTATCTTGATCGGGGCACGCTTCAGCGAGGTGCCGTCATCATCTTATAAGCTGTTGAATATACCAAAACCAAAACAAACGCTCATTCACATCTATCCTGATCCCAATGAGCTTGGGCGTGTCTACCAACCGGATATTGCCATTGTTGCTTCGCCGAATGCGATGGCGAAGGCATTAAACGACTTGCCTCCGCCGTTGAACATACCCTGGTCAGATCAGACCATGAAAGCCCACCAGGATTATTTGGATTGGACCGAAACCCCCAAAACGCTGCCAGGACCATTTCAATATGGTGAGGTCATCGTCTGGTTGCGAGAACGCATGCCCCGCGACACTATCGTCTGCAATGGAGCTGGCAACTACGCGATTTGGGTGCACCGTTATTGGCGTCATCAACGTTTGGGTACGCAACTGGCCCCAACCTCTGGCTCCGTCGGCTACAGCGTGCCCGTGGGAGTTATGGCCAAGCGTCAATTTCCAGATAAGCCGGTGATTGTCTTTTCAGGGGACGGCTGTTTTCTTATGCAGGGGCAAGAGTTCGCAGTCGCGGTTCAATATGGCATTCCCGTCATTATCGTAGTCATTGACAACGGCATGTATGGCACGATTCGGATGCATCAAGAACGCGATTACCCAAACCGTGTCATTGGCACCGATTTGAAGAATCCAGATTTTGCAGCCTTGGCCCGAGCGTATGGCGGTCATGGAGAAACGGTGCGTGAAACCAGCGAGTTTGCGCCAGCTTTCGAAAGGGCCCTAGCATCAGGCAAGCCAGCCATCATTCATTGTTTGCTGGATCCGCAGGCCATCACGCCAGCCAAGACCCTGGATCAAATTAGGCGCAGGGAGTAGATTCCTATCGTGGACGAGCGAGGCCCTCGCTCGTTGCATTCCTGCCGATCCTGAGCGAGGGCCTCGCTCGTTGTATTCCTGCCGATCCTGAGCGAGGGCCTCGCTCAGCCACACAAACACTAGTCTTTATCCGACCGAAGCACCGAGATGAAGGCTTTTTGAGGGATATTCACGCTGCCGAACTGCTTCATTTTCGCTTTGCCCTTCTTCTGTTTGTCGAGGAGCTTATTCTTGCGTGTCACGTCGCCACCGTACAGCTTCGCAGTTACGTCCTTACGATAAGGCTGTATGGTGGCTCTGGCGATGATTTCGCCACCAATCGCTCCTTGGATCGGAATTTTAAATTGGTGGCGTGGGATCGCTTCAGCAAGCTGCTCACAATAGTGCAACGCCCGCGTTCGCGACTTGTCGCGGTGAACCAAATACGAAAGCGCATCGACGGGCTCTTTGTTGACCAAGATATCGACCTTGACGATATCGGTAGCTCGATACTCAATCGGCTCGTAGTCGAACGATCCGTATCCTCGCGTGATCATTTTGAGCTTGCCGTAAAAGTCAAAGAGCACTTCGCCCAGTGGCATTTCGCTCTTGACTTCAACCCGTCCCGCCGAGAGATAGTTCATGGTCTGGCTATCCGAGCGATGCTCTCGGCACAGCTCCATGACCGGTCCGACGTACTCCTCGGGAATGAGTATCGATGCTTTGATGTAAGGCTCGGTGGTGGATTCGATCGACATCGGATCGGGCCAGTAGCTCGGGTTATCGACATCGATCGTCGTGCCGTTTCTCAAGAGCAGTTTGTATTTCACGGAGGGTGCCGAAATAACGAGTCCAAGATCAAACTCTCGCTGCAAGCGCTCTTGAATGACGTCCAGGTGGAGCAAGCCGAGGAACCCACATCGGAATCCGAAACCAAGAGCCGCTGAACTGTCTTTTTCGAAGGTCAGGGCTGCATCATTGATGGCCAGTTTTTCCAGAGCTTTCGTCAGGTCTTGGTACTCGTCGGTGCTCATCGGATAGATGGAGGAAAAGACGACCTGCTTGGCTTTCTTGTAGCCGGGGATCGGTTCCGACGCTTGGTGATTTAAGAGAGTGAGCGTATCGCCGATCTCGATGTCCTGAACGCTCTTGACGCCAGCCACGATATAGCCGACCTCGCCGACACTGAGTTGTTTTTTGGGATTGAGTTTTAACTGGTTGTAGCCAAGTTCATCTACCTTGTAGTCTCGACCAGCATGCATGAAGTGAATGGTATCGCCGGTTTTCAGGGTCCCTTCCATCACACGCACCTGCAGGATCACGCCACGATAGGTATCGAAGTGAGCGTCAAAGACCAATGCCTTCAGAGGCGAATCGGGGTCCCCCTGGGGACAAGGCAGTTTCTGCACGATGCCTTCTAGCAAGTCTTCGATGCCGACCCCCGTCTTGGCGGAAACCGGGATGGCCGCGAAAGGATCCAAGCCCAAATCGGCATCGATCTCTTCTCGCACTTTTTCGACGTCGGCCGCTGGCAGATCGATCTTATTGATCACTGGCAGCAGAGTTAAGTTGTATTCCAGCGCGAGATAGAGGTTGGCAACGGTCTGAGCCTCGACCCCTTGAGAAGCATCGACAACGATGAGTGCACCGTCACACGCCATCAAGGAACGCCGTACCTCGTGCGAAAAATCGACGTGGCCGGGAGTATCGATGAGGTTCAGCAGATAGTCTTGACCGTCGGCTGCACGGTAGGAAAGCGTGATCGAATTGCTCTTGATTGTGATGCCCCGTTCGCGCTCGATATCCATCGAGTCGAGGATTTGGTCGTGGAACTCACGTTGCGAAACACCACCGCAGGCCTGGATCAACCGATCGGCCAAAGTCGATTTGCCATGATCAATATGGGCAATAATACAGAAGTTCCGAATGTTTTTCATGCGTCGTGTTCGTTGTGGAAATGGGCTGGTGTGCGTAGCTCGGGTTCTCAGCTCGCACCTAGGATCATAGTGAAAGATGCCGGTCAGGGACAGGGATTGAATTCTCATTTGGAGTGCGGAAATTCATTTCCGCTTTGAGATGAGTACGGCAGATCCTGGGCAATGTCTTAGTCTAACGCATTCAAGTACGTGTTTTGCTGGCCATCGCAACGTATGTTAGAAAACGAGAGTATGGGCGATACGAAAAGTGGCATTCTAGCGAATATTAACCGAAACCTCGGCAATCGCGTTGTCGCCTTCGATTCGCAATCCTGACAAACTCGCACTCTCCGCATTCATCGACGCGCCCGGATCTGGTCCGAGGGGGGAGTATTGCACTCGAGTGTCGCGATTGCCATGTCGTATATAAGTTGATAGGATAGAGACATTGTTTGATAAAGCGGTTGTCACTGCGCTTGTCGTGCAGAAGATTGAATACCGACTTAGGTACTGTGTTTTTCAATGGACGGTGGCAATTCGAGATGGCTAAGTCCCTGTCCAACAGGTCAACATCGGGAACGACCCCGGGCCGGACCAAGAAAACAACCCCTACGGCCGAACCGGAACGGCAAACTGAAAAAGTCCGCTGGACGTTTCTGACCAATCATGCCCACGTCATGATCCTATTGTCGCAAGACTCATCACTGGTCTTGCGGGAAGTCGCTTTGAAAATCGGCATCACGGAGCGAGCGGTACAGCGAATCATCGCGGACCTCGAGCTTGATGGTTTTATCGAGCGCGAGAAAGTCGGGCGAAAGAACCACTATCGCATCCTGACCAAGCGACCGTTGCGTCATCCAGTGGAATCGCACCGCTCCATCGGCGATCTTATCGCTTTGATCGGCACCAAACGTTAAAGCCATGGCGTCCACGGCATATCACAAATACTTGTCTTCACGCACAACTTGAACTTCGCTCATGAATGCAACGACCGCATAACGAGGGAAAAAATCCTTATGAAGAACAGTCAAGATCTTGTCTGCGGTTTCTCGCTTGGTAATGACTTCGATCTTGATATTGTCACCGAGTAATTCGCTGACTCGTCGCTGGCGAGAGCCTTCGCCGGAAACGTCCGTGATAGTAAAACCTTTGGCTCCGGCTTGGCGAACCTCGTGGATCAACCGATCCTTAAGCAATGCCTCAGCCACAATCGTCAATAGAGTCAGCGTATGGGTATTCATGGAGAGTCAGTGTCCAGCCATGGCTAATGCCATTCGAAAGTACAGGGGAATTCCGACAAGTAGATTGAACGGGAATGTAATCGCAAGAGCGGCTGTCAAGTAAAAGGTCGGGTTAGCTTCGGGCAAGGTCATTCTCACGGCAGGCGGGGCGGCGATGTAGCTGGCGCTGGCTGCCATGGATCCCAATACAGTGCAACTCCCTGCGTCCAGTCCTGCTAAGGATCCCAGATAGACACCCAACGCACCATGGGCGATCGGTGCCGCAATGCCGAAAGCGATCAAGAACGCGCCAGCGTGTTTCAAATCGGCCAATCGCGACCCGGCAACCAGCCCCATTTCAAGCAGGAACAACGTCAATGCGCCTTTGAACATCCATTCTCCTTTGTCGAAAAATGGCTTTACGGAAGCGTAGCCTTCATACCCAATAATAAAGCCTATGACCATGCCGCCGACAAGCAAAACCATGGATCGCGCCGTCAGCAGTTCATGCCAAACTCCCGCGAGCGAAGGACCAGCGGCATCCGATGCGCGAACTCCAGAAGCACTGTCTTTATCCCGTTTGGACTTGGCCAATCCAAGGACACCGATGGCTAACGCGATTTGAATTCCCGGAATTTCTAAAAGAGTGAGCAGCGTCGGCATGAATGGGGCGACGGATCCCTCCCCCAAATTGGCAAGCACAAACTTCTCCGCTGCAATGAAGGTGACCGCGGAAACAGAACCATAGTGAGCGGCGATGCCTGCCGCATCGGCGATGGAGAATCGCCCCAAATAACGAAGCGACAGGAAAGAACTGATGGGCGTGATCACACCCAGGGCGATCGTCACCACAGCTGGCAATATAAGTTGTTGCCATGGGCTATGGGAAAGCTCCACGCCACCTTTGAGCCCCAGAGCAAACAAAAGATAGATGGAGAGCGAAGTGTAAAGATCCCGTGGAATCGCCATTTCGCTCTTGATCAAGCGACAAACGATCCCGAAGGCAAATGCCAACACCATCGGGGAGCAAATGTTGGACTGAAACATTTGGAAGAGCGTCATGATTGCGTTCCGCTTTCAAGTTGCGGAAGTTCGACGCGAGCGACCTTGCCAGTAGTCAGATCATAAACACCGCCAGCAATGATTAGTTTTTTCTCGCGAACGAGTCTTGCAATCACAGGCGAGGATTCGGCCAGAGTCGTTGCTTGATTTCGCACGTTGACCTCCACCGCTTTGGCGAGATCTCCCTTGGCTTCTTTTGCAGCCGGACGAATGTGCTGAAAGAGTCCGCTGATCTGTCCGGGCACTTCATCTGCTTTGATGGTTGCCACGACCGCTCCGCAATTGGAATGCCCCAGCACAAAGAGCACCTTGGCTCCCAGCACTAACGTACCGAACTCCAAACTGCCGATGTTCTCACTGGACGCGATGTTGCCTGCGATGCGGGTAACGAAGAGATCGCCAAAGCCTTGATCAAACACGATTTCGATCGGTACGCGCGAGTCTGCGCACCCTAGAAAGGCCGCGAATGGCTTTTGTTCTTTCGCCACCGCTCGGACGCGTTCGATATTGCGATGGTTGGCCAACGGCTCGCCCCTGGCAAATCGCTCATTTCCAGCGTAAAGGTAGGCTAGCACTTCCGCTGGCGTGGCATCCTTGGAAAGATCTGCTTCGGCACCGGCTCTAGCATGGCTGGCAAGCCAACCGCTCGCCGAGAGCGCCAAGCCCGCCTTGAGCATTCCTCGGCGGTCGACAAGGTTGCTTTCGTCGTTCGCGAAATCTGCACGGCGTGCCAACGCTCGATGCTCATTAATTTGATTGGAAAACATGGACTTGGTCCCCGTAATGCGATAATGGTAGCACGAAATTAATGTCGCGTATTGTTTATCGTATGTTTAGAGGAAAAGCAATAGAAAAATCGGAAACTTTGATTATCCGACTGGAACTTGCTGGAAAATCGAACGGAATCGATGATCGCAAACACCCCCCTCCCTACTTGATGTATCCAGCAAAGGACTGCCAGTCTTGGATGTCCTTTTGCCTGTCCGGTTTGAGCTTCTTTGCGGCCCGCAGCTTATTTAACCAGGCGATGTCAATGGGTTTTAAGGCGAAGTCCCGATAGCGGTCTTCTTCCTGCGCGTTGCCAGGGATGCGGAAAACAAATGCGTTCGTACTGCAACATCAAGGTTCCCAAAAACCACCGATCATGCGAGGTCAAAGAGCATGAACTCGGATTCTTCTTTTCCGACGAGCGACAATTCCGGTTCGAGTGTGACCGCAACTCCATCGCCACTATCGAGCGATTGTCCGTTGATTTCCAATTTTCCGGACAACACTTGCAACCAGACATGGCGATTCTTTGGTATCGAATAGACTATCTGTTTACCCGGCGATAAAAGCGATAGATAAACAGATGCATCCTGTTTGACATTTAAAGAACCATCACGACCGTCCGGCGAAGCAACCAAACGCAATTGATCTCGTCTATCCGCGATCTCAAAATGCTTCTGCTGATATGTAGGTGTTGTGTTGCGGACGTTGGGCAGCAACCAGATTTGGTAAAAGTGAACTTGTTCGGTCGCCGAGGGATTGAATTCGCTGTGCGTGATTCCACTGCCGGCTGAGATGCATTGAAACTCGCCAGGACTAAGCACTTCGCCATTACCCATACTGTCTTTGTGCTCTAATGCACCCTGGAGCACGTAGGAAATGATCTCCATATTGTCGTGAGCGTGCGTTCCAAAGCCTTGTCCCGGAGCGACTCGATCTTCGTTCATCACACGGAGCGATTGAAACCCCATGTGCGCGGGATCGCGATAACCGGCGAACGAAAACGTATGGAATGACTTCAGCCAACCATGATCGCCCCGGCCCCGTTTGTCCGATTTTCTAATTTGAATCATTTTCGTCTCCTTGGAGTGAAGTATTGTCCCTCGAGATGTGCTTTTCCGGCACAACTATGTCCCATATTGTCAGATTCGCACAGTTTACCTCACTTCTCCATCCGCATTCGTCACAAATGAATGCGGTATGCGAATTGCAGCACTACGCATAGGAGATTAGTGTTTTCGTCATACAAGGAGAGTGATCGTGGCTGTTAAGATTGGCGTTTGGATCGACCATCGCAAGGCTATTTTGGTTCGTTTTTCGGATGGGGTCGAAGTGGTCCGTGAAATCGAATCCGACGTGGAAAAGCATGTTCGGGACGCGGGTGGATCAGGCTCGGGTTCATCTCACGCTTCTCAGGATGTGGTGGCGGGTGACAAGCGAGATAGAAAGTTTTCGAATCACTTGAACACCTATTATGATCAAGTCATTCAGCAGTTTGAGCACGCTGATGGAATCGTCATTCTTGGACCAGGCGAAGCCAAGGGGGAGTTGGACAAGCGGATCACCAATAAAGAGATGCGAAAACATATACTTCTCGTCGAGACGGCCGATAAACTGACGACTCCTCAACTGGTTGCGAAAGTTCGAACTTGTTTCGAATCGGCAAATCACCAGGTCTAGCTAACGCGACCAGAGTCGCCTTTTTGCTCCGCAAAAGTGCGTTAAAGAGGCGCCCTTTTGCGGAGCGAAGGGCGGCAATTTCAGTGTGGCACGCTCAGAGCCTAAGCAAGCCTTCATTCCGAACGAAAATCTGCATGTTTTTTGGGCTTCTTAAAAAAAGGAATGTGGAAAACAATCGCGTGCCATCGGTACATCGTTAGACTCCTACTCGGAGAATTCGTGATTCTGAATCAAAAACACGTCGAATTGTTTCGGCGTGAAGAGTTTCACTAAATCGATGGGCATGCAAGAAAGTAGAATAATCCACGGTATGAAGATAAAGATTGCGATTGTTGGCGGGGGCCCGGGCGGTTTGATGACGGCCTACCAATTGCAGAAACGAGGCACGGTACCATTCGAAATCACGATCTACGAGGCCGGTCCGCGACTCGGCGGAAAAATTCAAACGAAGCAGTTTTCGCTTCTTCCCGCGGCCTACGAAGCGGGGGCAGCCGAACTGTACGACTACTCGGCTATCGGCGACGATCCTTTGCGGGAGATGATCGATGAACTGGGACTTTCCGTCAGACCGTTGAATGGGATTGCTAAGTTTTCGTCGGTACTGATGGGTGACCATATTCTTCGTGATTTGGAGGATACGCGTCTAGCGTTTGGCGACGAGACCTGGCTTGCACTAAAAGCCTTTGATGATCAAGCCAGGCATTGGATGAGTCCCCGCGCCTATTACGATTCCGATTGGCAAGATCATGTCACTGACCCCATGCTGAATAAGAAGTTTGATACGCTCCTTGCGTCAGTTCCTGATGAGAAAGCACGCCACTACCTCCAGACTCTTTTGCACAGCGATCTGGCGACTGAGCCGCATCAAACCAATGCGCACTATGGCTTGCAGAATTACTTAATGAATTATCCGGAATACATGAGTCTCTACACCATTGATGGCGGTATCGAGCAACTGCCGATGGAACTGGCCGCGAGAATATCAGCGGAGATTCGGTTGAAGGAGCCGGTCGTTCGCGTCGAACAAGCTGCGAAGGCGAGCCTGCGCGTCGTCTCGCGGAAAGATGCGATCCAGACCGCGAAGGAGTACGACTATGTCGTCGTGGCATTACCGAACAACTGGTTGCCAGCCATCCAATGGGGTGGAGAACTCCTTCAAGAAGCGATGCATCGGCATCACGTGTACTACGACTACCCGGCCCATTACCTTCGGGTCACTTTGCTGTTCAAGGAGCCGTTCTGGAGAAGTCATTTGAAAGACTCGTACTTCATGTTGGACGCTTTCGGCGGATGCTGTTTGTACGACGAGTCGTCGCGTAACGACCACGATTCGACGGGCGTCCTTGGCTGGCTGCTTGCTGGCGAAGCAGCATTATCGTTATGCAATTATAGCGACGAAGAATTGATTCCGATCATTCTCGACTCCTTGCCATCTTCACTACAGCACGGACGCGAGCTTTTTCTGGAGGGACGTGTGCATCGTTGGATTGGTTCGGTTAACGGCTTACCTGCTGGATTACCGCCGTTGGACATGGACTCAAGACACCTACCAGAACCCAAGCAGCATCCGCACCTATTTGTGGTCGGCGACTATCTTTTTGATTCAACACTCAATGGCGTGCTCGACTCGGCAGACTACGTGGCCGAATGGCTGACAGCCGATATGGAAGAACAAGCTGCCAAGGTATCCCCGTTATCGATTGCTCGGACGATTGAGGACGAGGCTGCGGAATGAGCCAGCCACCCTTGCCGCTGGTTGGCCTCGATGCCAATCCAACTTGCGATTTCGATTTGCGCCGTGTCCGCTTTGTGGAACAAGTGGACCCATCGGTTGCGATCGACTCGCGAACGTCCGTGTTGATGACGTTCACAGACCCATCGCTTCGTTATGCGGTATGCTCCTCGATCTCCATTCAAGATGAACATTCGCCCGAATCGATGGAAGTGATGATCCTGCCGTTGGATTCAGCCGGCGGTAACTCACCGGCACCCGAGGTTCTGAGCAGCTGGCTTGAATCAGGGGACATGGTTTCGATGCAACCCCGTGTCATGGTGAAATCGCGTGCAGCCGAAGTCACCTGGCGACCCGGTCGAGTGCTGCTTCGTTGCGAACGTGATCAGATAAATCCATTGTTGTTGGCGCTCGTTGAATTCCACTATTTCGAAAAGGAACTTCGCAAGATTGAATCCGAAATCGAGGCGAGTTGGTCCGATTTGAATCAGGATCGACGGTTGGCTTTTCAGGTTACGGATCATGATCTAAACCAAAGTGAAAGCCTTCGGAACCGCATGGAGCAGACGCTAGAAAGACGCATGCGTCACGTGCGGATTGAACCGCATTTGTATCTCCCCGGAATTCAACTTTCGGTTGCTGCGCAAAAGTTGGGTGAGGAACTGCGTGAAAAAACTCGCATTGAAGCTCGCTGCGAATCGGTCGATAGCCAGATCGAAGTTTTTGAACATGTCTATGAGATGGCGAGCCAGCGGCTCGGTGAGTTTCGCGATGCGCGTTATGGGCACAAGCTGGAATGGATCATCATCCTGCTTTTGGCCGCCGAATTCGTCTGGCTGATTGCTGAATTCCTCATGAACCTTGAGTACTGACGTGAGGCAATTCAGCATTTTGATATTGGGATGTGGGGGCGTGGCTCAATGTGTCATTCCACTCCTGCTGCGTCATCTCAAGATTCGGTCGGATAGAATAACGGTAATGGATATGCGCGATAAGCGCGACCATGTTGCATCAGCATTGGAGCGCGGTGTGAAGTACGTGCAAGAGCGGATTACACCGGATCATTTTCAAGAGCAGCCTCACGAGTTCGTACTTGGCATCGCAAGGCCATACCTTGGAACGTTTCGTTCTGGACCAACCGATTGGTCACCTAACGTCTCCGTACTAGGCAACGTAGGAGAATGTCACGAAAAATCAACGCAAATCGAGGGCGCTACCACTGATCATTGGCAGTTCGGAAATTTTCTAATTGAATGATGATTGAATACGACTTGGAATTTAGGATAATGGAATGAATCGACCGAAGATCATCTCGTTGGGCGAAGTGCTATGGGATCTCTTCCCGGATGGCGAGCGGTTCGGCGGAGCGCCCGCCAACTTCGCTTGTCATGCTGCGATTCTCGGGGCTGATGTTTCCATGGTCAGCGCCGTCGGAGAGGATCGGCATGGACGCGAAGCCATGAATATTCTCCGAGGATATGGCATTGACGTTAGTCTAGTGCAAGTCATTCCCGGCGCGCGCACTGGCACCGTGGGTGTGGCGCTCGATGATGCTGGCAAGCCTACGTTTACGATTCACTTAGACTCCGCATGGGATCGGATCGCATGGAACCGGGAGTTGGAAACGCGAGTCGCGACCGCGGACGCCGTTTACTTTGGGACGCTTGGCCAACGTACAGAGGGTTCGCGAAGCACGATTCGGCGGTGCATTGAAACTGCACGCCAAGCTGGCATCCCTCGGGTTGTGGACATCAATCTTCGTCCGCCATTCTTCGACAATGCGATGATCCGCGAGTCCATTCAGCTAGCCAGTATCCTGAAGCTGAGCGATGACGAGTTGATGGAGGTGTGCACCGCATGTGGCCTTGCATCGGTAGCTCAACCCAACGTCTTGCTTAAGCAGTTGCTCGACACGCAACATCTTGACTTAGTCGTCATGACACGTGGGGCCAAGGGTGCCGTGCTGGCAACTTCAGACGGCATCGTAGAGCAGGCTGGAATTCCGACCACCGTTCGAGATACCGTCGGTGCCGGGGACGCGTTTACGGCGGCGTTCCTGACAGCCTCTCTCCGAGGAGAAACGCATGTTCAAAATTTGTTTGAGGCTTGCTCAATCGCCTCAGCGGTCTGTTCTCACACAGGGGCGGTCCCTTACGATACCATTACGGTAAGCAACCCAAAGTGCCTGACCGTCTTCGATGCGGATGATCGGTTGAACATGTGAAAGCGAGCAAGTGGAATGATCGACTCCGTAGAAGGTGGCTCGGATATGCTCAAGTCTGTGACGGAGACCTTTGGAAAAGCAGATGGAAACTTGTTACATAGCAGCCGTTTTCTGAGGTGCTGGCATGTCCGCCTCGGAGATGCGGACCTACATATCGTCATTTGCGGCTTGGAAATAGGTCTCCAACTTTTTTGGTGACTTGGGTCAATACTTGAGATTGATCCAGTTTGCTGGAGGTTTGCTTGGCTTCGATATAAGTTCGGCACCATAGCACCTCACCTGTCTCAACGCTCACTAGTCTCGCGCCGATGGCGGCGATGACGGCTCCCTGATTGCGTTGCCCCACGGGTGGCCCTGATGGTCCTGAGTCTGTGATTCGGACGACCAATACGGCCGGCACATTGAGGAGCTTTCCAAATGAAGTTACGTTTTCTTCAGTCAGCCCAGAGGCTTGAAATTGTTTTTCCTGCATCACCGTTTGCAAGTCGGTTCTCGAGACAAGTGTGTAGCCTTTGTTGCCAAGCAAGATACTCAATTTGTCTTCGACCTCCTGCAGTTGGTCTGACGATCCTTGCTGGCGAAGACCTGGTCGGGAGTTGGACTCCATAATGAGAGCCAATTTCTTGATCTCTGCCGGTTCGAAAGTCTTTGGCTTATCCGGCTGTTTCGCCGGAAATGCTCTGGCTAGCTTGTCAGATACCTTGCCGAGCGTGAACTGAAGATGCGCGGCGGTATCGATTGCTTCCTTGATTGTATGTTTGCCTTGCCACCAAACCGTGCCTGTTTCCACGCTGACCAGACGAGCACTGATGGTGACTTGGCCTGTGGTGCTGGGTTGAGTATTTCGCCGGGCTGCCCGCTGCGTTTCAGAAGCGTATTCAGTAATTTTAACAACCAGTACGGCAGGCACATTGAGCAACTTACCAACCGCGACCGTGTTGCTGTCAGTGAGCCCAGACTGACCGAGTGATTGCTCCTTCAGCACAGCCTTCAAATCGGATCTAGCAACGACGACATGTCCTAACTCCAACAGCGATTGAACAAAAACGTCCTCAACAAGACGCTGGCGATTGGGTTGCGATCCTTGCTCATTCGACCTGCCACCCATACCAAGACCGGAACGCGAAGCGTCGTTTGAGTTGGCAACGATCACAGCCAGTTTTGTGAGCGACTGCGGCTTAAAGGCTGCATCCGTTGAAGTCTCAGGTGCTTGTAGTGCGTAAGCAAATGACCCGTTGCCGAGCGCCACGGTGAAGCACAACAATGATCCCATCAAAAGCGAATTTAAGTACATGCTTCAAAGCTCCAAAAGTAAATCATTCATTTCAGTAGCATCACGGTCGAGAGCCACCTAGCGAGTCACGCCTAATTCGCGAGTGATTTTCAATCCCGCCTCTGGCACGATCACACCTTCCCAATCTTTGTGACCTTCCTTGGTGATCCGAACTTTGACATCCTTGCCAACGGGCAGCAACCGTTTAAGAGGGGATCCGCCTACATACTTGCCATCGATTTCGATATCGCAGTTATCAGGCTTGGGTGCGAATTCAATCTCAACCATGCCATCCGTCTTCGCAGGCGATCCCGGCTTATTTCCGGCAAGTGCCGCTTTAAATTCTGGATCTTCGCTGACTTGCTTGAGCGTTTCTTCTACGGCCGCAAAACTTCGATCGTTGCTGTCGCTCCCTCCGTAGGTCGACTTGGTGTACGTTTTCGTTCCCTTGAATTCTTTAGAAAACACTTGCACACCGACCGCAATATCTATTAAGCGAACTCGCATAGTGCAGATAACGTTCTTTGTCTCTGTTTTGACTCCATACCCCTTAAAATCGCGAGTGTCTTCGCGAATGTCGTCGATCGTGCCCATGACGATCAAGTTGGCGCCGAGCAATTTCCCTAGCTTGACGGCTTTGTCGGAATCGACCAAACCGCTCATCGCACCAAACTCGGTTTCGACTAGCATGGAATCGACTCGCTTTCGTTCAACGACTGTGATTCCGCCAATGTTCCCAAGCGAGTTTTCCAACATCGACCGGGGAGCCTCGGTAAGTCGATCAATCATGAAAGAACGCTTACCCTCGCTTCCAGTTCGCGGCCCCACATCGTAGGCGATTTTTTGATGAACTTTCGAGTTGTTTTCGAATGGGGGTACCAAAACGATTCGGGGTGCAGTTTTGGCGGAAGCTGCACTCTGGCCGCAAACATCCGTAACCGCAGCCACCGATGCAACAATAAAGCCGGTGACAAAGTAAAAGGCACGAAACAACTGTGTGCCGGAAACATTTTTGATGTTCATGTTTATGGTTTTTTGAATTCTGAAGGGCGTTTTCAAATTCTCGTGAACACATTCTAAGACATTTCTCAAACGACACAAACGGATTTAGCATTCCAGGGATCGAGCGCATTGTGGCTCAACTTTTGGTATACATGAAACTGCCACACGCCCTCCCAGCCTGTCATTCATCCCGCCTTGCGAGTTCTTTATGGTTTATAACTTCATTAGCACCATTGCTTCCGCGGCATGCTGCGTGGCCTCGATCCTTTGTGTTTCGCCTGCCCTGGGGCAGCCAGATCATGACGAACATATCTCATTTTCCCATCAATCGGTTCGGAGCGGAAAGTGGTCCGAGGCCGCTACTTGGAACCCCGCGCGCGTGCCAGGGCAAGGTGATCGTGTCCTCGTCAGTCGCGGCACCACCGTCGAATACGACGTTAAACAACAAGAGGTCGTGCGACTATTGCAAATTGTCGGTACCCTCGACTTTGCCCGCGATCGCGATACCGAATTGAACGTCGGCATCCTTACCATTCAACACACGGACGAATGTTCGGAGCATGGCTTTGCTTGTGAATTCGAAGGCACCATGGAGGGACCGACAACTTCGAGCGAGCTTTGGCCGTCCCTCATCGTAGGTACGCCCGAGCAACCCATTCCGGCCGAGTTTACAGCTCGCATTCGGCTTCATTTTTTGGAAGGAATGAACCCGAAAGACGCACCGGCCATCGCATGTTGTTCCGGGCGAATGGAGCTTCACGGCAGCCCACTGTCCTGCTCTTGGGTGAAGCTTGGTGCTGACGCTGCGGTCGGAGAAAACAGAGTAACCTTGTCTGAAAAAGTCCGCGGCTGGCGAGTGGGTGATGAGGTCATTGTTACGGCCACGAGTCGCGCTGGGAACGGGACCGGCTTCCGTCAAGGTTCACAGCGGGCCAAGGAGGCCCAAACCGAACAACGCACGATCACCGCCATCCAAGAAAACACACTGACGCTCGACCAACCGTTGAAACTCGCGCATTCAGGAAAGGGTGAGTTCCACGGCGAAGTTGCCAACCTGTCCCGCAACGTGATCATCGAGAGCGCCGATCCAAATGGTGTCCGCGGACACACCGTCTTCCACCGCTTTAGCAAAGGAGGTATCAGCCATGCACGCTTCGCCCATCTTGGCAAAGAGGGAGTGCTTGGACGTTACTCAATACATTTCCATCTTGTAGGCGATACGATGCGAGGTAGCAGTGTTCAAGGGGTGTCGATCGTCGATTCGCACAATCGCTGGATCACGATTCACGGTACGCATTACCTTCTGGTGCGAGACTGCGTTGGCTACAAGAGCGTTGGCCACGGTTACTTCCTGGAGGATGGGACGGAGGTCTACAACCTTTTGGATCGCAATCTCGCCGTGCAGGCTTATCAAGGACCGCGTTTGCCGCTACAGGCTCTGCCGTTCGATCCCAATGAAGGGGCAGGGTTCTGGTGGGCGAACGGACTCAACACGTTCACGCGAAACGTCACGACGGAGAACGACGAGTACGGTTACCGTTACGACATGCAGAAACGCCGTGACTTTGACACCAACCTACCTATACGACAGCCCGATGGGAGCCAACGGATCGTTGATGTTCGAACGATTCCGCTGTGGCGATTTGAAGACAACGAAGCACATGCGGAAGGCTTTTACGGTATGGTGGTGGCAGCCAACGGCAATAGCCAGCCTGACAGTCCTATCGATAGTCAAAAGATGTTGGACACGATCAAAAGTATCGACTGGACTGGCCCAGACTCGCGGCATCCACACATGATCCGAAACCTCTCCATCTGGGGCTCGCATTATGCCTTCCGCCCGCACAGTCCCTCGATGCGGATAGAAAACTTGCGAATTCATAACGCGGCCTATGGAATCTACCGGCCTGCCTTCGAAAACCATGAGTACGTCAACCTGAGTATCTCGTCTGTTGATGCAGAACCGTTCAATCGAGGTATGGACGACGCAAGCGCGCAGACCGGCCGGATCTCCGTCGATGGGCTGACGTTTGCGACCGGTTACGGCAATCGAACGACACCGCTCGTTCAGATCAGTGACGTGAATATCCATGGCGATGCCGAAACTCACTTTCGAAACGTAGTAGTCAACCGCCCAGAACAGTATCGAGATCGATGGCCGCTGATCAATCGCGGAGTTGGCACCCGCGTTCCGCCCATTACGGGTGGTGTGCCTATTTTTATCCACGATTATTTCGGTATCGGTCGGCACGCGAAAGTTGTCAGCACAGCAGCGAACGATTTGATCGGCGACGGAAACAAGTACCGGGAAGAACTCTGCCTAACGAGCGACGAATCGCGGGTCGCTGAGGTTCCCGATGTCCCTTGGCCCAAATTGCTCGACCCAATCGATGATGTTCCGCCAGCGACGATGATTACTTCGGTCAGAGAGGTGGATGGGAAGCTTGTCGTCAGCGGCGTTTCGCACGACAACGGCAAGATCGTTAAGACTGTGGTCAATGGCCTACCAACAACGTTCGTGTCGATTCGCGCAGGCGTGGTAGATTGGAGAATCGAACTGCCATTCCCGGCTGATGGAATACTGAAAGCCGCCGCAACCGACGAAGCCAACAACGAAGAGCAAACCGGCGATGTGAAAATGATCGTAATGCGTCACAACGCACTTCAGAAAACCAAATGATCCGAGAGGCAGACAAAAATTCTGGCGAATTCCACTACTGGTAACTCTCAGGTTGCCGCTCGCCATCGCAATCACCAAACTCTCAGAACCTGAACGCAGCTATCTTTCTACCAATCCATCTTCCTACCTTTTCATGAATGCCGTTGGTAGGAAAATTGTTGGTAGGAAAATTTCTCGAGCCAGATCTAGAGTGATGGTAAAGATCCCCCGAGTAAACTCGGGGGCATTGGCATGCCGTTGAAAGGAACTAGGCTCCGCCATGGTGGCTTCGAAAATGCTCCCACAAATGGTCATGCAAGCTATGCATCCATTTACCCCAGTTAATATCGTAAGGTACTGGGTTCCCATCTGCATCTTTTTCGGTGGATGGCGAAACATAGTTCATTACCGCTGAGTCACCACCCAACGCTACAAAACTTGTGCCTGAGACCAACAGCACTGTCAAGAAAGCAGCCAATCGCTTCGTTCTTCGGCGTTTCTTTCCCATGCTCGAATACAATTCCATCATACGCTCCTCTAGGCAACCATCAACCTTGTCTGGCTCGCGCGAGCTAGACTTAAATTCTTTTAAGCAAGTTTCCAATCGGTCGTCGTTCATCTGAATTCTCCTCAGGGTTTGTAAATTTCTGACGCAGCAAGTCTCTGCCTCGCGACAATCGCGATTTGACCGTTCCGGGACGGCAGTTCATGATTTCCCCAATCGCGTCGACGGAAAGGTCCTCGAAATAGTGCAATGTCAGTACGGTCTGAAACGCCAACGGCAACGCCAATAGAGCGATTCGCATCGGTTCAAGTCGTTCGTCGACTTTGTCAGGTGGTTCGGTCATCAGCGGTTCAGATAAATCAATCGATCGCCATAAACTTGAAAACCTTTTTTTTCGGATCCATCGATTGATTTGAGTAGTGGTGAGGACAAGTAGCCAACATCGGAAGGGCGCTCCTGTCCATCGAAATCGAGGCAAGTAACGCACCATGGACATGAACACCTCGGCGACGATGTCGTTAGTATCGTGCGAGTTACCGATGCGACGATTCACGTAGCGATGGATGGCTCCGTAGTGTTGTCGATAGAGATAGGAAACGGCCGACGGATCCAACTTGGCCATACTAACGATCTCGCGTTCGGCGAGTTCGTCAAATTTCAAATCGCTGTTGTACGAGGATTCGATCGTCAATTCCGATTCTACTAGTGTTAGAGTCACATCTGAATACTTAAGAAAAGCCTCGTCGAATGGTTTGGGTTCCAAAAAACTCCCAATTTCGTTCAGATCGAAAGACTCCTCCCCGGCCTGCGGCCGACCCTCCCCGAGGGAGGGTTACTTACTTGGAAACCCTTGAATAAGGCACGACCTCCTCGTGGGCATGGAAGCAACATCTCGACGGAAGTACAAGAACGCGGGCTTTGCCTTCAGCTCTCTTAGTTAAACATGAATAGCTTCAGAACGATCACGATGATTACTCCAACTGAAAAGAGCAATAAAAGCAGTGCGGTCAGGATCAATCCCAACCATGCGTGTAGATGACTCCAGGTGGTAAACTCGTCCCGTTTGAGTCCAGCACGGTATTCAGCTCCCGCCATCGCGAACGCTCTGCGAAGACGTTTGAGATACGTCGAATTAGGCGGTTCCCCACTAGGAGGTTCATAAGGATTGATCATCAATCATCTCTGTTCTAAATGCGATTATCTTCCTACCAACCAATCTTCCTACCCGTCCATGAATCCCATTGGTAGGAAAATTTGTTGGTAGGAAAATTTCTCGCGTAAAATTCTGGCCGGCTCTAGAGGTATGGTAAAGATCCCCCGAGTAAACTCGGCGGCATTCCGCACAATCGCTTGCGAAGAATGACCAACCACCAACGGGTGGTTCGGGGAATGTTTACTTTCTGCGTTAACAATTCACCCAAATTGACGAACTAATTTTTTGGATAGGTCGTTGGAGCGAGCAATTGTACGCATTGCCTGCGGAACCCACGGTATCCGCATCCGACTGTGAAAAGGCAGTATATCGCAATCCAAATCGGATGAGCACCGTGTTCTAAGAGTTTTGGCGTATCGAGATAACGATCGCCAGACACCCATGCGGTCGCAATATAAACGCCGTTCGCCAACATGCAGAAGGTTGCGATGAACCACATCCAGTCTTTCCGGATGGCGTATGCGATAGTCACTGGAATCACAACACCGAGTATGGGACCTCCCCAAAGCGTAACTAGTGGATGTGGATCAGGTTCGAAGAAGCTATAGGGGAGGTGCCATGGAAGTAGGTCTGCGCTGGTCAAGGTTCCGCCGCACGCGCACCCGCAAAGGATGTGACCTGTCTCGTGCACAAAGGTCATGACGCACCAAGACGCGATGAGCAGGCAAACCAGTTTCAGTAAGCGTCTGGCAATCGGAAAGGCCTCGTTTGGCTTCGATGTGTAAGTGGACGAAGGAACATCTACCACTAAATCTTCTTACCTTTCAATGAGTGCGATTGGTAGGAAAATTTGTTGGTAGGAAAATATCGCGAGTCGAATTCTGGCCAATGGCTTCCGAGTCGTTTCAAATGCGTCCTGTTGGCGGCGCGTACGGATTTACGGCGTCCAAAGTTGCGAGCGAAGGTAAAACTGTCGTCGCGAGATCAATTGAATCGGAACGGGAATGAAAACGACGTTCGACCAACGAAGCGTGAATATTTCCAAGTATAGGCCCAGCAATGAGACCAATTCCGCCGAAGGCAATTAAGTATCGTTTGTCCCCTCCAAAAAATGCTCCATACGTGGCGCTGAGCACGTAACAACCTGCTACCCAAACACAGACCGTTAAACCACCGGCACGCTTCGCAGGCTGTCGCCGATGTTTAAACCAAATGATCGTTGATGTTACAAGCAATAACGCGACGCCAAAAGCAGTTGATCCTAACAAGGCTGTCAACCGGTCAACAGGCGTCGGCGTTGAGTCGAAAGGTGTGAACATCAGTCTGGCCGATCCGGTGGAAGTTGGGCGAGCAACTCAAGTGTTTCCTTCAGTCTAGCCGACCAAGAAGGAGTAGGCAAACTCGTGAATACCCCGTCAAAAGGATTCTATCTTCTCAAGGCTACGTGCGGGCATCTGCTGGAAAGTTCTTAGCAATCGCCGTACTCGCTCAAAACTTGAATGCGACTATCTTCCTACCAATCAATCTTCTTACCTTTCAATGAGTGCGGTTGGTAGGAAAATTTGTTGGTAGGAAAATTTCTCAAGGCGAATTCTGGCCATCTATACTTAGAGTAGTGGTAACGATCCCCCGAGTAAACTCGGGGGCATTTGAATGCTGGCTCTACTCGTCGGATCTGAACGGATCGTCTCACCGGTGATTCTCGCGGCCTCAACGAGTTCCGCTTCTGAATTTAGAATATCCGGCCCGAATCGGACAAATCCACCGCGAGCATCTGTGTTGATTCCAGCAAGTTTCAACGCCGAAACGAGTGCATGCGCATCTTGGCTTGGGACCAACGTGAACGCCCCACGCTCCGCTGGATTCGGTGGATCCACGAACTCCACGCCGTTTTCCGCAAAAGACTCTCGCAGCATTTTTTGCTGAACCAAATTGTATTCACGAAGTCGATCGACTCCAATCGCCAGCGTTAACGCGAGACCAGAACGAGCTTGGTAATAAGTCAACACGGGTGGTGTGCTTTCCAGCCAAGCGTCGCCGGATTCGCTCAAGATTGGCTCATCCAATCGCTCGTATCCAAACGGATTTTTCTTGGCGAACCAACCCGTATCTAAGGTTCGCAGTTCACTGCCAAGGTGGTTTGGGTGAACCGCCAACCAGCAAGCACCAGGTCCGCCACGAGCGTATTTGTAACAGCCACCGATCATGAAATCCGCATCGAGTCGCGTCATATTAATTGGGATAATTGCGGCAGTGTGGTAAGTATCCAGCATTACCAACGCTCCAACCGCATGCGCCTTTCGGACGATTTCATCCAGGCAGGAAATCACCTCGCCCGTTGCAAAAACGACCATTGAAATCACGACGAGATCAAAACCTGGTTTGATTGCGTTCAGGATGTTTTGGCTATTCGATCCGTCCACTTGCATCGGTACCCATTCGATCTCGGCTCGTCCCTTTTTCGCGTACGTTTTTAAGATGAAATCAATGCTGTCGAATTCGGCGCGGGTAGCCAAAACGCGAACCGGCCGCGTTGTTCCATCCTGCGGAAGAGCGTTCAGGACGGCGCGAAGTCCCTGTCCAGCTGAGGTTTTGGGGACAACAGCAGTCGGGTCGTTGATTCCAATGAGTCTCGCGACTTGGCTACGGTAGGAGTTCACTTCCCCCCACCAAGCGTCTTGCCCCCACACGCCGTCCATCAGTGAATACCAAGCGTCGATGCCTTCATTCACGTCGAGGGCCATTTGATCCAACGGCCTGCCTAGCGAATGATTGGCCAGATAGATTTCGTTTCTAGCTTTGTCACCCGCCATCGCTCGCGAAAAAAGAGGCCACACATGTTCACGAAGTCCCGCTTCGGTAAGAGGTCCTGTCCCAAGTTTTACGACTTGTGCTTCAATATTCATGGAATGATCATTGACCGATTTCTGTTCGAACGTCCCACAACTCTGGAAACAATCGGATGGATAGGGCCTTTTGCAAGAATGGAACTCCCGAGCTACCACCGGTCCCTTTTTTGAATCCGATGATTCGCTCTACGGTTTTCACATGACGAAACCGCCAAAGCGAAAACGACTCTTCCACGTCAACCAATTTTTCACACATTTCATACGCGTCCCAGTGCTGCGATGGGTCGTCATAAATGGTCTTAAAGACCGGAATCAAGTCAAGATTTTCTACGTAGGGAAGGGACCAGTCTCGCACCACGCAACTTGCTGGGATGGCATACCCGCGTCGATGGAGGGCCATTAAAAACTCGTCGTAGAGACTCGGAGTATTTAATAGCTTCTCCAACTCTGCTCGATGGACTTCATCATGGGCAAAAACACGCAACGTGTTTGCGTCTTTGTTCCCCAGCAAGAACTCGATCATCCGATTCTGAAAAGACTGAAACCCGCTGGATTGGCCAAGCACCCCTCGAAACTGCGAATACTCGGTGGGCGTCAAGGTCTCCAAAACAGCCCACTGCTCAAACAACATCCTTTGTATTTGCTTTACACGCGATAGGATTTTGAAGCATGGTGAGAGTTGATCTTGTTTCACGAATGCCACGGCCGCCTTCAGTTCATGGACCGCCAGCTTCATCCATAGCTCCGAAGTCTGGTGCTGGATAATAAACAGCATTTCGTCATGGTGTTCGGGAACGGAAAGTGGTTTTTGCGCACCCAGCAATTTATCCAAGCACAGATAGCCCTGGTAATCTAGCTTCGCCACAAAATCGGTATGGATCGATTCTTCAAACTCGCGTTCAACCATGGTCATTCTCGTTAGCGATCACGGCTTCGAGAAAGCCATGGGAGATTCGGCAGCATTTCAAGTGGTCTTTCCCGATGAGGTTGGAGAAGCAATTCTTTAAGGACTACCCGCATCCATTCCATCCGATCGCGTTGCAGCATCGACCCAAACTTGATCGTTCTCTCTGCCACCAATTCAATGAGCTGGTTCGTTTGCCCATTCGTTTCCCAAGTCGTTGCTCCCGCTCCAACGGTATGAACTTGGTGGGGATCGAACCTTCGTTTCCACACCACAAATCCAATCCCAGTGGCCACGTACGAACCGAGTTCGTCGATGACAACCTCCACTTTGCCAACCAGATTCATCAGCGCGAATACCATCATTCCTGTGCCAATTGTGACAAAAGGAATCAGAAATACACAGAGGAACAGAGTCACTCCAAGCTCCATCGGTCCGTCATTCATTTCAGGTTTCCCGTTCTTGACTCCGGGAACAGGAAACCACGCTGGTAACGGACCAATCAGATTGGCGTAGAGACCTGCAATTGCCAATAACACAAAGATGGATACGATTCCATTCCAAAACAACGCGAATCCAGCCGGAAACAAAAATCCTGCGATGGATCGCAACGAAGCTCGGACGATGACCCCTTGCCCCCATGGAGTGATGGAACACCCCGCCGGTGGTACGCTCAAGATTTCTTCTTTCGAGCGATTGCTGCAATTCAATTCGGACAACTTCGATAGCTTGCCGCATTTTGGGCAAAGCGCGACTCCTTCTTTGATGTTGATCGCGTCTGCAGCGATGGTTTCATCGCATTCTGGGCAACGCTGTACCGCCCTATTCCTGCCAAAAAACGATTGAATGGATGACACAAGGTACCCTTGTGAGAAGTGGATCTATTGTTTGCGCGTTTTGCTTTCGCGAGCTTTGCGATTCGCCACCAAAGACTCACTTAATGCATTGATATCCTCTGGCGAAAGTCGTTTGGTCGCTTCCAGCATTGTAACGAAATAGGCGATCTCCTCGTCTGTGGCTGGGAAGCCAATGTTTCCACTAGGTCCATCGCTGGTCGTAACCACCGTACCGTCTTCCGGCGACACCAATGCAAACCAGGGTATGCCACCTTGTTTCTCGCAGTACTTTTTCAACAGCTCTTGACCGCCAAGCATTCGATCTGTGTCAACCTTCAAGTCGACAAATGCTTTTCCTAAGATGGCAGCGACCGGCGGCTCTGCCATCCAGTCCTCCATCCTGTGGCACCAACCGCACCATGGAGCACCGAAATGCAGGAACACGATTTTCCTGTCCGTTGTGCCTTGCGCAATGGCCTTTTGAAGAATCGCATTTGCATCCATCGGCTTGGCTTGATGCTGACCAAGAAAATCCAGAAGGCCCTTTTGATTGACTTCAGGTTTTGAGTCCTGTTCCGTTACAAAGGCTTTGCCTTCTTCGCTCGCAATGGTTTTTCCAACGGCATCCAGGACGGTGAGGAGCGGGAGCTTTTCGGGGGATACCTTTGCTCCGAAGCGACTGGCTAGCTCCGGCTTCTTGCTCGACTGGCTAACATCGATTCGAACGACGTCATATTCATACTGAAGTGTCTTAGCGATTTCCCGATTGCCGGTCAGCGACTTGTGGAGTGCCAGGCAGGACGGGGAATCATTGCTACCCCAAACGATTAGCGTCCGCCTGTTTTCCTTTCGAGACTTTTCCAACGCGGCTCCGATCTGTTTCGAGGCGTCTGCCGTACCGTCGAAGATCATATCGCTCTTCGGGGTCGACGCCTCTGGAGTTTGTGCTACCGAGACTCCGGCTAAGAAAACGGAGAGGACAAAGCCAATGGCCAGTGTGCGTTTCATAATGAAGGTCTCTTTCTGTAATATAACCGATCGATTCGGGCATACCAAAACGTGCGCCCGTGGATACGATTAAGTCTGACACGATCTTGCATTGGATTTGACCAAATCCCCCAAGTCCTCGCAACAAAATTATGAATGAAATAGACAAATCTTCGACACTGCTCTCAGCCACGTTTGACTTATGAATTCACTCCCAAATACTGCTCCACACGCCGCTTGGCTTGATTTGACCCAATGTCTATTGAACTCGTTTCGCCGCTGGACCGGCAAAGAATTGCTGGATCGTTTGCCGACAAAAGGAGTAACGACCGAGCGAGGGCCTCGCTCGGCACCAGCCTTAGAAGAGGATCTATTAGAGCTGTGGAATGCGCCTCAGGTCGTGGTTGCTCATGGGACGCAGAGCGATCCAATCTTTGAGTACGGGAATCAACGGGCGCTCGACTTATGGGAGATGCAGCTCGATGAGTTCCTAGGCATGCCATCGCGACTAACGGCCGAATCGATGCACCGCGAGGAGCGTCAAAAACTGCTCGAACGAACCCGCCAGTTCGGCTACGTCGACGACTATCGCGGTGTTCGTATTTCGCAGACCGGCAAACGCTTCATGATTGACAAGGCTTTGATCTGGACGGTATTGGACCACACGGGCCAAGTCATCGGTCAGGCGGCCGCCTTCGACCATTGGACCGCCCTGACCTGAGCTATTTGTAAGTTTCCAGCCATTGCGATCGGTACACGGAGTCGAAATAAAAAAACAATGTCCGTGAACTCGTATTGTATTGTATTGTATTGTATTGCAATATGCAATACAATACAATTAAGTCGGGATTTACGTGGGCGAGGAGCAAGAGGATGCAGAAAACAAGTTCGTTAATGGTCCGAATGGACGAAGATTCCAAGGCGTTGCTCACCGCCGCCGCGGAGCTTCGGCAGGTAAGTGTCAGTGACTACGTACGTTCCGTGATGGTGCAACAAGCATCTCGCGAGCTAGCAGCCGCAGAAGCCAAAACGATTGCTATGACTCCCGACGAGCAACTCCAGTTCTGGAACGCTCTCGCCAAGCCTCCCAAGTTGACCAAATCGCAAAAAGAACTTGGCGCTATCATGCGAGGCGAAGCGTGACCGGCGTTCAGTTCCCTGAAAATTGGAAAATCGAAAACCTCGTCAAGTTGCACGACCGAAAGGAATTCAAGTCAGGAAATTTCGAAGTAGACCAGTGGTTGAGTCAGATGGCGTTGCAGAGCCAATCCAAACGTCTGACAAATACCAAGGTTCTTCTGAACGAGGCTAGCGAGATTGTTGGCTACTACACTCTCGCAACTTCACAGGTTGACTTCTCTGACTTGCCACAAGGATTAGCGAAATCGCTCCCTCGACGTCCATTGCCAGTCGCGGTCTTAGCTTGGCTAGGAATTGCAAAGTCAAACCAAGGTCAAGGAATTGGAGAACGACTTCTGGCGAAGGCCTTGCGTGATTGTCATGGAGCGGGTCAGACCTTTGCGTTTATCGCCGTCGTCTTGGACTGCCTGGATCACACAGCCAAAGAGTTTTATCAGCGATACGACTTTGAGGAACTTCCTGGCTACCCAATGAAACTCTATCTACCGTATCAACGCCTCGACAAGATGATGAATTCTAAGGCGAGCGGCGATGTGAAAACTACCAATCATAACCCGACACGTCGGTGAGGGACCTGCGAAATTGTCCCTCGCTTACGCTTTTTGAAGTTGCGCGTTTTGATGTATTTCGGGCCAAAGGCCCAACCATTTACCTAGCCCAGGCCAACGGCCTGGGTGATTCGCAAACACGCGGCTAGTTAGTAGGGCTGAAGGCCCGGCAGTTTGACAAACGGTCGGGCCTTCAGCCCTAGCATCATTGCGTTTTGCCTAGTCCCAGGCCGTTGGCCTGGGCTAGGCAAACTACCGGGCCTTCGGCCCTAAACACAAACGCGCAACTTCAAAACTTACGCTTCGGGTTGGGATACTGCAATCTGCCACTCGCCTAAGCATTAGAATAGTCTTTGTCTACTCGACCTGAGCTATTTGTAGAAACTGGGCGGATGCGGTTCGACCTTCAGTTTCTTGTAATCAAAGCCACTATCCAGTGGCTTGTACTCACCGACAATGTCCACACTCGCTTTGGCTTCAATGTCCTTCTCCATGTGCATGCACCAATAGGCAGCATTCACGGTCAAACGACGCAGGCCGGCACTCTGAAAATCATGCGCACTCCCCATGGTAACGTGAAAGACTCTAGCGGTCTTTCCCGTATTCCCAGTCCACGTTTTCACCCAGGCTACGGGCAAGGCCATTAACTCGGGATTCACCGCATCGTCATGATGACGCCCCATCAGTGGTTGCCCCATGACGAGCGGGGTACAGCTTTCCGGCAATTGGCCACCTTCCTTAAAAGTGCGGTAGACATCGGTGTTTCCCCAAATATCGGATACACCTGACAAGACCGGATGGTCCTTGTTCTGGGGAACAAGGATGCCGCGGGTAGAATCCTGTTGCCAGCGGCCGTGATGACCTTTAAAAGAACCGCCAAGCACCTCGTCACCAAAATCAATTTTCTTACCGTCCTTTTTGTACTCGAAACCCAGGAAGCCGTGATTGGCTGTGCGTATGCCGATGATCGGTCGTCCTGAGTCCAAGTATCGGTAAACATGCTCGAGTTGATCCGGAGGCAGTGTAATCAACCGGCTGAACAGAATCATCAAGTCGGCCTTGTCGAGATACTCCAAACCAGGGATGCTGTGTGTGACGGTTTTATCTTCCCAACGAATTTTCTTCGTTGGATCGACTTCGTTGTTCTCGTTCAAACTAAACAGCACGGTGCAGTGAAATCCATGATGCTTGGCCAGCATTTTCGCCAACATCGGCATGGAACACTCGCTGCGATATTCCTGATCCGCCGCAATAAGCACGATGTGTTTTCCTACGCCAGGCCCCTGCTCTCCGGAGTAGGTGAGCCAAAGCGGGCTTTCTGGAACAGGATGATCGGACGCATGCAACCCTGCCCCGGCTACTGCCAACACTGTCATCAGTATCCAGGTCAGCCCAAGGAGGATCCCATAGATTGAGCGGCGAAATGCAGGTTGCGATGATAACATGGTTTTCATTCAGTGTTATTAGGCGAGCGACAGAGTGGAGTATCCCAACCCGAAGCGTAAGCGAGGGACCATTTCGCAGGTCCCTCACTTACGTATCGGGTTATGATTCACTTACTCTTTGGGTTATGATTGGTTTTTTTGACTCTGCCGCTCGCTTTAGGGAGCAGGTATTTCATTGACCGTGTAGTACGCATTGCGATGCAACAACTCGTCGCCATCCTCCGAACGCAACTTGATAAGATCGAATTCGTGAACATGTCCGCGCGTCAGCTTGTCCAAAACGACGCTGGCCGACAGTCCATCTTCGGCAAGTGAAACCGACAGCACGGTCGGCCGTGTTTGTTCAATCTCCGGGCCTCCATAACCACCGTGATACGGATGCGTGAACGTCGAGATCGAATACGACTCCGTTGCACTGCCCGTTGCTTTATCTACCGGCTTGGTGAATGCAACGCGGAAACCTTCTGCCTCAATCGTGATTCGCTTGATTTCAAATGGCATGATGCCGCTCCACTCGAGACGTTCCAAGGCAAACGCTTTCATCCCGCGCACGGGCCAGCCTCGATTCGTACCGCCGCAGAGCAAGTTCCCTTGTGGAGTAAACTCGACGTTGAGAATTCCAGTCGAAAGCCCTTCGCGAAAGGGATAGCAAGCCCCTTGCCATACTCCATTGACTTGTTCCGTCGTGGCCCGCATGAGAATGGAAAGCGTAAAATCTCCAAGAAACAATTGGTCTTCGAAGGGGCCAAATTTACCTTGCGTTCGATTGACGGTGAACCCGGTAATCGAACGTCCCATGCGAATATAAGGAAAAACAACCGCATAAGGAACAAGTTGCTTGACGCGTTCCTTTTCGTTAACGATGCGCGATCCCGATTTCGGATTTTCAGGAACCGGCCCTAACTCGGGTGCATACTTGTACGAGTTGAAACTAGCCGGATGGCCGTGAAAGCTGGCAGGCGAAACAGCCTTTAAACTACACGAGCAATTCCACGGTCCCTGGCTTTCCACGTAGAAGAGCGCTCCATGCTCATCCTGTCCGATCCCTGCAGGGCTTCGCAAGCCACTCGCGTACGGAGTCGTTTTTCCGTCGGCTGAAATTTTTAATACAAAACCGCGAAACAACGCATGCGATTCGTACGACTGCGATAGCCCGAGCGAAACAAACATATTCCCTTGTGCGTCCAACTTGGAGCCGAAGGCGTACTCATGATAGTTCGCATAGCCCCAACCATCCGAGATGGTCTCAAAGCGATTGGCCATGCCAAGGTTCTTGGTATCGCTCACTCGCGTCACTTCGCAACTCTGCGTGACGTAGAACGCTTTGTCCTTGTAGGAGAGGCCAAAGATCTCATCGAGTCCGGTCGCAAACAATTGAAAGTTGGGATTCGGCTTTTTTTCGTCGATTCCGTCGATCAAGTAAATTTCACCATGTCGGGTTCCGACCGCCACCCTATTGTCAGGCAAAACCGTAAAGGCCCCCGCCTCGACCACCGTATCTTTGGGAAGCGGCACGTTCACGATCGGATAGTATTTTCGTTCACGCTCCTCTGTGCCCCAACGCTGTCCGACTTCTTCGCCGCGACACAAGTTCAAGTCGAGAACAAGGGCTGCCAGAAGAACACAGTAAAGGCTGATTCGATTATTTCTTAAGCGGTTCATAGGTAAACGTAAGGGTCGATTTGCCTTGTGGTAATTCAAGTCTTAGTAATAGTTCTGACGATTCCGGATTGTCCAACAATGGACGCAAGAGCGTTTGTGCCATTGGAAGCGTCAAGCGTATTTTATCAGTCTTGTAAACAAGATCGGACTCAGCTTCGACATTACCTGTTAACGCACGATACCAGACTGTTTGAGGCTTTGGCGAATCAAATTGAAGTGACCGTTGCAACAACAGTTTTTCATCAGAATTTACGGCCACGGAATGATCTTGAATCTCAATCGTTCCGCTCTGGTACATGAAGGTCGGGTTGTCTGCGTCGTCCATGAAGTAACCTTTGAAATGATAGCCCAGATTCTTTGGATACAACGGGTTCGGATTGTTCGGCATCTCTTTCGTCATGACTGGCCGCAATGGCCAGGGGGCTTTTTCATCTGCCAGTTCAAGGAACGAAACGTCTTGGGCTAATGCAATGGCTTGACCCGCTGGATTGAATCCACCAGAGCCTTGCCCACCACGTTCCACGCGAATGAATTCCCCTTGCCAGATCGAAGTCAATGTTCCGGTCTCGGCGTTGAATGCATAGCTCAGCCTTTCCGGAAACCCTACCGCGATTCCTCGAAACCCAGCAACGCTGCTTCGCCCCCGATAGGTTCGTGTCGTGTCTGCGACCGATAGTATCGTATCGAGTCTACGTATCCCTGGCGGATCGGCGGCCGATGTACCAAGGGACAGGTAGTACCAGATCGCTTCGATTTGCATTTCCGTATCGCCGTCCAAAATGGTCTTATGAGTGGCCACACCATCTGGCCATGAGTAAGGCATTACGATGCGTGGACGATAGGCACCAGGATTGCGTACGAAATTATTGAACCAACCCGGTTGAAGCCTCTGATACATCGTCATCAAGTCCATCCCTTTGTTAATAGGTGATGGCTTGCCGTTAAAATTGTGACACGCGATGCAGTTCAACCCCTTATCTCCAAGCAATTCGCTGCCGGCTGGGCGAAGCAGTTTCTCGCGTTCTCGCTCAATCTTCGTATTGCTTTCCGGACTGGGAATATTCAACTCAACACTCTTCAAAACATCCGAATGACCAAAAAGTTCGGGCAAGTCTCGAAGGTTGGACTCGCCATACTGGGGCATGCGAGTGGTCATATAGGGCCGGACACTCTCACCATCGAACAAAACCTTCTTCAACCAAACCGGTTGCAGCTTAGCACCTACCAATGTCAGCGGTGGCGGAATGCGGCCATCATCCCCGAGGTTCTTTTCGCTGGTTTTGAAATAGGCGTTGCGATCTTGTGGGACACCACCAAAATCATCGCGGACATGGCAGGCAATGCAGTTGAATGCCGTCAGTGTTTTGGCGATCTTTGCTTTATCCGAGTTGTCTGGCGTCTCTACTTTTAACGCTGAAGCAATGGCTGCAACCTGCGCGTCATCGAGACTAAATTTTGGGCTCTTGCTTGTTTTTTTTGATAAGCAACCGCGAGTCAGGTCTGCTTTTCGAAGTGAACCAAGCGGAGCAGCGGCAGGAATGTTCTGCAACTTATGGCAGGCTGCGCAATTCAAATCTTGAAAAGCCTTCCTTCCCAACTCCACCAGATTCTTTTGTGGTTGAAGTGCTTTACCTTTGAGTTGCTGTTCACCCACCAAGTATCCAGCAATGGCTTGCGACTCCGCAGGTGTCAGCTTCATATCTGGCATGCGTCCCGAACTTCGTACCCGCAGCGGTTGAAACAAAAAGGCGCTCAAGGCTTTGTGACTGTACTTGCTCGGAACATGATTTAGATCGACTCCAACGCTTTTTGCGACTTTGTTTCCATTCTCGTCGGCGTTCTCGTCGGCGTTCTCGTCAGGGATCACTTCGCGTGGAACGTGGCAGGCAATGCAACCTACTGAGTGGAAAAGCTCCTTCCCAATGTTTAAGTCCGGCTTGTCCGCCAATTCGGGCTCAAATGGATGAGCCGATTGAGCAACGAGAAAGTGGGTCAGTGCCTCGGCGATTTCGTCACGCTGGCTGTCCGTTTCCGACGCCAACAGGTCCGGCATCGTCGTCCCTGGATGCATGGTCGAAGGTGAAGATAGGAATCGTCGCAGATAGTCGGGTGCAACCCTTGCACCCACGTCGGACAAATCCGGGGCGGATCGTTCTAAAAAGGACTGCGGCTCGGTATCGACGTGACATGCGGCACAACGCAGTTCACCTATCAGTAGTTCTCCGACTTGAGGCTGTGTCAGGGGATGCTTGTTGGAAAGCCCTACCACGACAGTCGATGCAGAAGTCCCGCCTGCCGTGAGCAACAAGAAACCGGCAGCGCAAATTATGGAACAAGTTCTTGTCACGACATCATTATCCTAAGCTTGTTAAGTATATCCCAACCCGAAGTGTAAGCGAGGGGCAATTTCGAAGGTCCCTCACTTACGTATCGGGTTAGGATTGGTAGTTCTAGCATCGCCGCTTTCGTAATTGCACAACGTTGCCTCGCCACTTATTTTTTAGTCATCTGAGCGACTCTCCGCTCCACCTGTCGGAAATGATACCATGCTTTTGAGAGGCCGTGACGTTACGCTAAAATCTTTGCAACAACTGCAGCGGCAGGGTTTTCGACGAGAGAAAGGTTTCGCGTCCCAACTCTGAACTTAAGGGTTTGATGGTTGAGGCCAAACTGGTTCAGCACGGTCGCGAGCCAGTCATGATTGGAAACTAAATCCTCAACCGCATGATGTGAGAATTCGTCGGTCTGACCATGAACGTAGCCACCTTTGAGCCCGCCGCCCGCCACCCACATACTGAAACCGTAAGTATTGTGATCGCGGCCGACTTTCTTCATGCCGTCGTTTCCCACTGGAACTTGAATCGTCGGCAAACGCCCCATCTCACCTCCCCAATGCACTAGCGTGGAATCCAGCATGCCTCGACGCTTGAGATCTTGTACCAACGCAGCGGCGGGGCGATCAATCTCACGGCAGCGGTTCGGCAATTCCGTTGCAATCGATGAGTGATGATCCCAGCTCTGACCGTTGTTGAAAATCTGAACGAATCGGACACCTCGCTCAACCAACCGGCGTGCAATTAAACAGCGTGTTCCATAATCGCGAGTGACATCTTGATCGATTCCGTACAATCGAATGGTCTCTTTCGACTCGCCCGAGATATCGAACACTTCGCTGGCCGAAGTTTGCATTTTGGCCGCCAACTCGTAACTGGCCATCCTCGCCGCCAACTCATTGTCTCCTGGAAATTCTTGTGCGTGAGAACGATTGAATCGGTCGAGAAATGCCAACTGTTGTCGTTGGGCCTCTCCTCGCAAATGGACGGGCGGTTCGAGATTGAACATGCGCGGTTCCTTCGGACGCACCACCGTTCCTTGATAAAGGGAGGGCAGACTCCCGCTGGTCCAACTATCACCACCTACAATGGGCAATCCTGATGGATGCGTCAATGCGATGTAGGACGGCAACTCTTGCGTTGCACTACCCAATGCGTAAACCAGCCAACTCCCCAGCGTCGCACGACCACCCACGCCAGCTCCTGAATTCATGGCGTAAAAACCGGGGAAATGATTGTTAACAGCGGAGTGCATGGAACGAATCAGGGTGATGTCGTCGACCACTTCACCTAAGCTAGGTAAGAGTTCGGAAATCTGCATGCCACATTCGCCCCGAGGACGAAACGTCCATTGCGGGCCCATGATTTGTCGACTGGCTTGCGCGGCGTTGTCGAATTTAATGTCACCTTCAAACTGCTGCCCATTTCGCTTGACCAACTCAGGCTTGGGATCAAACAAATCAATTTGACTTGGCCCGCCCATCATGAACATCGAGATCATGGCGGTCGCGTTGGCTGGCTTTGGCGGTATCTTGGGGAGCAAATCGAATTTCTGGGGTTCCAGTAGCGGCTTCTCCGGTGGATCGGCTGCCTGTAATCCATCCTGTCTCAGCAACCAAGCGGCTCCAATGGATGCAAGTCCGAAGGCTGAAGACTGCATAAGGTGCCTTCGCGAGCAAAGCCCATGCGAGTGCGATAAAGTTCTAGATTCATTGATGTGTGTCGGCATAGCCTGGATCGCCTCACTGTTGATATAAGAAACGATTCGACGAAAGGAGCATTTGGCACAAGCTGGCCAGCGCACGAACGTCGGCGGCTTCAGGACGCTTTGCAAGTTCCGTTTGCCACGCAGCACTCGCATCGCGACGGAAAATATCCGCTTGCTTCGTCAAGAACTCAACACAATCAGCAAGCTCTTCGGCAGTTGGGCTGACCCCAAAAGCTCTCGAGAACGCTGCTTGAATTCTTTTTGGCCAGAGTTGCGCTGAATTGTCCGGAGACCTGTTTTGCGGAAGTACTTCCTCTAAACTTGAAAGCAGCTCCGCCATCTTTTGCGACGAGGCCACCAGGGAGGCATCGTTCAAGAACCACAGCGATTGAGACGCCGCAGTCGAAGTATCGCGACGTTGGCAATTGGGGGTCATTGCTGGCAGATCGAACGTTTGCAACATGTTCAGCGGCAGTGCCCGAGAAGAACTCAAATACACGCTACGGCGGAACGCTTGCTCACCTGCGTCTTCGATGCCTGCGAACAGTCCATCACGCAGCAGACGCGTACCTACCACCGCTTTTCCTTCGCCGTCCTCTGCAACGGGTACACTTGGGCCACCCAACGCTGGATTCAGTTGTCCGCTAACCACCAGAATACTGTCTCGAATTGCCTCGGCTTGTAGCCGACGCAAATTCATCCGACTCAAATAGCGATTGTCAGGGTCAATATCAGAATCCGTATTCGCCGAGCGTGCGGCCGTTTGTTGATAGGTTCGAGACATGACGATCTGCCTGTGAAGTCGCTTCATACTCCAGCCGTGTCGAACAAAATCACTTGCCAACCAGTCAAGCAGCTCGGGATGCGAGGGAGCTTCGCCACTCAGCCCAAAATCTCCAGGAGTTGCGACAATACCACGTCCAAAATAATGCATCCAAATTCGATTGACGGCCACGCGAGCGACCAGCGGATGGGTTCCGTCCGTCAATTGCCGAGCGTACGCCAAACGACGACCCGTCGTTCGACTCGTTCCGTCAGCCTGTTGCACCACGGCCGCATCCGGCCGAGCTGATACCAAGACCGTCAATTCACCAGGAGAAACTTCTTTGGTCGGTGATTCGGGGCTGCCGCGGAAAAACACACGACTGGCTGGAACAGCATTGCGAGACTCTTCGATCGCCATGATCATGCGATTGAGCGGTTTTGTCTTGCGAATTTCGGCGACCTTCTTATCTTCTGCTTCGAAGGCTCGATGGGCCGGCATGTCATATTCAACCAACTGCCCAACAATCCAGGCAATCGAACGCACCTTAGGGTATTGATCGAGCAATTTCTTCTGCTCCTCGGTCTGGGCGGATGGCTTCTCATTGGCTGCCGTTCGCAGTAGTTCGCGGACAGCCTCAGGCGCCAGCGCAATCTCTCGGTCTTGAATCGTTTGGCAATGCGCACGCCGTCGACCGTTGATATCCTCCTGCACCGCAACGGCTCGTGCTTCGATCTCAGCGGAACGTTCGCGCGTTGCATCGTCGGTCATGTCAATCAAGCGTTGATTCGGTTTCTTCCATTGATGAATTGGGAACGCCGGATCGAAGACGGCGCGAAATCGGTAGTAGTCCTCGATGGTTATTGGATCGTAGCGATGATCATGACACTGCGCACAACCTACCGTAAGTCCCAGAACTGTCGTACTGACGACATTCAGCACATCGGCAACAGCTTGATTTCGATCGATCAACGAATCATCTGTCTGGGTTATATCGGGGGACATTCGCAACAAGCCGGTTGCTGCCAACAACTCTGCGTGGCTCGGATTGTTGCGATCAGGCGTTCCCTCAATCAATTCATCGCCTGCCAACTGTTCCGTGAGAAACCGGTCGTACGGTCGGTCTTCGTTCAAGGCGTTAATAACATAGTCACGATAGTACCACGCGTAAGGACGAGCCTGGTCCTTGCCAATATTGCCATCGCTCTCCGCATAACCCGCGACGTCTAGCCAATGCCTTCCCCAGCGGACTCCATACTGAGGCGAAGCCAGTAGCCGATCCACCAATCTTTCGTACGCATCCGGCTCCGTTTCTTGGACAAAACACTCGACCTCATCTCTAGTCGGCGGCAATCCATGAAGGTCTAGAGTCAATCGCCTAATCAACGTTCGGCGATCGGCAGCGGAGGAAAACGCCAATCCGTGCTGTACAAATTTTGATGCGATGAACGCATCAATCGCAAGGCCATCGGATGAATCGGATGAACAAGAAGTCGCAGGAGGGATTTCAGGTCTAAGGGGTTGAAAAGCCCAGTGGCTCAATTCCTCTTCCGTAAACCGTGCTTCTTCGGGACGCAAGGGTTCAGCCCGAGCTGTCTTGGCGCCCTGCTGAATCCAGTTCGCAATGGATTGTTTTTCTGCCGCGGATAGTTTCTTGGCTTTTGGCGGCATCTCATCTGCAGCGATGCGATTCCAGAGCAACGACTTTTCCAAGTCGCCTGCTAATACCGCGGCTCCCGATTCGCCCCCGGCAGTGATGAGTCGTGCCAGTCGGACATCCAAACCACCGGCTAACTCGGTGTCTTCGCCATGACACTGAAAACAATGTGCTTTCAGAACAGGTCGCACATGTTTTTCGAAGGTGATGACAGTGCGTTCGTTTGTATTCGGAGTCGTCGATGCTAAGGGTTGCTGCGCAAATCCTGTCACGATCGACAAAACCACGATTACCGCAAAGGAAGCGATTTGATCGCACTTGATCAAAAGGGTAGTTTGAGTGTTCGACATGACAGCAAACGTCAATGGTGGGCAGGAGATTCGGTAGGATTTTTCAGTATAACCGAAGGCGAATTCGAAGGCGCTGTCAATTTACGACTCCCAGCGTGCCGAGCACCTCGCGTACAACGCGGGAGAAATGTACGACGGACGCAGCTCAGTCATAGCCGAAGACATAGCCATATTCTATGGCGTTTGAGTCAGGAATAATAAAATATTCCTTATCGTCACCAGTCTTTGGCACTCAAATTGAAACCGGGATAATTGGACGGAATCCGGGATAATTAAATTGACAGATCAAGGATAATTACCCAAACTTCAGGGATAACACGCCCAAACCTGGATAATAAGAAGTTACGTCATAGACAGTTGCCAAGCTGTACCGATGTCAACGCTTCGTTACACACTTCCGATAAAGGACCAACGGGCAAATCGATGGCTGGTAAATCAACGCGTATCATGTATATCGAACAAAAGACTGGGTTCGGCGATAGCGGTCCAGCCCGAATAGGTTTCGCGACGTTCTCCCACTCCGGGCGTACGATCTACTACAACGGGAAGTCCTTTCAGTCATGCGGTGGCCAGGGTATCGCTGGAAACTACTTCGATACTCAATCGGGTGACGAATACTGGATTTCGGGTCCGAAAAGAAATGGACAGGATCGACATTGGGCTGGAGGCGGTTCCGTGGAAATTGATGACGATGTCGGTGAAGCTTATTGGCGGGAGATTCGTGGATGTGACCTCGACTGATTTCACATCGTAGCTGATGTGAATCGTTCTGCCGTCAAGAAGACCCGTTCCCAGCAAAGGGAACCTGCCATCGTTTCTGATCAGCTCTTTCGAAAACACTAGATGACCGTCGAATGCGGTATCTATCCAAACTAGAACTTCTATAGGTTCTGCTTTCAAACTACTCGCCACTTGAATGGGAAGCAAAGCACGATTCCGGTCATCCACAAACCCTTCACTGAGAAAACGCTCCAATGTGAAACGCTGCTTCATGACCAATTCGGATTACAAAAGACTTTTTGTCAGGGAATGCTTTTTTTGCAGCCAACGCCACTTCGAGAAAAGTCTTCCCCAAGAAGAATCGTCGAGATAATGGTTCGATGGCGACAAAATCATCCTTATGATCTTGCTCTAAGCGAGAACGCAGGTCCTCGTCGTAAACCTTTTTTGCAGATTCCGCAACTGACATTTTTCAAATCTCCCTGTGGATTACCGTGAAGATCTCATTGTACAATGATCGTTCGCACAGCGAAACCACAACGAACAATGGACGAACCAAGGATTGCAGCGAGGACGATTTGTGCCATCAATCAGGGGACGTTCGATCTCCCGAATGCCGCAATACTGAAAGAACGCCAAAAACAAATCGAGGATGGAAGTATGTCTGTTTCGCCCTGGACCGAGGCCAAAGAGCGATTGCAGAAACTTGGCAAATGAAAATTGGTATCTCGTCCGGTGCGGAAGCCGACGTAGCTGACGGCTATTGGTTTTACGAGCGTCAAAGTCTCGGGCTTGGTGACTATTTTCGCTCTTGTATTTTCGCCGACATCGAGTCTCTGGTCTACTCCGGCGACTTGACGGAAAGACTAATAAGGGCCACGCGGAAGCCAATGTCGGACTCGCGAAACGTCGGACCACACACACCGCGGTGAGCCGACCGGCAGTCTTCCGCGCCGTGGACAAAACTTGGGCCACGGCATATGCGGTCTGCACCCTCACTTGGCCCCTGCGGATCCGTCGCTTCTCCAGATGGATAATTACCAAACCTATCGTGGCACCACTCCCAAACATTCCCGTGCATGTCATAAAGGCCCCATTGGTTCGCTTTCTTCTCTCCTACTTGATGGGACTTGCCCTCAAAACCTTCACCATACCAGGCGTATTCCCTAAGCGATTTAGCCGAGTCACCAAAACAATACGCCGCGTCGCTGGTGGCGCGGCAAGCGTACTCCCATTCCGCTTCAGTCGGTAAGCGATACTCGTGTCCAGCGACTTTCTCATCTGGCAATTCCGATAGCTTCTTACAAAATGAAACTGCGTCATCCCAACTAACTGTCTCCACCGGCAATTCCCTTCCTTTGAAATGACTAGGATTGTTTCCCATCACTTTTTCATATTGCCCTTGGGTTACCTCATATGCCCCAAGATAATAGGCCTTGCTAACAGTCACTCGATGCAGCTTCTCGAAACGTTGTCTTCCCTCCTCTTCCGTGGGCGAACCCATCATAAACGAGCCAGCGGGTATGCGAACCAATTTCATTCCGATGCTGTTAGTAATCTCCGTCGGTCGTTCACCAGCGTCAGGAGGGCCACCAGGAAATACGGCGCCGGGCTCATCCCGGAGCAGCTTGCCCGCTTGACCTGTCACTTTGAGGTAAAAGTCACTTGGCAGGCCTTCGTACCCAACGAACTTTGCGTGATCACTCGACGGCGGGTTGTCAGCACATTTGAAAATGGCGGTCGCTTCGTCCACCTCGTCGAACATGGCCACGTAGATCATATTGGAACCGATCTTTTTTGCGGCAACGACTTGTGACCAAAGGAACTCCCCTTTCAACCGCGGAATTTGATCGAGTTTCCCACCCTGCAAATTGTGCCAACTAAAGCCAGGAAACACGACCGGCAGGAATTCCAAATTGCTTTGAATACACCACTGGCGATCGCGTTGCCAAACGTTGACCGCATGACGGGACGCTTCATCTGGATTTCGATAGCGACCTACACTCCATGGACTGAGGATGTCCGCTTCCTTGATAATCGCATGCAACAAGGGGTCGTCAATGGCATCCCGTTTCCCTTCACGCCAAAAAGACGGCACTCCTAACATGACCGAACATCCGTCCGATTTCAGTCGCTTTACCAAGTCGAAGCACTCTTGGAGTGAATAGGCTCGATTGTCGTTGAAGCCGATACCCCACACGGCCACCAGCGGCTTTCCTTTGTGATGCAGGTAGCCCGGATCCTGAGTAACCTTTAGCTCGGACTGCAATCGCGACCAATCCGAACCGACACGCTCAACTTGCCCTGCTTTCAGACCACTCAAATCATACATCACTGCAACCACACGCCCGGACTCGCGTGCTGCCTGACGGACATGGGACAGGACGGTATCGTTGTTGCGAAGCAAACCTGGATTGGAAAGATTTACGGCAAATCGCTGCACAAACGCTCCGTCGATTTCGTAGTCTCGCATCCAACGAAAATGCCGAAGCACGGTCTTCTGATTGGCACTGCTAAAAACCTTTGCAACGCTTCCATCCTGGTGCTTGTAGCCGGTTTCAAATAGTTCGTCCGCGTCGAATTCCGAAACGTCGGGCCAGAGATCGACGGTGACATTGCCCGGACCCAGTGGCTTTCTACGATTTCGAGCCCAGTGCACCCAGCCGAGATCCGATCCGTCCCCTTCGCAGTTGAACCAGCCTTGGTACCCAACCATGACTTTGCCAGCGAGCGAGCTTGCGTCCAGATTTGCTGTCTGCGCTGCGGCGTATGGAAACGTGGCGAGCGACGCGGAGAGGATGAGAAGTAAGCGTATTGAGTTGACGATGATGGAGTTCATTGCATCAGTCTAGCCGATTCTGCGGGCGTTGAACAAGCTAAGGAATGCCATCGATCCGTGACTTTCAAGGATGTACGAAAACGTCCGGCATCGATATCCTACTTCTACCTAAAAATAGCACGATTCTCAACCAGTAGCGCAACACGATGACCGTCATTCGTTTTCGAACATTTCAGCTTTCCAAAAAAGTCGCTTTGGCCATCAGTCGCGGCAGTTCTTCGGGTTCGAGCAGCACGATAGTCGAGGTCGAAGCCGACGGAATCGTTGGGCTCGGCGAGGCCGCGGAGTTTGAAATCCCAGAGTATGGGGAGCATGAGACACGTATTCTACAAGACCTTGAGAAGTGTGTTGAGTTGCTGGCCGGCCAACACCCGACCCAACGAACCAAAATTGAATCGACTTTGAAAGCGTCAACGGTAGGCTCGTCAGCGCGAGCAGCGATCGATATGGCTCTCTATGATTGGGCAGGAAAAGCGACCAACCTCCCCGTCTGGAAACTTCTAGGCTTGGAGCCGAAACCGCGTGGCCCGATCTCGGTGACCATCGGTATAAACAGCCCGTTGGGAGCACAAGAGCGGCTCCGCAAATGGTTGGAGCTCGGTACGATCTTAGCCATTAAGATCAAACTGGGATCGCCCAATGGTGTCGAAGCGGACAAAACGATGCTCGATGCCGTACGTGAGATCGCTCCCAAAGGTGCTTATCTAGGGGTGGATGCAAATGGTGGTTGGAGTTTGTCGCAAGCCATCGAAATGTCGGCTTGGCTGGCGTCTCGAAAGGTCGTGCATATTGAACAACCGATGTCCGTTGCGGACGACCACCTCTTGAATCAACTGCATGAACAGAGCCAGTTACCCATCTTTATCGATGAGAGTTGCCGGTCGTGTGCGGATATCGTTCGGTTAGGGCACGCGGTGGACGGTGTGAATATTAAACTCACGAAGTGCGGCGGTTTATCGGAAGCGCTTCGAATGATTGCAACGGCCAACGCCTTTGGACTGAAGACGATGGTGGGTTGCTATGGAAACACGGCACTTGGAAACGGGGCTGCTCACCAGATTGCATCGCTCATCGACTACATCGATCTCGATAGCCACCTTAATTTGAGCAACGATCCGACCGTAGGGTTGAAGTTTGAGAACGGCTATTTGGTGAATCAAGACTTGCCAGGAATAGGAGTACGTTATGCCTAGACATCCGCTCTATCGTGCTGACGATAAGCTCGCATTGCTCATGCACGATGGACTCACTTCGGATCGCGGCAAGACGGGATTGGTGTTGCTTCGATTCGCACCCGAAAGAGTGGTCGTCGTCATCGATCAGAAACACGCAGGCGGATCGCTGCGAGAACTCACTGGGATTCCTCTGACGCGCGAGATTCCCATCGTGAAGAGCACCGCTGAGGCTTTGCAATACCAACCGCAAACGTTGGCAATAGGCATCGCTTCGGGAGGTGGAGTTCTGCCTAAAGAATGGTTCATCGATATAGAGGATGCTGTGCGTGGAGGCCTGAACGTTCTCAACGGTCTGCATGTCAAACTGAATGAAGACCCACGTGTCATTGCACTCTTAAAGGAAGGGCAGTGGGTTTGGGATATTCGGCAGGAACCGCCGAATCTGAGTGTTGCAAACGGAGCAGCACGACTACTTCCGTGCAAGCGAGTGCTCTTCGTTGGCACCGACATGTCGATCGGCAAGATGTCAGCGGCAGTCGAGTTCGATCGGGCAGCTAAGAAAGCAGGCATTCGCTCTAGATTCATGGCCACAGGACAAACGGGCATCATGCTAGCAGGGGACGGTATCCCGTTGGACGCAGTCCGAATAGACTTCGCCGGCGGGGCTGTACAGCAAGAGGTTATTGCATGTGCCGACAGCATGGATGTCGTATGGGTCGAGGGGCAAGGATCGTTCTTGAATCCAGCATCGACGGCAACATTGCCATTGCTGCGCGGTTCTCAAGCGACCCATATGGTGTTGGTACACAAGTCGAATCGCACGCATATTCGATTTACAGAATGGGCAAGGATTCCCGCATTGCGCGAGGTGATCCACATGTATGAAACGATTGCTCATGCTGGCGGTACATTTGCGCCAACCAAGGTCGTTTGCATCGCCCTCAATACACATGGTTTGACCGACGCGGAGGTTCGTTATGAGATTGCGAAGACGGAGGCAGAAACTGGTTTGCCGACCGACGACGTCGTTCGTCATGGTGCTGGAAAACTCCTCAAGGCGACTATGGGCATGTGATAGGCGTTCATCCGCCTCGCTGGCTGGGGAAATGGTCGGCTGTGGTAACTATGTTACGCAACCTTTTGCCAAAAGCGTGGCAGTCTCCTCGATCGTGTCCGCCCAATCTGGATCGAGGTCCTCCATGACTTCATCATTTACGGCCACCAACACCCGCTTCGATCCCAACTTTGCCCCAAACGCAGAGATGCATATCGGCACCCCGAAGAACCAAACGAATTCGAACTCAATTCCATTCGAAACGACCCCGCAGAAGATCGCGCAACGAGCCAAGCTTGACGACAAAGAAGTCGGGAAATTTTGGCAAGCAAGATACCGGGCCGTCCGGTTGCTTGATGAAACAGCCATCTTGGCTTGTGCCGCCTATGTCGATTTGAATCCGATCCGAGCGGCCATGGCCGAGACGATTGAGACCAGCGACTATACTTCAGCCCAGCAACGCGCACTTGAACTAAGGGAATCGTTGCAGAAAGGCATGACGGACAACATTGCGACAACGCCATCGCCGTGCGTTGACGAGTTGACTGCAAAGCCAATTGCGAAGTCGCTTTGCCCGTTAACGATCGATGAGTTGCGAGACGAGATTGGAGCATGCTGCCATACAGCGGGTGATCGAGCGAGCGACAAAGGCTTTTTGCCGATGAGTGTGGCGGACTATCTAGAGTTGCTCGATTGGACGGCTCGTCAGATACGAGCGGACAAGCGTGGTGCAACGCCAGCGACTGCAAGCCGCATCTTTGAGCGGCTTGGGATCGATGCGGAGTTGTGGTGCGAGTTGACTCGCGACTTTGGCTGGTTGTTCGGTACGGTAGCGGGCAAGCCAAAAGTGATCGAATCGACACGCAGTCGCAACCGTCACCAACGGTACAAGATTCGGAACCGTGCTCGCGAGTTGCTCACTGCATAGATGTAGCATCATCTTTGATTGCACCGAGCTTTCCTGAAGAGACAGTCGGACTACCGGTCTACCCATTGCACGCATTGTTCCGCACTTTCATGGCGGAGAGACGCCAATTTCTCCGATTTTCTTGACGGCGCAGATCACAATGGTTCGAAACCAGCGTCGCTGCCCACTCCCTCGGCTACGTTGCATCTCGCCAAAGATGGGTTTGCGTGTGTCCCCATTGTTCTCTCTATGCAGGAACTCGCATCTATTCAATTAACGCTTGACAGTGGCTGTCCGGATGTTCGTTCTTTTGCAGGCTGCTGAGGTGGCTGAAAATGAGGGAACAATTTTCAGACGTTCGTTATAAATTACTGGACAGTTGGCTTAGCATTCGTAAGATCAATACCGTCGCAACATTATAGAACATTTTGATCTGGGTTAAACATGACCGATTCGGCTGCCGTAGATGCAAAAATTCCCATTGTTTTGGGACTGGTGGGACATCGAACCATCCTTCCCCAAGACGTAGAGGGGGTGACGAAGAAACTGGAACGACTATTCCAGCAGTTTGAAAACGAATACCCTCATAGTCCCTTGGTTTTGATGACTTCTCTGTCGCCAGGAGCTGACACTCTGGCAGCGGACTTGGTTCTTGCCGACACTCGCAAATCGCGATGGTCGGTCCTTGCGCCTCTCCCCGGCAGGTATGGATGTGGTCTGGGTGGAAGGGCAAGGGTCGTTCTTGAATCCAGCATCGACGGCAACATTGCCATTGCTGCGCGGTTCTCAAGCGACCCATATGGTGTTAGTACACAAGTCGAATCGCACGCATATTCGATTTACAGAATGGGCTAGGATTCCTGCATTGCGCGAGGTGATCCACATGTATGAAACGATTGCACATGCTGGGGGTACATTTGCGCCAACCAAGGTCACATGCATTGCCCTCAATACGCATGGATTGACCGACGCGGAGGTTCGTTATGAAATTGCGAAGACGGAGGCTGAGACTGGTTTGCCGACCGACGATGTCGTTCGGCACGGTGCGGAAAAACTCCTCAAGACGTCTATGGGCTTTTGATTCGTGTTCAACTGCCGCGCTGGCCGGGACTTGGCCAAACCAAAAATTAGTAACGATTCTGTTGCGAATCAACAGCGCACGAACATGCTCGACAGGCTATCTTGAAGCTGGGATGAATCCCAGCACTCCAAATTTGACTTGGTTTCGCGAGACTCACGAACTATAAATACGGCTGTCCGATTTCGACATCCCTTAGGAGTTTCAACGGCCATGTCAAAAAAATCACGTCGTTCCTTTCTGAAAGAAACCGCTTTCGGCGGAGCCATTCTAGGCCTCTCGCCACGTACCCATCGCGCCCTTTTCGCGGCGGAGCCCCCAAGCGAGCGAGTCCGCGTCGGCATGATCGGCGTTGGCAATCAGGGAGGGCCGAAGAACAACATGAAGTATTTTCTGAAAAATATCGTGGCTCTCTGCGACTTGGATAAAACGTATTTAGGGGAAGCAAGTGATTTTCTGCAAAAGGAAGCCGGACTTTCTGCAGTCATGACCGACGACTACCGCCGATTGCTCGATGCAAAGGATGTGGATGCTGTCGTCGTGACCGTGCCAGACCAGTGGCACGCTTTGATGACGATCGAAGCCTGCAAGGCCAGCAAAGACGTCTATTGCGAAAAGCCACTCACACTCATGATCGGCGAGGGAAAGCCCATGATCGATGCCGCTCGCAAGCATAAGCGGGTCGTGCAAACCGGCACCATGCAACGGAGCGGCATTGAGTTCAAACTGGCCGTGGAGCTTCTGCAGAAAGGGATCGTTGGCAAAGTCCACACCGTCAACGTCACCTTGCCCAGTCCAAACTGGATCGCTCGAGCGAAAAGCCCTGTGCCCGACAGTGCACCGCCGGAGGGATTTGATTACAACCGTTGGCTAGGACCAGCTCCCCAGCGCCCTTACAACAAGAATCACGTTCACTACCTCTTCCGGTTCTATTGGGATTATAGCGGTGGACAACAAACGAACTTCGGTGCGCATCATCTCGACATCGCCCAATGGGGACTTGGCATGGACGAGAGCGGGCCGACGAGCATCGAGGGGTCCGCCGTCTACAATCCAGACGGTTGGTACGAGACACCCGATACGACTGATATCAAGTACACGTATGCCAACGGCGTCGTGATGACCTGTCGTCAAAAACTCGACACCAAGAGCTCCGACCAAGGCACTGAATTCGTTGGTGAAAAAGGGAGCCTATTTGTCTACCGTGGAGGCATTGTCACGAACCCTCCCGAGCTGCTCAAGGGGGTGGAGTTGCCAAAGATTGTTAATTCTCAAGCCAACACCAGCCACGTGAACAACTTCTTTGATTGCGTGAAATCTCGCCAAGCTCCTGCTGCCGATATCAGCATTGGCCATCACTCCGCTACGGTATGCCATCTTGGCAATATCGCCGTGCGAACGAAGAAGAAGATCAACTGGGATCCAAAAACGGAAACCATCGTGGGCGATGCGGAAGCGTCCAAATGGCTCATGAAGGAATACCGTAGCCCGTGGAGCCTTAGTCATTCTTAGGGCTGGCGGCTAGAGTTTCCTGTCGTGAAATTTTCCTGTCGGCCCCATGGAATCCATGGCTTCGAGTAAAAACCGTGAACGGTTACGAATCATCGTAACCGTACAAGCCGAAGAGTGCGAATATGCGAATATCATGTCATTTCGCAACCAAAACCATCTTAGGACCATTCGCATGAAATCTTGCATTCCGTTTAGTGACTTTCGCGTTTTTGCCATGGCATTTTTGACCGTCTGGCTCATCTGGCCTGCAATGGGCTGCATTGCGGACGATATGAGACCGATCGCGCTGAAAAGCACGGTCACCGAAGTACAGCCCATGACGGGTATCGTCCTATGGACGACCAATGCAGCCGCAGCCAAGGCACCGATTCAGCTCGAGTACAGTTACATGACTTACGCTCAGATTGCAATGAGTGACGAAGAGTACGACTGGACGCCGCTGGAAAGATTGCTAGACCAAGTAGCTTCTCGAGGCCACCAACTCGTACTCCGTTGGCACGATACGTACGTGGGACAGACAACCGGCGTACCTAAGACCATCACCAGTCTTTCTGACTACAAGATGACGCGTGCCATGAGCGAAAACAAACCGACTGAGTTTCCAGACTGGTCTCATCCCAAACTAAAGTCCTTCGTATTGGATTTCTTTCGGCGATTCACAGAAAAATACGATCGCGATTCAAGATTGGCCTTCGTCCAGGTGGGCTTTGGATTGTGGGCCGAGTATCACATCTACGATGGCCCCATGCGTTTGGGAGAAACCTTTCCATCCAAAGAGTTTCAGGCTGAGTTTGCAAAGCATCTTTCGACCTGCTTTCAAACAACTCCATGGATGATTTCGGTGGATGCCGCCGATGGTGAACGCGCGCCTTACGTAGGCAATGAAGCGTTGCTCGCACTGCGATTCGGTTTGTTTGACGATTCATTCAATCATGCGCGACATCCGCAAGAAAACGAACCGAATTGGAATGCACTTGGACGCGAACGTTGGAAAAGTGCGCCTGCCGGTGGCGAGTTTAGTTTCTTCAAGAAAGTCGACCAGTCCAAAGCCCTCGCACCGGATGGTCCACATGGAATCCCCTTCGAAAAGATGGCAGCCGATTTTCATGTGTCCTTCATTATTGGCGACGACCAGCTTCGTTTTCAGAAGAGCGAGCGGATTCGTGAGGCAAGTCTTTCCTGCGGTTATCGATTCCGAGTCGACAAGTTTGACGCATCGGAAACAGAATCCCGCATTGAGATCAGCAATAGCGGGATTGCGCCAATCTATTATGATGCTTTTCCAACGGTAGACGGTGTTCGTTCTGCCGAGTCACTTAAGGGGTTACTGCCAGGCCAACGCCGCACATTCCGTGTTTCAGCGGGCGGCAAGAATCCTAAGCCGACGATCGATTGCGAACGCCTCGTGAAGGGGCAGTTCATCGGTTTTGATGCGAACTTGCAGTGAATCGGTACTCGGCAGTGACAGTATCGCGACCGCATCCTTGGGGCGGTCCCAGGCAGTCTTTACTTTGAGCCACTCATGACGCTGTTTCTGACCCGGCTGAATCCATGCCATTTGTCCAGCACCCTCAGAACAATGGTTGGACTTGGCATCGTGTTCGGCTAGAAGGGGAGAGAACTGAGACCATAGTACAGTACGCCGCAGAAATTGACGCAGACTTGATCGTCATGACAACCGACGGTCCTGATCGTTTTCTGGACGGACTTCGTGGTACCACTTCGGAACGAGTCCTGCGAAGAGCCGATTGTCCCGTTGCAGTCATCCCTGTTGAATCTGTCGCAGATTAATTACAATCCCTCCGCAACAGGTTTGGGGACGACGGGCTAAACAAAGCTGAACGACCGTCGCGTACCCAAGAATTGCAATGACTGTGCAACTGCGAATCTCATTTTCCTCGAACTATGGCCTATCGTCATGGACTTGGAGCCGTTGTGTCTGGTAGCTTCTTGGCACCATTAGGCTCTTTGGTTGGTTGAACAGCCTTAGGTTTCTTATTGGAAAAATCCAAGGTGAAACTGTCCTCTTCGTACTATCGCAATGCCAATGCAAGGGTCCAGCAGCAGAAACGCGCCATGGTTAACACCCTGCAAGCACAAGTCCAGCTTGCGCAAGAGATTTTAATCAATGCAGAATCCAGATCGGCCATGTCGCAAACGCAAGTATTTGCTAGTCTAGGAGCGGGTGAAGATCCGTTAATATCCTTGGAAGCGCATTCGGTTCAAGCGATCTTCTTGCCTACCACAGGCAGTGTGGCTGCGCTCGCACCGACCGTTGATTCGATAAAAAAGGCAGATAACAGGCAGGAATTTTGAAAAGGTGAGTACCCAGAGAAACTAAATGAATCCATCCGATTTCGACCAGATCCACGAGATACTTTTTCGCCTCGGCTTTGCAACTATTCTTGGGGCGGTTCTAGGAATTGATAGAGACATCCATCGAAAACCCGCTGGCCTCAGAGTTTTGGCGATGGTTGGGCTCGGATCATGTGGGGTAATCATGGCTAGCATCATGATCGAACATTCTACGAGTGATGGGCTGCTACGATCTGTTCAGGGTGTTTTGACTGGTATCGGATTTCTCGGAGCGGGTGTCATCATGCACGCTCAAGGGAAAGATGAAGTTCATGGACTAACGACGGCGGCGACAATTTGGATCAGCGCGATTGTCGGCATTGCCTGCGGCACTGGACAATTTCAATTGGCCTTTTGCGTCTTTGCCATCGCTTGGTTTTTGCTCGTTGGTGGAAGATGGATTGAATGGAAAATAATCTGCTGGGCCGTTGCACGCAACCAATCGCTTCGAGTAGATGGAGTGAGGCCTGAAGCAGGAAGTGCATTTGCGAAGTCTCCCGAGCTTGTTCCAAATGCCAAGGCAGAATCGACTGGACCTGGTGTCTGAAGATTTACTTCCATCCAAGAAGACCACGAGGGAAATGCGGATCGAACTGGGGAGATCGAGACGTCGAGCTCTCCCACGATCTGAGCACGCTCGATGGACACCCCGTCCCGATCGTCCAAGTGTTGTGGAGTTTTTGAAAAGATCTAACGATGATCGTCTAGCCTCTCTTGTCCCCATTCGGCATGCACGTATGCTGGAATCGCCGTTGTCCTTTTTCCGTGGTCTGGCGATTTCGATGGCCTACGATCTTGGCAATATGCCATCAACTGAAATGATTGTGCAAAGTTGCGGTGATTGCCATTTACAGAACTTTGGTTGGTTTGGCACACCGGAACGCAACGTCATCTTTGATGTAAATGACTTTGATGAAACGATGCCTGCTCCTTGGGAATGGGATCTTAAGCGTTTGGCGGTCAGCTTCGTACTAGCAGCATTATGCATCGGTGCACCAAAGTTATTTTGCAAGGAAATGGCGATACTGGTCGCTCGAGAGTATCGTGATCAGCTAACCATGTACGATACACATTCGCCATTAGAGAGGTACTACAAACGACTGGACTCATCGGCCATAGCACGACATTTTGTAGCCCCCGAAACGATTGCCCGATTGACTACAATTTTCGAGAGGGCGCGACAGCATACGGTGGAACATCTTTTGCCAAAGCTGACACAAACCATCGGCGGTGAATTGAAAATGATAGACCAACCTCCGTTAATCTATCATCCTCCACAAAGCGCTCGTTACCAACTTGAAGTCAAGCAGCTAATGCAAAGGTACCGCGAGACACTATCGAGTGACCGCCGCTTTCTGTTGGATCTCTATGACCTGTCGGACGCAGTCTATAAGGTGGTTGGCGTTGGTAGCATAGGTCTTCGATGCGGTCTGGTGTTGCTAAGGGATGCAGACGGATCGTCCCTCTTGCTTCAAATTAAGGAAGCGAAAGCAAGTGTCTTGGCTCCCTACGTCAGTCTTGATGTATGGCTTCACCAGGGCGAGCGAATTGTATGTGGACAACGCTTGATGCAGGCGACAAGCGATGTGTTTTTGGGCTGGACAATCGATTCAGATGGTCGCCACTATTACGTACGTCAGCTACGTGACATGAAGCTGTCCCTGGACGTTGCCAAATTTTCCCAACCTCAACTAGCGGACTACGCACGACTCTGTGGATGGGCGTTGGCACGTGCTCATGCAAAGGCCGGCGATCCTTCACGTACATTGGGGTACATCGGAACAGGCGATCGCTTTGAACTCGTGGTCGGGGAGTTTGCAGCCTCGTATGCCGAGCAAGTGCAACACGACTTCGAAGCTTTTCAAACGGCAACCAAGAAGGGCTGGATTGCAGTTGGCTAGAACGCGAATGCTCGATTCCAATGAACGACGAGATCCTGATCCTCTTTCGTGCTTGCGACAGCATCGCATGGCAGTTGGTAGCTAAACGCGAGGCTTTGAGAACGCCACGGGTTGAACTGGGCCGGGTGGAACTGGAACCTGAGGAACTTTGCCTGCATCTGCTTTGTCGGCATCTGCTTTATCAGCAGCTGCTTTGTCAGCATTTGCTTTGTCAGCAGCTGCTTTCTCTGCTGCAGCTCTGTCTGCCGCAGCTTTGTCTGTTGGAGTTGTGTCCTGCGGGAATGTGTCCGGTGGGAATGTGTCCGGTGGGAATGTGACGACTGAGTTTTCAGCGTTCGCAGAGTTGAAGCTCCGCACCATACCGCCGCCGAGAGCTTGGTAGGCGTTGACGATGGCTGTCAGTTGCTGCTTTTTGGTTTCGATAGTGACGATTTTCGCGTCCTGGAGGTCGCGTTGGGCCAGTAGCACTTCGACGTATTCGGCACGACCTCCCTGAAAAAGCTTCGTTGCTGAATCGACCGAGCCCTCCAGCGATTCCAACTGCTGCTTCTTGATCTCGATGCTCTTGCCGTATTTGTCCACTTTGCTCATGTAGTTCATGACTTCGGTGAAGGCATTCAAGACGGTTTGTTGGTAGTTATATGCAGCTTGCAATTGCTCGGCATTCGCAGTCATGTAGGCGGCCTTGATCGCAGCCCTATTGATTAATGGAGCGACCACATCACCGAACGCGTTGTAAACCAACGATGCGGGCGTCGAGAACAGAAAGCCAGAATTAAACGCTCGATAGCCTACGCCTGCGCTGATATTCAGCGAGGGATAGAAGTTCGCTCTGGCAACTTGCACCTCAAGTCCGGCCGCCGCCAGTTCGCGTTCCGCTTGACGGATGTCGTTGCGGTTTTGAAGTAACTGTGCGGGGACTCCGGCGCTCAGCGAATGCAAGTTCAAATTAATGAAGTCGACCGTCTGACGCTCTATGGGCTGAGGGAAGCGACCGGCGAGGAAATTGATTCTGTTTTCGGCTTCGACGATCTCTTGCGCAAGCAACTGCTTTTCGCTTTGGTTTTTGCGAACTTCGGCCTGGAAACGCTGGACCGGTAGCTCTGTGACGCGGCCAGCATCCTTTTTGGCCTTGGCAACCTCGAGGCTCTTTTCTTGGAGCTCGATGGTTTTATCCAACGTTCGAAGTTTATTGTCGAGCGCCAGTAGGTCGTAATACTCCTCAGCAACATCAGCGATGAGGCGAGTGATGACGTAGTTCCGCCCATCGGCAGTACCCAAGTAGCGAAGGGCTGCCGCGCTACGAGCGTTCCGGAGCTTTTTCCAAATGTCGATCTGCCAAGAGACGTTAGTTCCGATTAGGAAATCAGGAAGAGGATCGGGGAACGATTTACCGCTGGCCAAGAGGTTGCTCTCAACCGCGCCCTCACGTGTGAAGACCCCGGATTTCTCTGCACCGGCGCGTGCCCCGAAGGAGATGAATGGAAAGTAAGCACCTCGCCGCGCTAAAACCTCGTTGTTGGCAATCCGGATATCCTGAGCTAGGATCTTTAGCTCCAGGTTATCGACCAGTGCTTGGTCGACCAGACCTGTAAGCATCGGATCATTGAAAAAATCGTGGAGCTCGACGCAAGCAGAGTTCTCCCAATTTACCTCACCGTTAAAGGTTTCCGGAAGCGGTTTTACTCGGTCCGGACGACAAAGCTCGGGAATTCTGCAGCCCTGGTTGCCGATTAGGACACCCGAAATAACCACAATTGCAAGGGTGCACCCTCGAAACTTTTTTCTTGCTTCGGCCATTGAAGGATTCTTCCGTCTATTCCCTGACTTTTTGAACCAGAATCATCCCTTTCTGGTCGCTCTCACCTCTATCTTCGTCTGACCGGAAATGCGCACTTTATGGTTTGTGCTGCGAAGTTAGAAGATGCCAGGAACTCCGATTGTTCCAGCGAGAGCGGGCGAAAACGGTGTCATAGGCTTCCAGCCTGTGAGGATGCTATCAACACAGTCTGGAAGTCTAAGGCACTTTGTTAGTGTGCATTCTCCCGCTCGTCTAACCAACAGCGTCTACATCGTGTTCGAAACGCTCACTAAGTGGTTGATCCGTCTCATCCTTGAGAAGTTTGCGACCGTCGGCCATTTTGGCGAATATGTAGTAGAGTCCTGGAATCACAAGGACTCCTATCAAGGTTCCCATGAGCATTCCACCGACAGAGGTAGTGCCGATGGTACGGTTTCCAATCGCGCCAGGGCCTGTGGCTCGGACCAGCGGAACCATACCTGCGATGAAGGCAAAGGATGTCATCAAAATCGGACGGAAACGTAGCTTCCCTCCCTCGATCGCGGCATCGATGAGACTGGCTCCTTCATGGCGTCGTTGTACCGCGAATTCAACGATCAAAATCGCGTTCTTTCCAAGCAAACCGACCAGCATAACCAGACCGATTTGCGCGTAGACGTCGTTTGCCAATCCCATGGCCTTGAGAAACAAAAAAGAACCAAAGAGGCCGATCGGTAGCGAAATGATGACGGCTAGCGGCAAGAGGAAGCTCTCATATTGGCCAACCAAAACCAGGTAAACGAAGATGATAACGATCACAAAGATATAGATAGCCGTATTCCCCTTTTTCGCCTCGTCGTAGGAGAGACCTTGCCAGTCTATGTCGAAACCGCGAGGAAGTGTCTCCTTGGCAACTTGTTGAATCGCTGCAATCGATTGACCAGTACTAAAGCCAGCAGCCGGTGCTCCTTGTATTGCCGCCGTTGTGTACAGATTGTAGCGGCTGATTTCATTCAGGCCTTGTTTCTTCTTGATCTTGAGAAATGCGGAGTAGGGCACCATATCCCCCTTATCGTTCTTGACGAACATATTCTCCAAATCGTCTGGGAGCCGACGGAACTCGGGTGCCGCTTGGACGTAAACCTTATAGAACTGGCCGAAGCGAACGAAGCCCTGCTCCCAGGTGCTTCCAACAACGATGGATAGATTGTTCATGGCGTCTCCGATCGATATTCCCTTTTGCATTGCCATGTCATTGTCGATGACCAGCTCATATTGTGGATAATCGCTAGCGAAGAACGTGAACAGCCCCTTCAGCTCCTCACGTTTGGACAAGGCAGCCATGAACTTGTCTGTCACTTCTCCCATTTGGGCGTAATTGCCGCTGTTTGTCTTATCGAGCAAGTTCAATGAAAAACCTCCAGCTGCACCGAACCCAGGCACCGCAGGCGGCTCATAAAACTCAAGCTTCACGTTGGCGATTCTGCTTCCTTTTCGTTCAAGCTCTTGAATAATCTCCTTGGATGTTAGCTTGCGTTCGGCCCATGGTTTCAAGTTGATGAGACAGGTGCCTGCGTTGGACCCACGGCCCTGAGTCAAGATTTCATAACCGGCAATCGACGAGACCGTTTTTACTTCGTCAAACTCTTGGCAAATCGCTTGTAGTTCGTGCGACTTTGAGTTCGTATATTCCAAGGTTGACCCAGGAGGCGTCTGAATGATCCCATAGATAACACCCTGGTCTTCGAGCGGGATGAAACCGGATGGCAGCAGACCGTTCACTAGAAAAATGCCGTAGCCAAATCCCGCCACGACGATCATCGTAAAAACTCGCCGAGGGACGATTAGACGCAAGATCCCTGCGTAACCGCCCGTGACTTTCTCAACACATCGATTGAAGAAGTGCAAGAACATGCCCAATGGTCCACGTTTCTTTTCTTCACCCGGCTCGCTTCCAGACAGCGTTGAGCGGAAGGTTAACATGAACAGCACCGCCATGACGCCAGCGATACCCAGGGTTATGTTTTCCGTAAGCGGGATTTGCTCAGAAACGAGTTCGTGGACGATCTCTATCTTTAGCAGATAGTAGATACCAATGCCAGCTCCGGCGCCTAGAAGCAACGCCAAGACACCGCGCAGAGCATTGGCATAATGGCCAGCGATCCCTTGGATGCAACGGTTGGTAAATCCCAAAATTGCGCCCTGCTCATGGTGTAGCGTATGAGGCCTGAGAATCATCGCACAAAGAACTGGCGTCAGTGTCAATGCAACCACCCCCGAGAGTATGATGGACATGGCCATCGTCAGTCCGAACTGGCGATAGAATACACCGACAGGCCCGGTCATGAACGTCACCGGAACAAATACGGCTGTCATCGTCATCGTGATAGCGATGATTGCGCCGCTGATTTCATGCATGACTTCCTGAGTCGCTTGATATGGTCCAAGGTGTTTGGTGTGCATCTTTTCGTGAACGGCTTCCACGACCACAATGGCGTCGTCCACCACCACCCCGATCGCCAAGACCAGTGCGAAAAGCGTGATTAGATTGATCGACAAACCGAACATCAGCATGAAGAAGAACGCACCGATCAAGGATACCGGCACCGCGAGTACTGGGATCAGTGTGCTGCGGAAGTCGCCCAGGAAAAAATAGACCACCAACGACACCAGAATGAACGCTTCGAGCAAAGTGTGTAGCACCTTCTCAATGGACGCGTCCAGAAAGCTTGAGACGTCATAATTGATCTCATAGTCCATGAGCGGAGGAAATGACTTCGTTTTGATGTCCGCAAGCTTTTCTTTAACCCTCTTGATGACTTCGCTCGCATTGGAACCTGGCGCCTGCTTGAGGACGATCGCAGCCGCAGGTTTGCCGTCGATGTCGGAATATAGGTCGTAGAATGAAGAACCCAACGAGACTTTAGCGATATCCCTCAATTTTAGGATTTCGCCCTCGGGGTTGGCTTTCATAATGATGTTTTCGTATTGCTCCGGTTTGTCGTAGCGGCCCACCCAGGTCAACACGTACTCGATGGTTTGCGACGTCGTTCCGGTCGCTTGGCCAAGTCGTCCGGGCGAACCGATGATACTCTGTTCAGCCACCCTCTTCATCACTTCCTCAGCCGAAATTTTATAAGCCCGCATGCGTTCCAGATTCAGCTCGATTCGCATGGCATAGGCGCGGTTGCCGAGAATGGTCGGTCTAGCGACCCCCTGGATTCGCTTGATCTCAGGCAAGACCTGATTGTTGGCGAAGTTGTAAAGGAAATTTTGATCGACATTTTTATCCGTACTGTAAACATTCACATACATGAGCATGCTCGACATGTTTTGCATGACGATAATCCCCTCGCGATCCACGATGGGCGGAAGATTGTTCCTAACGGCTTGAACGCGATTATTGACGTTCATAACCGCCACATTCGGGTCCGTGCCAGGCTCGAAAACGATTTGAATCGTTGCTTCGCCGGCGCTGGTGGCGTCTGAGAACATGTAACGCATATCCTGGACGCCGTTGATGGATTGCTCCAGAATCACGAGCACCGAGTCGATCAAAACATTGGCGCTCGCACCGGGAAAGGAGACTGAGACCACGACGCTAGGTGGCGCGACGTCTGGGAACTGAGAAATCGGCAACGTCACGATTGCCAGTCCGCCTAGAAATAGGATGATCAACGAGATGACGATGGCCAAGGCTGGCCGATGCAGGATCTTTGCGAACATGAATCAAGGGTGCCTATTCTGCGTGGTACTTGAGGTGGCTCAGAGCTTTTTCGGCCGATTCAAACTCGTATTCCACCTCGTCGCCATCGCGAACTTGGCGAATCCCCTCAAGTACAATCCTGTCGTTCGCCCCAAGCCCGTTCTTGATCAAATAAATGTCGTCCGTTTCGTTTAAGATGACGATCTCTCTCTGTCGAATCACGCCATGCTCGATGTTCTGGTGGCCTTCATGATCGCCGCCGTGCGCCGCGGTTGCGCTTCCGTTATTCTCCTCGCCGTGCTGCGCGTCAACTTGCTCGCCCTCGGCTTTCGGTTCAACAACGAAAGCGTATTTTTTGGCAAGAATTTCAAAGGTCGCTCGCTGCGGAATAACGACGGCATCCTTGACAACTCGACTGAGCAAGATGGTGCCTGTCTGACCATGGCGAAGGAGACGGTCCGGGTTCGGGAAATCTGCGCGGAAGGCAATGTTTCCTGTCTCATTGTTAAAATCAGCTTCAATTGCAGCGATCTTGCCGATCTGCGGAAACGTTTCTCCGTTAGCCAGCACCAGCTCGACTTTTACATTGTCCTTATCTGTTCTGGCTTGGTACTCGAGGTAGCGAGCTTCGGGTACGTTAAAGTAGACCCACATCACGCTATTGTCGGACAGGGTCGTAAGGATGTCTCCCTCGGAAATGAGACTTCCTTGCTGATGGCGTTGGTGGTCGATGATGCCAGCGAACGGCGCTTTAATGTTGGCAAAGTTCAACTCGGCCTGTGACAAGTTTACTTTCGCTTTTGCCTTTGCCAGTTTGGCCTGGGCCAGTGCCACTTCCGGCTGAGCGACCACCTTTTGTTGATACAACCTCTCCGTATTATTGAACTCAATTTGCGCGAGCTGAGCCTCGGCCTTCTCGGCATCCAGCCTTGCCTCGTAAAGCGTTGTAACGACTTTGAACAACGAATCTCCCTGCTTGACCGTTTGGCCCTCCTTAACCTCAATCGCTTCCAGGTATCCGCTCTCCAATGCCCGAACCTCGATATGGCGGTAGGAGTGGATCTGACAGACATATTGCTGCGTGTTGACCACGTCCTTTACCAACGGGCAGGTGACCAAGATCTTGTGATGCTCATGGTGGGCTTCCTCCTTTGGCTTGTCACAAGCGGATATCGTAAGGAATGCAAGAATAAGAATTAAGCGTGGGATTTGAGATAATTTCATCGTGCTGTTGTTTGTTTACGTGATGCCTAGGGATGCGTGCTTGCTTAAATAACCAGGATCGTCTGTAGGAACTCGGTTCGATTGTGCGATCTCTCGAGATCCAGCCCTCACATTCTTTTTCCATTAAGCAACTGACGGGCCAAACTTGAAAACACCTATTCATTTCGTTTGGTGCAAGTCGATTTCAGGAGCCGCAGGAGTGCGTTTGAAGTCGGTCCGCAGGCCAATGCACGGCGGACAATCCTTGCAAGTGATGCGTTCGTCACTTGCAACAACACGAGAAGAATAAAAAGGAAGTCTTTTTCAGTTGCCTCAAGGGGTCTAGATTTCGAGAGTTACGAACCTGCAAGAACATGCGCGAGAGGTGCAATTGTTTGCACGAAAAAGGATATTGTCAAGGTAAAAGGAAAGCACAATTCAATCCCAACAGATCGAATTCGACGGCAAATAGAACAGTTCTGCTGCTATTGATTGTTTCATTCACATTGACAAGCGGCTTAGGTCGTCTCATTCGGCAGTAAGACTGTAAAGGTCGTTCCCAAGGGACTGGTTTCAAAGTCGATACTACCATCGTGTTGCCGAACAATCTTGTCACAAAGCGCTAATCCCATACCCGTTCCATCGCTACGGGTTGTGAAATAGGGATCGAAAATCCGAGATTGTATTTCTGGAGGCACTCCATTGCCGGTGTCGCTGATGTTGATGCGTAATTTTCCCTCCTGGTCGGAAACTCTGAAACGGAGCGTGCCCCCCTGTGGCATCGCTGCGATAGCATTGAGAGCTAAATTCAGCAAAACTTGCTCCAACTGAGCTGCGTCGGCTTGAATAGTGCCTGCAATTTTTCTCGGTGGTTCTACGATTAGCTTGATCTTTTTCTGTTCCGCATCAGGCCGAAGCAGTCGGACAAGTTTCTCGATCATGACCGACACATCAACTGGCGCTCGCCCGATTTCGTGAATGGATGCATAGTTTCGAAAGCCATCAAGCACACTGCTGATTCTCTTGACTTCCGTGTTCAGGACCTCGAGTATTTCGTTGACTTCTTGGTCGCCAGTTTCTTTCTGCAGTCGTTCGCAAAGTAGTTGAATATGGAGCGACAGGGCACTGAGCGGATTCTTGATTTCATGCTGCAAACCGGCAGCGAGCGAACCCAATCCCATGTAGCGTTCCATCCGCCGCAATCTCTCCTCCATCAAGACTTTTTCGGATACATCACGAACGTGTATGACCATTCCAATTTCCTCTTTGGTTCGATTCCGGAGCATTGTGCATCCAGCTCGGAGTGCTACACCGTGACCATTTCGTTGCGTTCGGTAATCACGGTCCCGGATCGGATGGTGGTACTTGCTCATTTCCTCACAAATGGCTGCAAGCAAAGCATGTTCCGGGCCAAGTTGCGTGATAGTTTCTATTGAGGTATCGGAACTCAAACCGATTAACTCGCGCCCGCGTGGGTTGCTACTGATGATGCGGCCATTCATGTCCGTCGTAATAACGCCAGCGTCCATGCTCGCCAAAATGTCCGCCGACAACACCTTCACATCCTCCAGGTTGCGTTCGCTGCTAAAGTAGCCACGAACGACAAACGAAAATGCAACGGCGGCGGCCACGACGTTTAATACGAGCACCAGCGACAGACTCTTCTGAAGGCCTAGTTCACTCGACAATTCGTTGGCGACTAGCAGGTCATTGCCTTCCAAGTGATTGATCAAGCGAGTCACAATTGCCTGTTCATTGCGGACATTCATCAAGACCCAAGCGGTTACGACCAGGGCAAAGAGGCTTAGGAGACCTAGGGCGAACGCGAATTGTTTGAAACGCGGACTGTCATTTGTCTCAATCATTCACGATCCCAGCAAAAGGTGGTTACGTTTCAATTTGTGCTCAGGAGAGATCATACCTGCAAAAGTTGGCTCACCGTTCAACTTAATGCTTCATCGGACACCGGAAAAGCACATCAATGCAAACCGTAGCGACCCATTTTGTAATGCAGCGTTCGAACACTGATACCGAGCGCTTTAGCAGTATTTTCGCGATGCAGACTACATGCTTCCAACGCCATTTGGATCGTGGTTTTTTCGCACTCATCCGTTGCTTCTGCCAGAGAGCTTGGCATTTTCGAATTCGAGCGGGATAACTTGCGCAACTCAGCCGGAAGTTCGCTTTCCTGAATCACATCTCCTGCGCAAGTAATCACCAGTCGCTCGACGACATTGCGAAGTTGGCGAACATTACCAGGCCAAGCGGCGGCTACAAGGATTTTCATGGCCTCCGAGGAAGTTCGCTTGACACTACGTTTGTGACGAGTGCAAAAATACTCCAAGAAATGTTCAACCAGCAGCGGTATGTCTTCGCGACGACTTCTCAATGGTGGGAGTTCGATCGGGATTACATTCAATCGGTAGTTGAGGTCTTCGCGAAACGTCCCTTCCTCGATCAAATCCTGAGTGGATCGATTGGTAGCTGAAACAATTCGAGCATCAGACAGCAATCGTTCCTCACCGCCGACTCGCGTGTATTCGCCCGTTTCCAAAACGCGCAACAAATCGATTTGGCTTTTAGGAGACATCTCTGTGACCTCGTCCAGGAATAGCGTGCCGCCAGCGGCTTGTTCAAAGCAACCAGGTTTTTGCCGCGTTGCACCGCTAAAGGAACCTTTTTCATGTCCGAACAGTTCGCTCTCAAGCAACGTTTCCGGCAAGGCGCCGAGATTGACAGCAATGAATGGCCCGCGGCTACGGTTGCTCAAGTCATGCAATGCCCGGGCAATTAGCTCCTTTCCTGTTCCGCTTTCGCCATGGATCATTACGGTCGCTTCCGTCGCAGCAACCTGACGGACTTGGCGAAAGATATCCTCCATCGCAGCTCCGCCCGCGATGATGTTGGACATCTCACCGGAGTCCGCGAGTCGATGGCGCAGAGTCAGGTTTTCTTGTTGAAGCTCGTAGTGCTGGCGGGCTTTGCGAACTTGCTGACGTACGAGCTTGAGGTCCAAGGGCTTGAGAATGAAGTCGAATGCGCCAGCCCGCATCGCTTCAACCGCCGTTTCAACGGTTCCATGTGCAGTTATGACAATCACGGCCGTTTGCGGACGACATTGGAGGATCCGCGTGAGCAACTCAAGCCCCGTCATATTGCAGTTCAGGCGCACATCGACAATAACTAGTGGATGTTTCGCTAAGTCGAATTTCACCAATGCTTCGTCGGCATTAGCCGCAGTATCAATCTTATCTGCCTCTGCCGCGAGACCCTTGGCAAGCCCCGAACGAATATTCGGTTCGTCGTCGACGATCAGAACGCCAAATTGCTCAGAATGTTCCATCAAGGAGATCACCTTAACTATCGTACTTACCATGTGACTTGCTGCAAAAACGAGAAACTCTGCAAGCAGTTCCTGTTCCAAATCCGTGAAATAAGCACTGAACGCGGCTCGCGTATGCGGGAAACAAGGAAAGTTAGGGGAATTATCGCACTTGGAAAATTGTTTCAATCATTCATCCATTCTACAGGAGATTGGTTTTTCCGTGCCCCTGAAGTGCAATTGGCTGCACGAAGAGTGCATCGAATTGCAGGTCCGCGTTACGTGAAGCCCACAAAAATCCCGAACCCAGATTGCGAACTCGAAACCTATTTGTCGGGTATGGCGGCTTTCGTGAAAACAGAACAGGCAGGCGCTACGGCTGCCAATTGATTTGGTTGCGCACCCATTTTCACTTGTCTACCGTCAGTGCACTTCCTAACAATCACGGCTGCCATGTCTTTCACTGCTTTTTGTAAGCGCAGGTCGCTTGGATAAAGAGACGCCAGGGTCAGCAGTTCGGGTAGAGCTTCGACGGTGATTCCCATCGCATCAAACTCATCCAGCAACGCGTCAATAGCGGGTCTCGCGATTTGATCCACCTCGGCCCGCTCGGTCTTGTGATGCTCAGCAAGGACCGAGGCCAGATCGCCAAGAGCTCGCACAATAATAACATGATAGACGGTGCGAGCATTGTGGGCATCGATCCAGCGACCATTAGGGGCCTGCCCAGGTGCCACCCCGACGCGGAATTTTTGTAACGCACCCTCGAGATATTTTTCTTCGCCGCTAATACGAAAAGCATGGGCTAGAAGCGATACGGAAAAGGCATTGTAGTTGAAATTACTGCAGCACGGTTGCATCAACGACCAATCCGCTGCCAGCAAGCCCGCGCGTTTCCAATCGTCATTGGCATGTAGTTGACCAGCTAACAGCAACGCCGTGCCACAGAGGCCGGTGTCGAATTGCGACCCGCCATCTGGATCTGCAGAGACAATCCAACCATCTCGCACCTCGACTTGTTCGGCACTGACCTGCTTTTGGATCATATCGCCGAAGCGTATGTTCTTGCCTCGTAAATCGGGAAAAGGGAAGATGCCAGTGGGCTGCTGTAACTGGATCAAGATGTCGGCAACGCTTGATGTTAGCTTGTTGAGTTCGGGGAGCGAGTCCGGTTGGTGCGTTGCAACAAAAGGCCGAATCGTGCATGCTGCGTTGAGCACGTACGCATAGACACGGACCATCTGGTCAGGAAGTAGCCGGCCATCGGACAACTGACGGATGGTTCGGCCTTCGCTCGTTAGCGCATCAAGGAAAAGCTTTGTCGAATCGGCTTCGTTCATCGGTCGCGGATCGGGCTTGACCCCCGCACGCCGTCCATCGGGTACACCCGCTTGTTCGCCTAACACCGAAAGCATCTCGGAAGTGACCGCACGCACCTGCGCGGCATCATCGGACTTCATGGCAGCCGCAAGTTTTGGTCTGAGAAGGGTTGCGTTTTGCAGCATCTCTGGCGTTGGATGGAACAACGGCTGACCCGCCATCGACCAGCCACCAGGGTCAATGCCAACCTTCTTCTCAAGCGCGCGCAGCTTGGCCTCCGCATCTTCCGGTAGCTTTCTCCCAAAGGCACGACCTAGTTCCTCGACGGCAGTGACTAAATTCCGATCATTCTTTTCGCGTGCAAACTGGAGGGCCATCCGAAGACGCCCCTCTGCTTGTGCACTACTCAGCGTTTGGCTCTCACCACTTGCCGACGAGCACGATAATGCCGTAACAAATGACATAGAAAGGAAGGCAAACTTGATAGCCGTGGCATTCAATTGGAAACCTGATTCGATCTAAATTTGGCGTTATAAACGAGTGCCGATTTCACTTCCGAGTCGGCAAGCCTGTCTTGATCAACGAGCAACTGTACCATCTTGCAAGGTGCCTTTTGACGAGTGCGATAACTATCCTATTGTACAAAAAAACCGATGTGCCAGCGATGCACGAAAGTCATCGTCCCTCCGGAGATCGTCCGGTTTAATTCTCAGGAATCGTCAAAGTAAGTCACCCTCCTTCGGAAACGCTGTGAAGCATTTTTTCCTGTGTTTCGCTTCCACTGGCTTCATGCCAGTGGGGCGACAATTGCTTCACAGCATTGCCTACCAGCCTACATTCTCATTTCCCATGGATTTAAGACGTTCAAAAACAGAGAACCATACGTAAATGAGTTGCGCTCGGGGAGGCAGAAAATCACCTGCCAACGCATAAGAATAAGCAAAAGCAAAGACTGGATTTGCGGGTAGCAAAATGCTACCATTGACTGTTAGAAGACAAATATGGGTCAGCCAGTCAACCTTTCGGACGAACTAGTCGACGATGCGCGAGCGGTCGTACCGTTCTCGCCAAAGATCAGTTTGCGAGTGTCCCCATCGTTCCCCATCGTAGCGGTCAACCCAATGCACGCATTGTGCTGCACTTTCATGGCGTAGCGACGCCAATTTCTCCATTCTTCTTGACGGCGAGATCACAATGGTTTGAAACCAGCTTCGCTGCCCACCCCGATTTCGGTTGATTTGCAACTTCCCAACGATGGGTTTGCGTGTGAACGATGGGTTTGCGTGTGTCCCCCCGGTTGTCTCGCTGAGCCAAAGACCACGCCAACAACCAACGTTAGGTCTGGTACGCTGTCGACCCAAATCAGGAAAATCCCGTCGCCGGACGCTCCTAGTCGTGGTAGATTTACATGTCATGGAAACGATCAAACGACAAGTCGGCGAATTACAGGCAAATGAGCGATCCGCTGCGGAATTGCTCTTGGGTCACCGGTTGCGCGGGAATGAGCAACTCATCCTGCACGTTGTGGAACTTGATGTGGTGGCACCGCCAGACAATGATGCTCAACTCGCTCAAACACTTCCGGAGTGGTGCAATGTTTACAAAGGCCTGACGGACGCGGAAATCGACGACATCGACAAGTCGATTACTCGATGCGACATGACTCGTTCATTCGAGTAAACAGATGGCGATTGCATTGCTCGACACCGATACGCTGTCAGAACTGCTGAAGCAGCGAAACCCGCAGGTGGTCGCAAAGGCCGCCGAGTATCTGCGATTTCATGGACCCTTTGCGTTATCCGCCTTCTCGCGATTCGAAATTGCACGTGGATATAAAGCGAAAGGTGCAGCGACACTGTTGACACGGTTTCGGGAATTCTGTCAGCATTCCCTTATCATTCCGGTAACCGACGAAATCTTTGATCGCGCTGAAGATCTTTGGGCCACCGCCCGTCGAGGCGGACTGCCGCATGGCGATGCAGATCTCATCATCGCAGCCACAGCATTGGAAACCGGCCGCACACTCATCACCGGCAACACTGCGCACTATAAATGGATTACCGGACTGACGCTGGATGACTGGCGAAACGTATAGCGTAACCGGAATCACGTAAACGCTGCCCGATGGTCTTTTCCTCGAGGGGCAATCCGACACCTGGCGCTGCATTCTTTGCGCCGATGGGGTTGAACTCAAACCCAAAGCGAGTCTGATAGCGACCCGTCATCAACGCGGCGCGCGAGGCTGCACAGAACGGCGCGGTGACGTAGCCGCTAGTAAAACGTGCGCCGCCAGCCGCCAGCGTATCAATATGCGGCGTCGGGATTTCCTTGCCCCCGTAGCACCCGATTTCCCCGTAACCGAGATCGTCAGCAACAATGAAAAGGATGTTCGGACGCGCATTCTGCTCCTCAGCGGCAGCACTATCCACAGATGCCGCAGCGATGAATAGCAAGAAAGTAAAAATAACGGGGAGAGTCTTGAATGACAGGTTCACTCTACGAACTCCTTGATGCGTTCCGCAAGTGACAATTCTTTCCAAATACTTTCGTCGCTGCATGTTGCGTCTTGACCCAATAGGATCGAATTCCATCGTCAGACTATAGCCGATGTCTTCGTTTCCCTCACCATAAGCCTGCGTTTCACGGATGCGCACGATAGGATAACACGACTGCCTCGTTCTGTTTCCAGCTCAGTTTAAACGTGTCGCCGCTTCCTAACGCAACCCCCGTTCGTTCGTTTCGAACCTCGGAAACACTCTGGTCGAAGCGAAGCTTGATCGAGAGCATTCCAGATTTCAGACCAACCGAATTGCCACCTCCTAGCGACGTTCCGCGTATCTCGGGGTTCAGGAACAGGAAAAGCAAGACGCGGTTTTCCGGCAGTTTCCAGTACGTGATCTCGTAACCGTGCTCCTTCTCGCTGGCGTCGACGATTCGCAGACGAGGCTTAAGGCCCGCCGACATCACATGCTTCATGAAGACGTCTCCTTTCTTGGAAGATTCGCTCCCCTGAGCTCGATAGGCGTTGTACCACTGAGGCGAGAGGTTCATCAGCACGGCCTTTCCTCGGCCGAATTGCGAGACCGTTTCGATTGGCATGTCGCGAACGGCTTTGTTGAATCCGCAGTTTTGCTTCAAGCAGGTGTTCTGGTTCGTCAGAAACGCGTCATAGGTTTGGTACGAAAAATTCGCGTCTTGATCGACTTCGACCCACAGACGATCGCCGAAGATATCGGCCGCTTTCATTTGTGGGTCGTGGCGGATTCCAAAAAGAGGGTCGAGCGCACCACCCTTGGCTCGGCCCTTTCCATGCTGATCCCATACGCCAGGTAGAAAGTCAGCGATGACCGTTCCACCACGTCGACAAAACTCTTCGATGCGACGCGCTTCTGCGTCGGATAGGCAAAGACAAGCGGGTAAAATAAGCACCCGATACTCGTCGGGCACGCCATGCTGAACGACATCGACGTAGTTGATGAAGTCGTACTGAATCCCTGAATCGCGAAGCATGTTTTCCCAAGCTCTTCGCCCTAGAGCCGAACTGCTCAGCCGTTCATCATTGTTGCGATTGATCCACGTCTTGCCATGGCATTCGGCGTCGAGAATCCATCCGAGTTGAATCGATGCGTGGTTGTAATAAATCGCCACGCCGTCGTGCATCCATTCAGCCCCCTGCATCAGCGGCCCAATCTTCGCACTTACCTCACGAAACGATGGTGCGACCGCTTGGTGCCAGGCTGCGGGACTCTTACCATCGAACCATTTCTCAACCCAGCCGATGTGCCCGCGATTGCCTTGTGCGGTGTAGTACCATGCTTGCCAAACCGTATCGTCGACGGATTGATGAAAGTGTGTCGTTACCGCGGGCAATGCATTACTCGGGTTAAAGGATCGAATGAGGGATTGAGACGAACCGAGGTTATAACTCTCGATAAACTGGACTTTTCGCATCAGCTTGGCATAGTCGTAACCGCCGAATGGACTTGGCATTTGCCCGCCGACCAACCCGCAAGGCGTCGCTGGATCGAGTCCGTTTGTAAACTCGACCAAATCACCGAGCAGATTGCACCAATGGGAATCGTTAAAGCTCCACTGATCCATCAATGGACTCGCATCGAACTCCGCAATGCTCCATTGAGCTAGCTTGTGGCGAAGGTCTTCGTAGCTAATCCACCGGTCGCGGTTCGGCACGTTACCTTGCCCGTAAACCTCGGCGAGCCACTTCGAATAAGCGGACTTATCGTCGGTGATTTGCCACATCGTCGGATGAACGAATTGTCCCCACGACGGCTCATCGTCGAGCGCGTAAGCCGCCCGCATCGGCGACTGTTTGACGGCGGCGATGTTCTTGCGAATCACCTCTTCGAGCTTACTGCGCGCAGAGGCGTTCAGCGGGTTGATCCGAACACCGGTTCCGTGAACTTGATCGAGATACGGTTTGACATTATCTCCGTCCCATAGGTGCAGCACACCCTTGCCTGCGAGATGATCGACATAGAATGGCAGCTTATAATGCTCGATCCAATCCAGTCGCCCGGTCGGTGATTTTCCAATGGACACATCGCCACGATCCACGAACGCTCCGTTGTACCCTTGATCGCGACTCCACTTTCCAGACGCATCATCGTAGCCGATCTCCCAGCGGTGCGTCCAAGGCATATAAAGCCAACTTGGGAAGGCTTTCAAGGCCCAGTCTTTATTTTGCTTCACCGCCCGAAAATCGTCGGACGTTTTCAAGTAGTTTTCATAGCTATCGTCGGCATAGAGCAGGGAGCCCGCAAGGCCGAATACAATCAACAACGCAACCAAAATACGAATCAACATGAAGTCCTCGGCTGGCGAAAGGCATGGGTTAGTAGGCGAGCGGCGATGTAAAAACTACCAATCACAACCCGAATCGTAAGTGAGGGACCCGCGAAGCTGTCCCTCGCTTACACTTCGGGTTGGGATACTCCAATCTGCCGCTCGCCTTATCCTTATTCTTTGGACACCATGGTGGCAAAGTGAGCACTTGCCCAGTGGATGAAATGGCTGATGTTCGGCGCATCGGTGTGTCCGCCGTCGTGCTGTCGCCATGCCAAGTCGCCATCCAGCAAACCAACATTCACGGCCGGCATCTTCTCAGAAAGATAATCATCGCTTCGCCCCAAATCTTTAGCCCCTAGAAGTCGGAAAACCCTTTGGGCTACAATCGTCGCCATGTAGCTACCTTGCTGATCAAGCCAAAGCGCATCCCCTTTTTCCGGAACACCGTAACTTACGAACGTTAAGCGCGGCGCACATAAGGCGATGAGTTCATGAGAATCGACTGGTAAGTGGCTAGCGTTCTTGGCTCCAAATGAAGACTCTTCTGTTCCATACTTGAGGAAGTTTCCAGCCATCCAATGGTATTCTCCGGAACCGGTTAGGTTCTCCACTGCCTCGCCGAAGTTGCGTCGATAGAGACTTGCGCCACCTTCGCCGGACGATCCGATCAAGACCATGGCAAATCTTTGGTCAAAGGCCATCGTAACCAAGGCCGCTTTGCCGTATCGTGAAACGCCCTCGATACCAACTCGCTTGGTATTAACGCCAGGTTCCGTATGGAGGTAATCGAGTCCTCTGGACGCTCCCCATGCCCACGCCCTTAGGCTACCCCAATCGTCGGGCTTTCTGGGTTGACCAAGATTCGTCAAGCCAATAATCCCTCGCGTGAGTCCGCCACCTCGTTTAACTTGGTTATTGCTATTGTTACTATTATTACTAGGGCCAGGACCGGGCGGTCGAACGCCACCAGCATCGTCTTGAACGCTGGTTGGATTCAACATGGCAACTCCCCAGCCAGCTTCGATTAACTGGCTTTCGCGAGTCGGACCAGGGGGGCCACCTGCTCCGCGTCGCCCCGCCAGCCAAGGAGGTAACGGATCGAAGGGTGTTGAGCCAAACATCATTAAGACCGGTACCGGTTCCTTTGCGTTCTTTGGCACAACCAGCGACATGGAGATTTGAACTTGAATTTCCGGACATGCGGAATTGTCGACGACACCGATCAAGTGCTTCTCAATGGTTGAGGCGTCGCCGGACTTGCCTTCGCGAGTCTCTCGAACTTCCCACTTGACGCCAGGAACATTCGCAGGGATTCGACCAATCACGTCTCGCTCAAAATCCTCCACGATCTCGGGCCGTCGTTGCTTCCACCACATTTCGGGTGTCGTTACTTTGTCGCCGTTCTTCAACGTCATTACGTCTGGCAAGTCCGGGTACGGATTCGCCTTGGATTCGTCTGTGTTGGCAGCATTGGGATCCGAGGGGTTTCCGCTTGGTCCCGGTCGAAGCTTAGCAATGCCGAGTTGCTTCTGCATTTCGCGGTGGTCCTCCTGAGTCGTGAAGGTCACAATCTTGGAAGCGATTTCTTGTGTTGTTTGGTTAGGAGAGGTTTCGGCCGCAGCATCTTGTGCGTTGGCGGCAGGGAAACAGGGCAGCACTCCGTGGAAAAGTAATAGGAGCAAGGATCGACTGGATAGCTTAGACATCGCGAACTCAACTGGTAGAGGTTATAGGGGGTAGCTTTTGACTTAACTGGCAACACCACCTGACTACATTGTAACGATTGTTCTTGGACAACAGAACCAATCCGCGAACATATCGGCTATCATGCCGTTCATGCTGACCACAGGCAGTTGGATCGCAATCAACTCCAGCGTCTCATGGCTTAATGAGTCGATACAACCATCACGGACCCGCCGAGGCTGCGTGGGCGATTCGATCGGGTCAAAAGTCTAAGGGAAAAGAGAATCTAGATAATCGGTCACGCAGCATCTAGACTGATACGTGACCAGACTTTCACACTAAGCCAGTTTTTTGGCCATAGCCAGAATGAACTAAGTTAGTAGGTCAAGCTCAAGTTTAGTTCTCGTATTAGAGTGATTATGAAGAATATCTTCAAATGTTTCAATGCGGATGCGCGAAAGCGGGCTTTGCATATCGAGATTCTTGAGAACC
>JANMLD010000456.1:0-2169 GCA_031372345.1 Pirellula sp.
GGCGGATGCGACGGCCTTGTCGACCATGTGCGATATGGTGTTTATCGTGCTGAGGATTCGACGAGGGGTCGAATTGGCCTCCATGAAAGCCATCGAGATTTTGAAGATGGTGGATGGAAATGTACAGGGAGTGATCGTCAACGGCGTGGACAAGAAGTCGTATTACAGCGATTACGGCAAGTACGGGTACAACGGGTACGGTGGCTATCGATACTATGCAACCCGGTACTACGAAAAGGATAATGAGAAGTATTACAAGGCAGAGCAGGAAAAGGTTTTTTCGGACGAGAGTTAGGCGGAGAATCGCAAGTGTTCAGTGTTCAGGGTGCAGGGTTGTTGGTAGGGCCGAAGGTGGATTGCCGAATTCATGCGATTTTTAGCCCAACGGGCTAGCACATATTAGCCCAGGGCATAGCGAAGCGCCGCCCTGGGTCGCCGCCGCAAATTCCGCCGCAAATCGCCGCCATCGCCCTGAAAGGGCAAAACGGAATCGGGCGTTGCCATCGTTCGTGTTGCGTTTTGCCCTTTCAGGGCGTTTTCGGTGCGTTGGGCGTTGACCCAGGGCGGCGCGTTGCACCCAGTCGGGTGCAACGCTCTGCCCTGGGCTGTGTTGTGGCTGCCCCATTCGGGGCGAAACGCATTGGGGCGCGCAAAATTTGGGCTTTGACGCGTGCGCTCTGACTTCTTGCGACTTCTGCTACAATGACCCGCCTTTCCGAATCGGCGGCACTTCGCACTTCGACGGCACGGAGTGCCGTGCTACACTTTAAGGCATCCTAACGCTCATGTCCCACCAGTACCTTTCGCGGATTGAAAACCTGCTCGATCCCGCTGGCAATATCCTCCTCAATATGTCCTACTCCGATGCGGAGAATCGCGTTCTCTCGGGCGACACAGCGCTGGTCAACGAAATCGATGGCCAATTTGCCATCATGGTTGCTACCGGAAAAACCGTTCGCATGGCCCGCTCCATCGGGCGTCCGCTTCGCTACTTCCTCGCTAAGCTGATCGATGGGCCTTGCCTGATCGTAGCCGAACGCATGGACGAAATTCTGGGCAAACTGACCGAAATGGGGATCGCCGATCAATTTCATCCCTCTTACACGCGCATGGTTCCCGCCCACCACGTTGTCCAAATCGAATTGCTGGGCTGCCCGGACCCGAACCCCAAGTACGAACGTTTCTTCTCCCCAAAGCGCAATTCGCTCCCCGCAGACTTAACCGTCATCGGACAACAATACGTTGCCAGACTTTCACAAGAATGCGATCGATGGCTGGATACGATTCCAGCGTCGGAACCGATCGGTGTCTTGTTCTCCGGCGGAATCGACTCGGGGGCGGTTTTGATCGCAATTTACGACCGTTTGCTCAAACGGGGTGAATCGCCCGCTCGCCTCAAAGCGTTTACGCTGCGGATCGACCATTCCACCGGTGATGCAACTCAGGCGCAACAATTTGTTCGGCAATGCCGAATGGAAGAGCTTTTGGAAATCGTCGACTGTGATAGCTCATCGCTTGACTGGCGTGAGACTGTGCATGTACTCGAAGACTACAAACCGCTCGATGTCCAAAGCGGAACAATGGCCATGGCCTTGTGCCGCGAAATTCGCCATCGCTACCCGGACTGGAAACATCTGGCAGACGGTGACGGCGGCGATGAAAACCTCAAGGACTATCCCATCGAAGAAAACCCAGAACTGACCATTCGAAGCGTCCTGAATAACCTCATGCTCTACCAAGAAGGTTGGGGCGTTCACGCGATCAAACATTCCTTGACCTACAGCGGCGGACAAAGTCGAGGCCACATCCGTACCAGCGCTCCCGCGTCGCATTTTGGCTTCTCCGGTTTCAGCCCCTTTGCGTTGCCGCGAGTGATCGAAATCGCAGAAGCCATCCCCTTTATCGAGCTGACCGACTGGGACCATCGTAAACTCTACGCGTTGAAAGGCGAAGTCATTCGGCGCGGAATCCAAGCAGTTTGCAATGTCGACATGCCGATCTTCGAAAAAAGAAGGTTTCAACATGGGGCTATCGACCAACAACGATTTGCTGAGTTTTTTCCTGAAAATGAATTGGAATATAGGCAAGAATTTTTGAGGCGGTAATGCAGATGCGATTTTTAGCCCAACGGGCTAGCACATATTAGCCCAGGGCATAGCGAAGCGCCGC
>JANMLD010000449.1:0-14744 GCA_031372345.1 Pirellula sp.
ATAAGTGAGCATAAATCTTGTTTCAGGAAAAACTCATCTAGCTGGCGTTGGTCAACAACGCCAGTGACAACCACCAGATTTCAAAATAGAGAAGCCCGGCTTAGTGCAAACTAAGTCGGGTTTTTTTTTGCGCTCAGTGTAGAACATCAGTGTAGAACAGTTTTCCAAACTGTTCCCGCCCAGCGTCTCAGCATTCAAACCCCGTTGCGCTGTCCTTGCTAAACCGACCTGTGGGTCCGGCGTGCATCTTCCGACGTACATTCTGGCGTACAACCGCCAGGATCACGGTTCGGAGAACCGTGCTACACTCGACGAACGCCACTTCGCTCTGCGGTCATTCGATCGAGTTCGATTCTTGCGGAACAACAGCTCTTCTCGGAATCCACTGGTTTCCGCAACGCTTCGAGTATCTCTTGGCAAACCTCGAATTGGTATTCTTCACCCGACTGTTATAGATAACAACGAGGTGGTCTTCGTGTATGTATCGCGATACAATCCGATTTTGTCAGTTACTAAACATCATCATTGATCCGAAGCTCTGCAGTTCATGGCGAAAACAAAGTCCAGTCAAATCAAAACAGAATCACAATCGCTGGCCACCAAAATCCTAGAAACTATCGCGAAGATCGATCGTCCCGCAGATTTTTGTACTAGTGGTCAGTGTCGTATGATGTTGCCGGGCTTGAACGTCGAGGGGCTTGGGGACATTGGCTCGCCGTTAACGCCTACCGAAGCAAAACGGATGATCAAGGCTTGTCGACAAGCACCGTATGGGAAGGGAACCGAAACAGTTGTTGACACCAAGGTTCGAAAAGTATGGGAGCTGGATCCAGAACAGTTCTCCTTGAAGAATCCTAAGTGGCCGTCGATGTTAGACGTAGTTCTTCGAGAAGTGGAAACCAATCTGGGGCTTCCGAATAAGACCCTAGCGGCCCACCTGTACAAACTGCTCGTTTACGAAAAGGGTGGCTTCTTCCTTCCGCATCGAGATGGGGAAAAACTTGATCGAATGGTCGCCACGCTAGTTATCAATTTGCCGTCAAAGCACTCCGGCGGTGAGTTGGTAGTTCACCATGGGGGCAAGCACGCGACTATCTCCATGGCAGGGGCCGCATCCGGGTTAGAAGTCGACTATGCGGCCTTTTATGCAGATTGCCAACACGAAGTGAAACCGCTAATGAGTGGGTACCGACTCTGCTTGACATACAACTTGGTATTGGCCAAACCGCGAAGCAAGATTTCGGTCTCTGCACCCAGCTTTCATGAAGTTACCGACGGGTTGGTTACGACACTGAAGCAATGGAGCGATGGAACGGACACGCATGCTGCAACCTCGACCAAGATAGCCGTCATGCTGGAGCACCGGTACACGCAAGCTGGCCTGCTCATCGACAAACTCAAAGGGATCGACCTTGCAAAGGCTGAGGTTCTTTTTGATGCAGCCGAAAAGGCAAACTGCGACGCATATTTGGCTTTGGTGACGCTTTGGCAGAGTGGTTCCGCAGAAGGTGGCTATGACGACTACAGTTATGGGAGAGGTCGCGGATACTCGCGCTGGGACGATGAAGATGAAGAAGATGAGGATGATGATGAAAACCATCACTCCGAGCACACCATGGGTGAGATATTTGATTCGAGTTTGTCGGCAGATCATTGGTCAAATCGGCAAGGCAAGAAGGTCGCGTTTGGCGAGATCCCTTTGGAAGAGAGCGAAATCGTTTCAAACGTTGCCTTGACGGAGACCGATGCCAGCAAGGAGGAATTCGAAGGCTACACAGGCAATGCTGGCATGACTTTGGAGCGTTGGTATCATCGGGCGGCAATTGTCATTTGGCCGCAAAGCCATCAGTTTAAAGTCTGGTGTGATGCTGGAACCGACGCCGCTATTGCGGGCCTGGGACAGATGATTTCAAAGCAAAGGAAGGCAAAGAAGGCGGATCGCGAGGAAAAGTTTGAGCAATGCCGGCAGTTTGCTCTTCAGATTGTCGAAAGTTGGCGTACAGAAAGTTCCGTGGACTACGGGGATGTCGGTGAGGAGAATTCAAAAACAAAACGAGAATCCATTTTTGATTCTCTTGAAGAGTTGGATGAGCCATTGCTCGTTCAACGTGTGATTGAGAAAGTAATGCCTAAGGATGCTGGCCTAACGTTCCCCAAGCGATTCCTTAGTTGGATGGCAAAGCAAGGATGGGCTGGGTTCACGGACGCATTGAAACTGATGTTTTCGCATTCAAGTGCCAACACGCTGACTCGGGACATACAAGTTTTCCAACAAATTGTAGCACTTCGCGATTCCAACAAGGAAAGGACGAATCTTTGTAGGCAACTCGCTCCGTTGATCGTTCACGCGGTTGAAAAGTCTGATTCGAAAGAGGCGGTCCTATGGAGTCTTCCGCGCTGGGACCGAACAGAGATCGTCATCGGTATGGTGAGGGCACTCTCAACCAATGGCGATGATGGTTTACTTGATCGATTCCTGAGTTGGATAAGCATCCATTCACTCTATGGAATTACCGAAGTGCAAGTCCCTGCTGTTGTAAAGCTAGCTCCATTGTTCAAGAAAGAGACGGGAAAGAACCGAGCGATCAAGAACTGGATCACGGATATTAGAACGGAGCTTGAATCGCGGACGAAGTCCAGGCCCATGATACCTTCTAATTGGGAGCGAGAGAGCAAACTGTCGTGCGCGTGTGCCGATTGCTCGCGGCTATCCCTGTTCCTTGCGGATCCGACTCAATCCGAGGCAAGATTCCCACTTGCCAAGGCACGGCGACAGCACTTGCACGGTAAGATCGATCAGCATCAATGCGATTGTACGCACGAAACACTTCGGGTCGGTAGCCCGCAACTGCTTGTGTGCAAGAAAACGAACGCTAGTTATGATCGAGCTTGCAAGGTGTATGAGCAAGATCTCAAACACCTGAGCGTCATCCAAAAAATCGGGCTCGAATAGGTTTCCTAATCCTCAGACTGTAGATAAGTCGTAACAAGGTAGCCCTAGGGGAACCTGCGGCTGGATCACCTTCTTTCTAAGGATAATTACAGCTTGGAACGCTTGTCGTTCCTCGCAGATAAGCGAGCATGAATCTTGTTTCAGGAAAAACTCATCCAGCTTTGGCTATGTCAAACGGCCTCTGTGACAACCACCAGATTTCAAAATAGAGAAGCCCGGCTTAGTGCAAACTAAGTCGGGTTTTTTTATGCCCTGTGTAGAACAGTTCTCCGAACTGTTTCCGCCCTGCGTCTCCATTCCAAACATCGCTGACGTTCCCACGCAGGCTTCACAGGCAGACTAGCCCCTGAGTTTACTCGAGGGATAGTTACCATCTTTCTACAGCAGATCGTAAGCGCTGGAACATTTGATCCGGAATCTTCCTGTCAACAATTTTCTTGTCGGAAATGAATCTTGGCAGGAATGTTTCGAATAACGCCGAGGGAACAAAGAAACAGGGGAACGATGCAACCATCACTTCGGTATATCCCCCGTCAACGTCACGGTTGCGGTTTCTCCAGCAATGATTTCGACTGTCTCGGTCAAAGTCTTGTTTGAAAGAAATGCTTCCTTTCCAAAAGGGGTGTCGATCCGACGAGAAATCGATATCTCCCCTTCTGGAATTCGTCCGAAAGAGAACTCTCCGTTGACATCGGTCGTCAGTTCAATAGAACGTCGAACCATGGGCATTCCTCTGACCTGCTGATTTGACTTCGGCCAGATGCTGATTTTTTCATTTGCTGCAGGCTTGCCGTTCAACACGAGTGTTCCGCTCAATTTGCCCCAGCCAAGTAGCTGTATTTTTTTGGAATCCTCGATGCGATTGTTGTCGATTTCGGCATACCCAGCATCGCAAAGAACGACGATTGTGAATTTTCGGTCCTGTGGCGGAAAGTCGATAATCCCATCCGCGTTTGAGATTGCTTCAACAGTCCTCCCCTTTCGAACAATTCCGTTATCGATAGTTAGAGACTGCCCCTCCATAACAAGGTAGGCATTGGCCTTTGAGACGGGCGAACCATCCTGATCGGTAACCATAAAGGTGATATTCTCTGCCGGCGTCAACTCGAAGTCAAAGGTGACCTGTTCGTCGTCGAGTTTGAAGCCTGAGCGTTCTTCAGGCAGATAACCCGGCGCCTCGATGCGGATCCCGTAACCCTCACGAGCCCATCCTTCGGTGTAGCTGAATTTCCCGCCTGCCGAAGGTATCTGACTTCGATTTCGCTCCCACTGCACATTTTTAGCATCCCACATGATTCCACGGATCACTTGGAACTTTTCGATAGGTTTTCCGGTCTCAAGATCGACGACGGTCCCGGAAACTCGAAGGGCTTTCCTGAGTTTAATCACAATCTCTTTATCACTGGCAACCAGGTTTCGTGTTTCGCGGACGTATCCTTCGCTGGTACCATCGATATCACACTTGACTTCGTCGTACGGGGCGTCCTTCCACATGAATTTGCCATTTTTGTCGGCTTGAGTGCGAGACTCCAGAGAACGACTCCCTCTCCAGGTGTCGGGGAAGACCCATGCAAACGGTATGGGCTCATCGTTTGGACCGACGATGCGTCCAAACATCGGTTGGGATTCCGCCATATAGACCGTCAATTCATGGGTTTGATCTTCCATCTTGAACGTCGATAATTCAGGTGCGTGACCCGAAGCGGTGACGGTAAGAGTCACCGATTCGCCTTCCTTCGCAGCATAAAAGAAACGCCCCTCTTCATCAGTCAATTGAGGGTCCATCTTGTTGCTTGCCATCCCTCCACCGTACATCACTCGAGCTCCCTTGAGTGGTTTGTCGTCTTTGTCGAGAACGACACCCTCAATCGAGACGCCTCTTGGCAAGGTCAGCGTGATCGACCCATCACGGGCTTCTTTCGATTTGAAAGTCTGAAACTGAAAAAACTCGCCGCTGACATGTCGATAGGACCAAACTCCAAGCTGGACTGATTCGAACTCCTTTGGAGCACCCTTGAAAACCCAGTTTCCCTCAATGTCCGACTTGACTGCCTCATATGAGACAGTGTTTCGATCGATTCCATTGCGCGGTGATTGTTCCGCATTCGGAATGGTGACCACAATCGTCGCGTCTGAAATTGGCTTACCTGCATCATCGATCACCTTGCCACGAATCGAAGTTGCCTCTTCAAGTTTCAAAGTATAGGTCTTGGGTTCCGAGCTGTCGCGAGGCTTCCGCCATTCAAGAACTTTTTTTACATAGCCTTCCAGTTCGACAAAAAGACCGAAGTAACCACCAGCGGACTCGGCTGGTGGGACAGTCACATGGCCGTTGATGTCGGTTTGAAGCGTTTGGGACTTTCCGTTGTTGTTGACTTCAATCGTTACCTTGGGCAATGGTTTGTCGTTAGCCGCATCGACAACCAAAAGATCAAACGCAATCGGCAACGGCGTCTCCTGCTGGACATGCAGAATAGATGAGATCGAGATGGAGAAAAAACAGAACCATACCTTGGCAAATCGGATTAGAGAACTGACCATGACTTTTCCTTCGTTCTTTGTTTTGACAAATTCTGACCTGTCCTACGAACTGTCCGAGAGTGTGAATTCTATCAGAAGCCAGATCGATTCACTGACGTTTTCTAAAGTTGAGTTTCGTCCAGGATTCTTAGCCCAATCGCGACGATTCGTCGCCGAGCCTCCTCGGCTTCCTCATCGGTAACTTCCGGTGGGATATCAATGAAGTAATCGTCCTGAATTCCCATCTGTTGCTTTAGATCCTGGCTAGTTGAGGGAGCAAGGTCGATGACGATCGCTTCCATTTGCCAATCTTCGTCGGCGAGAATTCGCCCTCGCAAACTCTCGATCACCATTTCCCATTCTTCGATTTCGTCACATTCCACGGAGAGGCTGTAGTCTTCAAACGGCTCTTCCATCGGTTCGTCAATGTCCATGGGTTCGGTTAGCGCATCCAAAACCTGTTGGCGCGACATAAAATCGGTGGCTTGGCCGTAAGGATTGTCTTCATCCGGCTCCGCAAAGTCTATTTCCAATTGAATACTGATGACCATTTGTGCATAAATCGCCCCGACCGTTGCGTCCAACAAGGCAGTTGTAGGTGGAGCAGGTATGGTTGGATCGACGAGCCCTGTCATAACTCGATCCAGTAGGAACATCTGTTGCTGCCATGTAAGTCGGTCGAATAGAAGAATCCCGAGACTCACTCCGCCTTCGGACGCTGCGTCCGAAATAGCGTCGGAAAGTGTCCAACTTTCCGTAACGACCAATTGCCTTTCGGCCCCGACAAGGGTTCGTTCGCCGTAGGTTGTATTCCACATCAATCTTTTCCCTATAGGTGTCGTTATTGCATTTACGAAGTCATTCTGCTTGCAATGCCCGGACTGACCGCGAACAGAATGAACAGCCTTTCGCGGCAGTTCCGCCCGTCCAAATTCTAATCGATATGATTCGTCAAATCGACAGGACGCATCGAATTTCGAGTTCGAGCCGCAACGACCGATCCATGTAGAGTGGAACTTTGGTACCTAGCACGATATGATCTCAAAACGCCTGTTCCCTCACAGGAGATGATGTACCTCGTCAAGCGAATCAGATGCCGCCACAAGTTAAACCAGACTCAAAGTTCATGTAGACAGGACTTTCATGTTGCAGACATATAGAATTCTGGAATTGAGTGGGCTTAAGATCCGTCCCGGGCTCCCCAGTTCCAGTCGTTTGTTCGGAACGAGCGTGAAGGTTTCGATCGCGTTGACACTATGCACACTGATATGTGCTTTCGGGCCAAGAGATTGGGTCATTTGGCCTGTTGCGGAACATCTTCCCAATCCTAACCAAAGTTATTTTATCGTAGATGATCCGGAATCAACTAAGGGATTTGAATTGTCGCCGGAATTGAATGCTTGGGTTGAGCGACTTATTCAAGTTGAGAACCACAATGCGATGGCATTTCATGTTGGGCCTGAATTACTAGAGTTGCCAGCTAGCGATTCGTTGGCGGTTGGGACTGCGGCGTGGCCTAGGATTCGAGAGCCAACCGTTAAGACAGGTATTTTGAAGGCATTTCATTCGAAGGCGCATCCCAATATTTTGAAGATCCTGCATCTTGGAATGAAGGATGCCGATCCAAAGGTTCAGGAGTATGCCGCGAGTTATCTTCGTGAAATCGCGATGAGTGTATTTGAGTCCAATTCATTGGCTTATGACAAGTGGTACCAACAGTACTGCGATCAACCGCTCGAAGTAGTCTTTCAGGACGCATACCATCGTCTGACTTTGGGTCTCCAGGGAGTGGAGCCAACGATTGCCGTTCAGATGCTTGCGAACCTAAGAGACGACTTTGGAGCTGGTTGCAATAAGTCTAGCGATCCAGCCAAAGCTGCTGCCGTCAAAAACTCTGGACTGCCAAACCTCATTGTGGGATGGGTTGCCCAGAATGAACTCAAGGGGAACGAACTCGAAGAGGCGCTTCGCCTAGTTAAAAATCTGCCCGCCAATTCCGAACTTGCAGAGACGCAATTGTTGCCAATGCTATCCCGAGACCTGCCACTACGGGTGCAGGTTGGCGTCGCCCGTGCGCTAGTCGCGACTCATCCGTTCGAAGCTACGGAGTTTTTATTCAAGTCATTAAGTGACATCGTGACTACAGGATCATCCAAGGACAGCCGCATTGAACTCCAACAGTGTTGCGAAACCATTTCCGAAATGGGGGATCCTCGATCGATACCGAAATTGATCGCAATCATGGACTGTGACAACTCACCTGACACCCGCACTCAGGTTGGTATGGCATTATGCGATTACGAACTTGGCAAATGGACGAAAGTAAAAGACAGCGTATTTCTAGATGGAGCGTGGTGGCGAAACTGGTGGTCGAAAAGCGCAGCCAATTTCCCAGAAGAAGTTCGCTCTATCGAAATCGAGTCGTTGCCAAAAACGGCCTACGGCGCTAAGTACCAACCCCGAAACGCAGACATGTCAACTCACGAGGGGCGGGTCAAGGTTTTTCAGGAAGAATTTGCCAAATTGGACGGCGGTGATCATTCCCATTTATGGAACGCATCGATGGCGTTGGCCTCGGCGGGAGACGCGCGAGCGATTCCAGTATTGATCGGGGCGATCGAGGCGGATAACTCCTACGAGACCGTTTATGGTGTCGGTTACTTCGGTCTCGGATTCGACAAACTTGGAGAATTGACCAAGGTGGAATATAGTCCGTTCCATGATGGTGCATGGTGGCGACGATGGTGGGAAGCGAATAAATCGAATTTCTCAGTCGAAGTGCAACAAATAGCCATCCCCGAATTTCCGAAAACCACTAGCGGTCGGAAACACGTTCCCTTCCCTGCCGATCTAGACACACATGAAGGGCGAGTTCGATTTTTAACGGAACAGCTTAAAACGCCAGAGGCAGACCTCTCGAAACTTTCCGAACTAATTGGAGATGCCGGAGATGTTCGTGGCATTCCAGTTTTGATTGGGGTTATCATCGCGGACAAATCGGGAAGAGCGATTTACGATGTCGGCTACTTTGGACTTTCGTTGAGTAAGCTGGGGAAGCTGACCTGCGTGAGTTATGACAAATCCCATGATGCGGATTGGTGGAAGCGATGGTGGATTATTCACCGACGCGATTTTCCTGATATCGCAGACATGGAGATCCCAACTTTTGCAATCGCAGAACCCCCGAAGCAATCGACTACGGCGGACGTCGAGGATATCCCTTGCGAAGACATTCGGATCGGTGGCGACGCCAACAAGCGCTACTTCCTGATCGGCGATGGCAAGGGTGCGTGCGCTGACGAGGGTTTCAAGCTGGCGATCATTATGCCGGGTGGTGATGGCAGCGAAGACTTCAATCCATTCGTTCGCCGTATTCACAAGTACGCACTTGGTAGCGATTGGATCGTAGCGGAACCGGTCGCCGTTTATTGGAACAAGGCTCAAGAAATCGTATGGCCGACCAAAAAGGACGCGGTCACTGATTCCAGATTCACCACGGAAGAGTTCGTAGGCATGGTGATCGACGACGTAAAAACGCGGGTCAAGATCGATCCGAAAAACATCATCACCTTGACTTGGTCATCATCAGGACCGGCTGGTTATGCGATCGCCCTGCAACCAAAAACGCCGGTCACAGGCAGCTACATCGCCATGTCGGTATTCCGACCGGAGTGGTACCCAACGATTGCGACCGCCAAGGACCGTCGCTTCCTCATCGATCACTCGCCGCAGGACCGAGTCTGCCCCTATTCAATGTCGATCAATGCGGAAAAGAAACTATTGGAAGCTGGTGCTGACGTAAAACGCATCGAATACGAAGGAGGCCACGGCTGGCACGGCGACGTCTTCAGACGTATTTCCGAGGGAATGGAGTGGTTAACCAAAACGCAATAATGTCAGCAGTGCTAAGGACAACCACGGCTTGCAAAACGTGCCCAACAATTTTCCGCTGGTGTGTCGTCTGATAAAGCAAGACTTTGGTGCGATCCTCCGAAGATATTCTCGGCTGAGCAATGACGTTCCTCGAATGAGAGCTATGAGAAAATGTTTTCGTCTTGCGAATCTTCACCGAATGCATACACAGACATTCCAATACAAATCGCCAAGATCACGAAAAATGGAATTAGGAAATGCTGATACCAAAAGGGCAATGCACCCAGCATTAACATCCACAACAACAGTGTTCGCAACGAGAATTTCATTGGATGTCCTGCGTGGGAGCTAGCGGTACTGGACTGCTTCGTTTTAGGGGACAAAACATTTGAAGAACGCCGATCTTTTTGTACCCTAAATGCGGATAGAGACGGGCTCCGTCCGAACTTGCTAATAGCACGCTCTGTTCCAGCCCATGTTTTCGATCCGACTGCAGCAACTTGCTCATCAAAGCTCGACCATAGCCTTTGCCTCGATGGCTTTCGCAAACAACCAGATCAGAAACCCAAGATGCTTTTCCGACTGGAATACTTCGTACCCAACCGATATCTTGATTCTCGTCCCAGACGCCGAATAGACGCGAGTCATTGACCACTCGACGCTTCTGTTTGGCCCTTTGCTGAATCGAGTTCAAAATCTCGCTGTCACGAATTTCTACAACGGGTGGGGCCGATTTGAAGTTGGGGATTTTTTGCAAGTCATGCACAAAAAGCCATTCCGTGGCCAAGGCACGGTAACCCAACGCTTTGTATTTCAAACGAATCGATTGGAAGTCAGCCTCGAGTGCATGGATATCGCAAAGGAAGTGCCATCCCAAGCCTGCTTTGCGTACTATTTCGACGGCTTTTTCGGGCGAAATGCCATGACTCACGACTTCGATTTTTCGAGCGTTTTTGCGATCCGGTTGGTCCTGCATCATCCAGACATCGTCAACGTTCTTCGCGACGTACGGATAGGTCATACTCTTGCTAAAGCAAAATCCGCGAACAAACACCTGAATGGCCTGCGGTATAGAATAGGATGCTATTGCCAAGTATTGTTTGCCTGTAAAATATTCTAGATTATGGCACGATGGCTAAGTTTGCAAAGACATTTTCCCGAATTGGAACGAACGCGCAGCTATTCGATGGCCATTTTGATTTCGGATTTTTCTTCTCGAAGGTGCCCATTGCCGTGCGCACCATTTACGATGACCAGCGTCGCTCTGCGAATTAATCCAGGCTCCAATTGTGGAATTTCAAATACGCATCGATCGTCTTTGGGGATGCCCTGGATGGTCGAGAGTAACTTTCCGTTCCGCCCTTCGATCAAAATTCTACCCTTCAAAACCAACCGTTTTGAGTTTTCGTATTTTGATACATGCGAAATCGACAAGCGAGAAATCATAGGCGTTGGATTCGCGTGTAAGTCAAGTTCGACAAATCGGAATCCCAAATGCTCAATGGGTTGTATCTTAAACTGCAGGCCAGCGCCATCTATTTGGCAACGGGATCGAGTTGGCCGACCGACAACATGAAGAATTACTTTTGACCAACGTGGTAACGATCTGCGAGGCATCGCCCAAAGGACCGCGTAATCTAAAAAAACCGTGGCTAGGTCCAAGTCCTGGTTGTTCGACGCCATCGAATTGAGAAGCGAATCGATTGAATCCGGCGCATCCAATTGCGTTGGCTCGCCTGCGCGTCCGTAGTAGATTCGAGAGGGAAAATCACGGCCGAAGCGTCCCATTAGATAAAGCAGGAATGGCAATGCTCGGTACCCCAACAGATCCGATTCAAATGACTTGTGTGGTGTATTCGCCCAGTCCCATAATTTGGGAATCATACGATCGCGAAATTGTCCCGCTAAGAATTCAGATGCCAGAGCTGTTGCCTCGTGCAGCCACCAAATCGGGTCGTCCCCGGCAAGCATTAATTTTTTGTTCCAGTATTGAAACAGAGGGGATTGAAACTGCAGAACGTGAACAAGTTCGTGAACGGCAATCGATCGTCGATGGCGAGTTGCCATCGACGAATCCGCTTCCAAGGCGCGCGAGGTAAAGACCATATAACCATCGGGATTGGCCAATCCGTATCGCCCTATACCAAGATCCCGAATTGCGACATCTTGAGAAAAACCCTCTTCCAGCTCAGGCCAACCAAATCTGGTTGTCAAATGTTGGTAGCCAAGCCTCAACCCATGTTCATAGTCGTCAATGGTGCCTGCGTTCGTAATCCCGTGTTGAGTCAGATGATCTGCGAAATCGCTTCGCATCCCATAATGCAACAGAAACAACCCATTCTTGATAGAAACTCGGCGAGTTCGCGCTAGGCGATGTTGGGCATGCAATCTCACTACAAATCCCCAGCCTCAAACAGGGAGATTTGGATTTCGCCGTTCTCCGTTTCCTTCAAGTTGACCCATTTACGGACATTCTCTTTCGTCGCGTCGTTTAAATAGGCCCAATAAGCAGCAATGCACTTTTGAGCGTTGATCCAACCCGCGGTGGTAGAGCGATTGCCCTGGACGCCATTGCTGAACACCTCCTCGATAACCTTATTCACTCGCTCGCAGGCGATCTTTTCGAAAAGTGGCCTAGCGTGGCGAATTATCTCGCTGCTCAAATGTCCTGCTTTGATCAACTTCTCGATGACAACAACATTCGGATCGGCAATGCTTCGTTGCTGCAGGTAAGAAGTAACGTCGTCGCTCTCTTTGTAGCCGGTCATGAAGATGCATGGAACGTTCAATTCCCGAAGTCGGTCTGCAACCTCGGGGTTTGCCTCTTCGTTGAAAAAGACGTCCTTTGGCACGCGAATATCGAGTATACCAAGCGTCAGCTTCGGGTTCTGTTCGATCTGTTCCAATCCTTCATGAATTGTTCCAGCTTGCAATATTTCAATTCCGGGAAGCCCGGAACGCAATATCGCTGCGAGACTCTTGCGCAGCGGAACTTCATCCTCCATAATCAAAACTCGAAAAAGGTCAGTATCCATTTGAGGTTCGCTATTCATTGGATTTCCCTTCGTCGATGCTCTGCTCCCCATAGCGGGGGAAATCCATTCGAAATCTTGCGCCCCATGTTGCTTCGACAGGTTGGAACACACCGCCATGTTCTGCGACAATGTTGCTCACGCGTGCGAGCCCAAGCCCAGTGCCTCGCTCGTGATTGGGCCATTGGCTGGTGAACTCCTTGATGGGCTTGTTTCTATATTCCTTGGGAATGCCGTCCCCATTATCTTGAAATTCTAGTACACACCATGGCTTCCCATTGCGTGATTGGCCATAGATGCTTGCTGTCATCTGCAATTTGCGTTTGCCGTGAACAGCTTTTCTACTGTTTTGAATCAGCTCTTCGATCGCTTCCTCCAATAACTTCGGGTCAAAGACCGCAATAAAAGTAGCCGAGGAGAGCACACGAGCGAAGTCTGCTGTTAGATGCTTGTTCAGCAAGTGCCGAACGAACGGGACTAAATCCAATTTTTCGGTTTTTAACGTAACAGGTGCAAATCGCTTCGTCACCGTTTCGAGCACATTCCCCACATCCTCAATACGTTGGAGCAAATCTTTTACGTCCGAATTGTCTTTTTTCAAATGCGCTCCCACTATCTCGGCTTGAAGCAGTACCGACGATAGTTTGGATCGTAATTGATGCGCCGTTTCGCCGATGACGGTTAGCATCTTTTGCCGCCCCTTTGCCGATTCTGTCTCCGATCGAACGTTCTGTGACTCGATGGCGGAAAAACAGGTGCTGGCCGCTTCCGCTAGGATTTCCAGGTACTTGAGCTGCTCAGGAGAGAATTCATCAGGACATGCAATGGTGATTTTACCGAGAGGAGCATGATCGTCGTCACTGTGCAACAGTGGTAAATCAATCCAACGTTGTTTAGGCGCTTTTCGCAGATACTCAGGACAAGTCTCGTTTTGAGTGTTGAAAAAAACGAGTCCTTCGGGCGCTTGATAGGTCTCCTCGAACTGTTCCCGCGTGGATCGCGAAAACAACATAGGCATTCTTTCTTCAATAGCACGCCAACAGCCTTCTTTGCTTTTCCGTGAGAGTTTTGCTGAGCCCTGGCGGAAGCGACTTCCCACCTCGCTGTTTTCTGGGTGCCCGAATTGTGCTAGACCGACAAGGCAATCATCCGCCTCGCGAGTACTACCACTTTCACTATCCGTGGTTTCTATTTCACGAACGAATCGATAAATACGCGCCCACTCGTATCCTTGGGACTTTAGTTCTGCGAGAACGGCTTTGGCCAAGTCCTCAACGCGATGGCATTTCGCAAACGCTTGCATCGCATGAAGCATACGAGCTAAGTGATCCAAATAGTGAATCTGGATCAAGTATCGATTGATGGAACCGCTCCAATCGTTAATCGGCTCAACTTCCACCATTCTCAACGTATCCTTACCCAGCTTTGTTTTGCAGAATTTCGTTCCATGCTTAATGCAATGTTCGACGGCTGTTTGAGATTCTTCCGCTAGAATGTCAGTCAGGGTGGTTGGGAATTCGCTCCAACCCATTTCGACATCGTACTTGTAAGAGGCTTGCTTATTGGCAAAATGGATACGCCGTTCACGGTCACACACGAACACCGCTTCCTTCTGTTGATGAAGAGCCTCCTCCAACGCGTCAAACTCAGTAGTCGCATGGATTGCAATAGCAAGCTGATCTGCAAATAATTCGAGCGATTCCATTTCCGCAAGATCAGGGAGGACCAAGTCGGACCTTTCGATATGCATTGTTCCCAAAACTTTTTCACGGTAGATCAAGGGAATCAGCACCAACGATTTTAGGTTGGCAATTGCAACGACTTTTTTGTTGGTCAACGGGTGCAAACTCGCCTCCTTTACGTGGATCGGAGTTTGCTGGAGTACACATTGCTGTTGGATATCTTGGTAGACGGGAATGCCAAAGGAATTGAGAGGCAGGTTCAATTTGAAATTCGTTTCGGCAGCGATGTCTTGTCGACCTGAATCACGGCTATCCACGACTCCTGTAATGCAATTGGTATGGAAATCGACAATGGAAAACATCACGCGGCGGTACTCTTCGGATCTAAGGGCCTCGCCAGCTGCTTCTAAGACCTGCTTGGTTTTTTCTGGTTTTCCACTGAAGAGTTGAAAGAGTTTCGGCATGACTTTTTCCACGAGCCGCGAATGGAACTTGGCTCGGTCGTTACGCTGTCGGTTGTTGCTCGCCAATTCAAAACACTCACAAAAATATTTTAATACATTGTCAGCAAATCGTCTTCGGCCTCGATCTTTAGCCGGGCCAGTTGTTTGAATGGTAGCATTTGAGGCAATTGTTTTGTAGTCGGGGCGGTTTTTGCGTAGCGGTAGCGGGTCATCGACCGAT
>JANMLD010000466.1:0-54876 GCA_031372345.1 Pirellula sp.
TCAGCGAGCACATGAAGATTGGCCACGAGCGACCGTGTTCACTCCAGAAGGCAAGCACCTTATTTCCGCAAGCCGCGACATGACAGTGAAGTTGATCGAGGTGGAAACGGAACGATTCGTGGACAACATAACTTCGATCACTCCCGGAGCACTGCGAGGTGGAGTTCAATCTCTAGCGAGCCATCCATCGCGGAACGAAATCTTGGTAGGTGGTGCTGACGGTACCCCCAAGATCTATCGCGTCTTTAGGCAGACGGCGCGCGTGATTGGGGACGATGCTAATCTAATCCGACAATTGGATAATTTGCCCGGAAGAATCTTCAGCGTAACCATCAGTCCAGACGGTCGGTATCTAGCTGCCGCCTCAACCTTGGATAACCAGAGCACGATCAAAGTCTGGTCCTACGATGTGGATGCGGAACTTCCAGCGGAGATCAAAGCCATCCAAGCCAAGCGGGTTGCGTCGCTCAAACCGGACGAAAAAAAGAAACTGGCGGACTATGTTACAGCACAACCCAAGGTCATAGCTACCTGGACCATTCCCACAGCGGCCATTTACGCGATTGCCTTGGATTGCAACGGCCGACTCGCAGCCGGTGGTTCTGACGGACGACTTCGCGTCTGGAATTGTGCAACTAGTGAGTCCGTCTTGGACATTGATGCGACCCCAAGCTCGACTACCGTCGCCGCCGATGCTGGCTTGATTGCTGAGCTTCGAACGAAACGTCTGTCGGTGCTAGCTGACGCACATTCTACTGAGCGAGCTACCGCTGATTTTCTAAAGGAAGTTGACAGCTTTTTGATCGCCCGTGTTGTGGCCATCAATTTTCAACCCGCGTCGCTCGAGCTCGACGCTTGGAACGCCTCGGCACAAATCACGGTCTCCGCCACGTTGGACAATGGCGAAGTGCGTGATGCCACCCGCGTAGCCTCGCTCACAGCTTCTTCGCCAAATGTATGGCTTTCGAAACGCGGATGGGTTCAACCACTCGAAAACGGAACGTGCAACATCGACATCCAAATCGGCGGCCACAAAAAGACGTTGCCGGTTACCATTGCGATGGAGGCTAAGAAACCCATGGACTTCGTTCGGGATGTAAACCCAGTTCTCTCTCGCGTCGGCTGCAACTCTGGTACTTGTCATGGAGCTCAAGCTGGCAAGGGCGGTTTCAAATTGTCACTGCGTGGATACGATCCAATCTACGACGTCAGGGCGTTGGCTGATGACTTGGCCGGCCGACGTATCAATCCGTCCTCACCAACCGATAGCCTCATCATGACCAAGCCATTGGGTTTGGTGGCGCACGTGGGGGGCAAATTGTTTGAGGCTGGCGACAACCATGCGCTCGTCATTCGTCAGTGGATTGCAGAAGGAGCAAAAATAGATGCAACCAATACTAAAGTTGCTCGCATAGAACTTTCCCCATTGAATCCAATTGCACCTATGCCAGGAGCGATGCAACAACTTCGCGTTGTGGCCACTTATCCGGACGGTAAAACACGCGATGTGACACGTGAAGCCTACATTGAGACCGGCAATGCCGAAGTTGCAGCCGTGATCGAAGGTGGACGCATTCAAGCCTTGCGCCGAGGTGAAGCCCCGATTTTAGCTCGCTACGAGGGAGCTTATTCAGCCACCATGCTGACCGTGATGGGGGACCGATCGGGTTTCGAATGGCAGCCGACAACCTCGCAAAACCCGATCGATTCGATTGTGGCCGCAAAATGGGATCGCATGAAAATCAAGCCGTCCGAGATCTGTAGCGACGCCGACTTCTTGAGACGCGTGACGCTCGACCTTTCAGGCTTACCCCCCACCGCTGAGCAAGTGAAAGCGTTTCTCGCCGACCCTACTCCCACCCAAGAAAAGCGTGAAATGCTCATCGACCAGTTGATCGCAAGCGATGCTTTCGTTGACCACTGGACCAGCAAATGGTCCGACTTACTACAGGTCAACTCCAAATTCTTGGGCAAAGAAGGGGCAACCAAATTCCGAGAATGGATCCGTGAGAGTGTGGCTAGCAACAAGCCCTACGACAAATTCGTCCACGAGATCGTCACGGCATCCGGTTCCAATCGCGAAAACCCAGCCGCGTCGTACTATAAAATCTTGCGAACCCCAGAAGATACTCTTGAAAACACCACCCACTTGTTTCTCGGGGTTCGGTTCAATTGCAACAAATGCCATGATCATCCGTTTGAACGATGGACCCAGGACCAGTACTACCAAACGGCCGCCTTCTTTTCGCAAGTCTCGTTAAAAAAGGACAGCGAATCGGGCGACAAGACCATCGGCGGAACGGCCGTCGAAGGCGCAAAACCGCTTTACGAAGAAGTGTCCGATGCCGGCACCGCCGAGATGAAACATCAAAAGACGCAACAAGCAGTTGCACCGAAGTTTCCTTTCGCGGCAGAAAACTCAGTTGAGCCAGATGCATCTCGACGCAAGCAATTTGGAGCTTGGCTTACCAGTCCCAAGAACCCCTATTTCGCCCGTAGCTATGTCAACCGTATGTGGGGCTATTTGTTGGGTAAGGGACTCATCGAGCCGATCGATGATATCCGGGCTGGAAACCCGGCAAGCATTCCCGAATTGGTGGAATTTTTAGAAAAGGACTTTGTAGGGCATGATTTTGACGTACGCCATTTGGTGAGAACGATTTGCCGTTCGAAGATCTATCAGCTTTCGATGGAATCCAACAAATGGAATGCGGACGATGACCGCAATTACTCGCATGCGTTACCACGACGTTTGCCTGCCGAAGTTCTTTATGACGCTATCCACCAAGTGACTGGTTCCGTTTCGAAGTTGCCTGGGATGGCACCTGGGGCCCGTGCTGCGTCCCTTTCCGACGCCGAGTCTGGACTGAAAGATGGGTTTCTGACCAATCTTGGCAGACCACCGCGTGAAAGTGCTTGCGAGTGCGAACGATCGAGCGAATTGCGACTTGGGTCAATCATGGCGCTCGTGAGTGGCCCAACGCTTGGGTCCGCAATCTCCGATGAAGCCAACTCGATCGGACAACTTGTGAAGCAGTTTCCCGACGATGCTGAATTGATCAACGAGTTGTTCTTGCGTGTCCTCAGTCGTCCGGCGACTGAGGCCGAAATTGCCTCTGCATCGACTGTGGCCAGTCTCATCGCGAAAGACCACGAATCGCTGGCCAAGTCGCTGGCCGATCGCGAAGCTTGGTGGCTGGAGGAGAAACCGAAACGTCAAGCACAGCTGGAAGCTGATCGAGTTGATGCACAGGCCAAGTTGGCATCGCGGATAGAATTGATTCAACCCGAACGGGACGCGGCAGAGAAGATGCGAGTCGAGCGAAGCGTGGCAGCCAAAGCCGCGATCGATGCCTTCGAAGCCGCCTTGCCAGACAAACTAGAAGAATTCTTGAAGAAGCGAACTACTGCAACGATTTGGCGAACACTCATGCCAAACAAGGCTGATGCGTCTAACAAAGCCACATTGGTACCTCAAAGCGATCGATCTCTCATTGCTCGTGGCGCGGCCGACAAAGGCGTTTATACCATTGACACTCCATCGGACCCATCGGAATTCAATACGGTTCGATTGGAAGCCCTCACTGGCACTGAGTTTAAGACCGCTGGACCTGGTTTGTCGGCAAACGGCAACTTTGTTGTCACGGAACTAGAAGTCTTTTTAGGCATGGCCGACAAGCCCAAGGAGATGCGGAAAGTAAAATTGACCAAAGGCTTAACCGACTTCGACCAAGCTGGCTTTTCAGCTGCAGCGGCCATCGACAACAAACCGAAAGACCAAGGGGGCTGGGCGATCAATGGTGCCGAGGGGACTGAGCATTGGGCTGTATTTGCCACGGAAGAGCCGGTCAAGTTGCAACCGGGTGAGATTATTCAGTGGCGAATCCATCAGTTCCACGATGCCGTAGACCACCGACTTGGACGATTCCGGTTGAGCGTGGCCAATCGTGACGGTGATTTGGCGCTCGGTTTGCCTGAATCCTTGAACGCGGTTGCTCAGGTGCCGAAGTCGGCTTGGACCGAGTTGGTCACCAAGGAATCGTTAGGGTACTTCCGAGTTTCGTCGTCGGACCTTCGAAAACTCAAAGAGACATTGGACAAGGAAAACAAACCATTGGCCGAAGACGAGCAAGTTGTATCGTTGAAAAAACGGATAGAACGCCTTGCGGTGCCGCTCGCGGACGACAACCGATTGGTAAGATTGAGAAATGACGTGAAAGAGAGTGAGACCCAGCGGAGCCATTCGCGGTTAACCGCGGCTGAGGATATCGCCTGGGCCTTGATCAATAGCCCCGCATTTTTGTTCAATCATTAATATTGTCGTTGTTTGCTCCGCAAACGTGCGTTCACCAAACCCAATTCGCGGATAGCCCGTGGCTGAGCGAGGCCCTCGCTCAGGTTTTGAATTAAACGAGCGAAGGGCCTCGCTCGTCCACAAGCGTCATAGCTTCGCACTATTGCGGAGCGCTCAACCACCAAATCAACTAACACGGACCTAACAAAAATGTTTCGATTGATCGGCAGTGCTGGCAAAGACCTTTGTGATCCCCATCTCAACGTATCGCGACGCGACGTTTTACGAGTCGGTGGCTCTGGCTTGTTTGGTTTGAGTTTGGCGAATCTCCTCAAATTGCAATCGGTTCAAGCGACCGAAAACGGCAAAGCGCCTGGTTGGAACAAAGCCAAACGGATGATCATGGTCTATCTCCAAGGGGGCCCAAGCCATTTGGACCTTTGGGACCCCAAAGAAAATGTTCCTGATAAAGTCAAAAGCGTCTTCAGTAACATCTCCACCAAAATACCTGGCATCCAATTCACTGAGAATTTGCCGCGGCTGAGCACCATCAACGATCGATTCACCATGATTCGTTCGATGAGCTACACGCCAAACGGGCTGTTCAATCATACGGCAGCGATTTATCAGATGATGACAGGCTACACGACGGATAAAGTGAGTGCGTCCGGACAACTTGAACCTCCGTCCCCAAAGGACTTCCCCAATTTTGGTTCCAACATCGTACGCTTGCGTCCTGCTGACGAACCGATGCTCCCTTTCGTGACGCTGCCTCGACCTCTTCAAGAATCGAATGTAGTTGGTAAAGGTGGTTACGCTGGATTCCTCGGTAAGGCCTATGATCCATACACTCTGTTTCCGGACGGCGATGATTTGGACGTCAATAAGATGGACAAGATCAACGTTAGCGATCTACAGTTGCGACCTGAGGTCTTCGCCGTTCGGCTCCAACGTCGCGCTGCGTTACGAGACCTTATCAATGCACAGATGCCAATTATCAACGCGGCCGTCGAAAATCAACAGCTCGACGAATATTTCTCACAGGCCCTTTCGTTGGTGGTTTCGGGCAAGGCACGAGAAGCGTTTGATTTGAGCCAGGAGGCGGACGTGCTTCGCGATGCCTATGGCCGCAATGCCTTCGGCCAGAGTTGTTTACTGGCCAGAAGGTTGGTCGACGCTGGTACGCGAGTCGTGGAGGTCATTTGGCCAAAGGTTGCCAACAGCGATAACCATTCTTGGGATCATCACGTCGACTTGTCCAAGCGGATGAAGAACCAATCGGCACCGATGCTCGATGCGGGCTTGTCTACGCTCATCGAAGACTTGGATCAGCGGGGAATGCTTGAGGACACGTTGGTGGTAGCCGTTGGCGAGTTTGGACGCTCACCGGAACGCGGAGTGAGCACCAGCGGCAACGGCAATACCGACGATGGTCGAGACCACTGGCCTTATTGCTACACGGCGGTGATGGCTGGGGCTGGAACCAAACGCGGTTACGTGCACGGCAAGAGCGATAAGACCGCCAGTGCACCCGTCGAGTCACCATTGCATCCAGCTCAATTGCTGGCATCGATTTACCATTCGTTTGGTATCGATCCTGAGACGATTGTTTACAATCACCTCAATCAGCCAAGAGAATTGGTCAAGGCGTTGGCCGTGCCTGAACTGTTTGCGTAGTGTGGTACGGTGGTACCCAGCGGGATGGTTGGATTTTGTGGCTGAGCGAGGCCCTCGCTCAATTGTTGAATTTAACGAGCGAAGGGCCTCGCTCGTCTACAAGGTCAGCGATGCAACCATTCACAAACACTTGTCTATTTCGATGCAGCCTTTTCCTCTTCAGCTTGACCGCTGCTTTAACGCTGGCCGAAGACACGAACCAAAAGAATTGGCCTCAGTTTCGCGGGGCGGACGCAACTGGGGTCTCTCGCAACATCGGTTTGCCAGATCGTTGGTCGGCGACCGCAAACGTCGAGTGGAAAACAGAGATCCCTGGTCGCGGTTGGGGTTCTCCCGTTGTTTGGGGTGATAACATCTTCCTTTCGACGGTCATCAATTCTGGGATTACCGAGCCGCTTCGAAAGGGTCTTTACTTTGGTGGCGATAGACTCGATGTCCCTAAGACGACACACGAGTGGAAAGTCATGTGCTTGGAATTGTCCTCTGGCAAATTGCGTTGGGAAAAGACGATACGATCGGGCACGCCGACCGCCCCGATTCACATCAAAAACAGTTATGCATCCGAAACGCCAGTTACCGATGGCAAGCATCTGTTTGTGAGCTTTGGCAGCGTGGGCATCTATTGTTTCGACTTGGAGGGCTATTTGGTGTGGACGCATGAATTGCTGGCTCATCCGATGAGGATGGGATGGGGGAATGCAAGTTCGCCTGTGCTTCACGGTGATGTTCTTTATTATCAAAACGACAACGACAAGCAGTCGACGCTGACGGCCCTCAATAAACTGACGGGTGAGACACTTTGGTCCATCGATCGGGATGAGAAGAGCAATTGGTCGACCCCCTTTATTTGGGCACACTCAGGAGGAACGGAAATCGTCACGGCTGGCACGAGGGCTGTTCGCAGTTACGATCTCAAAGGCAATTTGCTTTGGTCATTGAAAGGCATGTCGAGTATCACCATTGCAACGCCCTACGTTGCGGACGGACTGCTCTACGTTAGTTCGGGCTATGTCATGGATCCGACCAAGGCTTTGTACGCGATCAAGCCAGGTGCCAAAGGGGATCTGACGTTGCCGAAAGATCAATCCAGCAACGACTACATTGTGTGGTCGAGCAAAAAGATCGCCCCTTACAATCCAAGCACGCTAGTAAGCGCTGGCCAGTTGTTCGTGCTTTACGATGGCGGTGTCGTAACATGCTTGAACGCCAAAACGGGTGAGGCTTTTTATGAGCGTCAGCGATTGAATCGCGGGGTGGCGTTTACGGCTTCCCCGTGGAGCTACGACGGGAAGATTTTCTGTTTGAATGAAGATGGCGAATGCACGGTGATTCGAGCCGGTGATAAGTTAGAGGTTTTACACGCAAACAAACTGGAGGAGGGTGACATCTGCTTGTCCACTCCCTCGATAGCCGGAGATCGATTGTTGATTCGGGCAGACCAGCGGCTGTACTGTATTCGCAATGCGAAATAGCCCAAGCTCGAAAGGGAAATGGGCGCGGAATCCACTGGTTTGGAGGTTGAGGGCTATTCTCCAAGTGTGCCGCGGAGGAAAATGACTTCTTCCTTAAGAGTTGGAGTGGTCACGACCGCGCCTTTTTCATGATCGATGCTAGGTCACCTTTGAATTCATGGAGTCTATTATCGAGCACATCCTGGAACCCCTCAAGAATACCCTCTCGGAGCTTTTGAGCTTCAAGTTCCAGTTTTCGATGCCGAAGGACGTCACGAACGAATTCACTTGGCGTGGCGTAAAGAGTTCCGTCGCCCGAGTGTTCGTCGACAAACTGCCGAAGTTCGTCTGTGAGGGATAAAGTTAAGGATGATGACATGGGTAAGCCTTCATTTATTTGACTTTAAATAATTTTCCCATACCGCCCGTTTTATGTCAATATTGGTCATAACCCAAAATCTGGAGGTGAACTTGGAACTGCGTTTCGATGAACTGGCAACTGGATTTCCCAACGCGAAAGGTTAGCGAGACGTGTTCTAAGGCGAGCGGCGGCATCGATTATACCGGGAGGGAGAGGCTCCTGCCGAACCAACGCCTAGCTCGGCAGGAGCCTCGCTCTCCCATAGAAACCCTTGGCAGCTAGTTTTTACTCTGCCGCTCGCCAAACGAGCGCTACTGTTTCCGGAGATAGTTGATCCCATAGATCAATAGCCCCACAGCAAACGTGCCGACGCACAGATAGAACTGAGTGCGTTCCCTTTCCAATGAGCCAGCCACGAGCAAAAGCAAAACGGCAACACCGACGTAGATCAACGCGGCCACGTGCTCGTACCATTTGACTGGCGATTGCTCCGCCATGAATCGGCGTGCAATCCAGACGCTTGAGACTGCCAACGCACCGCAGGCCGTTAAAGTCAGTCCCAGGTACGTCACTAGGTCCTTGATCTGAGAAACCCAAACCGCCACGATGCTCAATAGCCCTTGGACCACAATCGCGGTTCTTGGAACTTGGTCCGATATGCGAAAGAACTGTGGCAGACGGCCATCTTCGGCCATTTGTGCGTACACCATGGGGCCGATGGCCATCATGGCCAGGATACTGGTCGCCGCTGAGAGAATGATGGCGGTTCGAATCATACCGGATAGCCAATCGCCACCGATGTTCTGAGCGACTGCGGCTACATAGCTTTCACCCGAAGCAGCGATTTCCGTTGGGCTTAAGCCAAACAGGAATACGTAGTTCAGCACTAGATAGAGCACCACGACCAACACACTTGCCATCAACATGGAGCGACTTACTATTTTCCGTCCATTCTTTTGATTGGTATTCGGCCCTTCGATTTCTCCTGCCAGATAGATACTCGCATTGAATCCCGTATACGCGAGTGAAATATAGAAGAGCGAGACGATCATTTGAATCCAAGTCGACGGCTCCATTAGCCTCACGCCAAGGGAGGCAGATTCACTGGTTGCATCGACAAGCAAGCCGGTATTGGTCCCCTGCAAGACAAACGGTAGTCCGACGAACAAAAATACGCCGAAGCAAATGAATTTAATCGCGATCACCGCGTTGTTAAACCAAGCTCCGATTCTCAGATGGCAACCATGCAGTATTGCAACGAACACGATGCTGGCAGTGGCAATTAGCTTGACCGAGTTGGTCGACGAGTCAGGTCCTCCGACGTATTTCCCAACTAACAAAGCCGATGCCGCGATGGGGGCTGTAAACCCGGCGATGATCGAAATCCAGCCAGCCACAAATCCAATGGCTGGGTGCACGCATCGCGTTAAATAGGAATACTCGCCACCCGACACCGGCAATCGATTGGCAATCGCTCCGTATGCGATCGCACCGCAAATCGCATGCAATCCACCAATCAACCAGACCAACAAAACCAACCGAGCGTCTTTGAGCGACAGCAGGGAGTAGTAACTACCAACGTAAACGCCAACGCCAATCATGTTGCCAACGACAAGGCAGACCAGTGAAAACAAGCCAATGACCGGATCCTTAGGAGTTGGTTGGGTTTTGGCCTGAGTATTGTCGGATGTCGTAATGGATTCTCTTTCGGTGTCAATAATAGGGTTGAAGGGTGGACTGAGTGAAACACAGAGTTCTCACGGATTCAGTTGCAATTGCTTGCAAGGATTTGAAATGCAAGCTTTTGCCGTGATGCGACTCATCTTAGTCGAAGTCAGCAGCAGAATGAATACTAACAAAAGCAGAGGTCGTCCAGTTTCTACTTTGCTAGCGTATTATCAGCTAGTTCCGCCCCTTCAGGGCAACGATTGGACGTCTTGCCGTTACCCAGGGCGGCGCGTAGCGACGTTCCGTCTCTACGCTCTGCCCTGGGCTAGTATGTGGCTGCCCCATTCGGGGCGTTTTATAAAATGGACGCGACGGAAGAATTCAAATGCGGCCTAGATCGGCGATGCTTAACTAAATTCGGTTGCTATGTACTGCCCTAGGATATGATGTCGGTGCTCCATTCGGGGCGTTTTGACTCCTTGTCCATGCCAGCCAGATCGCGACAATGAAGGAGAGTAATAAATACGCAACGTTATACCTCTCGCCAGAGGAATCGAGTGGCTCGATGATTTTTGTACGACCGCAACGCAAACCATTTTTGCTTTCAAGCCTAGCTTTCCTCTGTCTGTTACTCTTGCCCTCGGCGTCATTGGTAGCGCAATCAATCCCCGGCAATGTAGAAGCTATCGCTGCCGAACCCTACGGCGTCGCTCGTCTCTATATTCCGGCGGGGCAGCTGGAGCCGACCACAACTCTGCGAATCGTCGTATCGGACCCTAGCGATCGTATCCTGTTTCCAGCCATCGATTTCCTGACCAGCGATCCCCCCGAGGTGCATTCGGCGCAAACGGGTGATCGATTTCGATTGGGGAATGGAGCACTGATCGGTCGAATTCGGAGCGCCATTCAGAATGCACAACAACAGATCGATCCCCTTGAATTGGTTCGTGTCCAGTTTCTATTTCGAGGGCACGAGCCGTTTGAAGTTCGTTTGTCGGGTGACTTTGAGACGACGATCGAGGTCAGGCCAATCAAGCTACCAGAGTCGGTTCAGGGGCCAGTTCAAAACAAGCAAAGTCCACACAAGCTGTCTCAGGCGCCCCAATTCCAAGCCTTGGTCCGTTCTTGGTGGGATGGGTATGTGCAACAGGCCAAGCGTCAGTTGGAGCGAAGCGACTACCCCGCAATCGTAGAAAGCTACTTGACCCATATGCTCGCGTTCCGATATGGATTCGAACTGCCCGAGCCTATGAAGAAGAGCCCATCCAAGCGAAAACAATCCGATCCCTTGCCTACCATCGCATTGGTTGCAGGCGTCGAGGAATTAAGAGCCGAACTCTTCCAAGAGTCGTTGCGCAAGCCTCCGCCAATGAGCCTAAAGCTCGTTCCGACTCCGGAGCCACCGAGATGGATTGATCCTGCAGTTCCCTACACGCCCGAGAACTTAGTGATCGAACCGATTTCGAAAGTTGTGCCTCCCGAGTGCTATTATCTTCGTTTTGCAGGCTTCTCGAATTATCTTTGGTTTCAATCGCTGAGTCAAACGCGAGGGGGCGATCTAGCTCAAATGGCTGTGCTTCGTGGCTTCAACTACGAAACGAATAAGCGAATGGAGCGGATGCTCAATACCAAAACCACCGCCATCGCCAAGCTCTTTGGCGACTCGATCATTGGGGATATGGCGATAGTCGGACAAGATCTCTATTTGCAGGAGGGACCTTCCCTCGGTGTTATTTTCGAAGCCAAGAACGTTGCGTTGTTGAAGTCTTCTCTCAATGCAGACCGAACTGCAGCGGTAAAACGTCTAGCTGACATTGGCTGCAAGTTGGAAGTCGTTGAAGTGGGAGGCGAAAAAGTTTCCCTATTGAGCACTCCGGACAACCAAGTCCGTTCGTTCATGGTGGACCGCGGATCCTACGTGTTTGTGACGACCAGCAGAAAACTCGTCGAACGCTTTCTTGACGTAAGCGGCGGCCAGCCATCGTTGGGGGATTCGAAAGCGTTCCGATTCGCTCGCTTGATGATGCCGCTCGAAAACAAGTATGATGTTTTCGTGTACCTTTCCTCCGAATTTTTTCGAAATCTTGTCTCGCCCCAATATCAGATCGAACTGCGACGTCGACTTAAGGCCATAGCGGCGATCGAAATCGCTGAACTAGCGAGTTTGACATCGGCCGCCGAAACAGGAGTCAAGCAATCCACGCCCAGTATTGAGCGGTTAGTTGCGGACGGTTATTTGCCACCATCCTTCCAAACTCGCGTTGACGGCTCGCAGACGCTGGCTTTTTCAGGTACATGGCATGATTCTTTGCGCGGAAAACGCGGGAGTTTCTTGCCGATTGCCGATGTGGAATTTTCCGACTGCTCTGTGGAGGAAGCGCAATCGTATCGCGAACAAGCTTCTTTTTATGCGAGCCAGTGGCAGCAAACCGATCCGTTGATGGTTGGCGTTCGTCGCTTTGCTAGGGATCCAAACGAGCGAGTCGAGCGGCTTGCGATCGAAGCGTACATTGCGCCATTGGGTCGGGAAAAATACGGTTGGCTCTCAAGTATGCTTGCGCCCCCAGTACGCACCCAGATCCAGCTTCCTCCCGATGATGTCATCAATTGTCAAGTGCATCTTGCTGGCCAAAGCACGAGCCGATCTTATTCTCCGGATCATGTGATGTTTGCAGGTCTGAAAGACATGGTCCCTCCAGTCCCTGGTGAAACCAAAGGACTTTTAGCGACGCTGCGAACGTTGCAGTCTCTGCCAGCCTATTTAGGTGCATGGCCACGGCCCGGTTACCTGGATCGGTTACCTTTAGGATTGGGGGGCGGACCGCCGGACGCGCTCGGCTTTTCGAAGTTGATCATAGGAGTATGGCGCTGGCAGATGGGGGGCTTTAGTGTCCTCTCGTTCGATCGATCGATATTGGATAACTGCACACTCTATCTCCGTCCAATTCCCGCGGAGGATTTCGCACAAGGCAGGATTAAGATCGGTGACTTAGAAAAGAGCAAGCTGTCGGCATGGTTCAACACTTTTTGGTTTCGACGGGCTGCACAAGCCACGCGTGGCAACTTGATGTTGCTCGATTCTCTCCAGCAGCAACTCAAGGTCGAACCGCAAGATGCACTCGCATCTGCCGAAGAACTACTCGATGCAAAATTGCAGTGTTCGCTTGGTGGCAAGTACCTGCTCGAGCCGTCCGATTCCAATACGCGGAAAGCGATGTGGGAAAGCACAGCCTGGCCGAAGCAGTTCGGCATGATGCAAGGAAAAACCTCGGCCTTAGGATTCGATTCCACAAAATGCCTTCCGCCTGCCGAGTATCAAGCGCCATGGCTCCAATGGTTTCGAGGAGCACAATTGCACCTAACCCAATTGCCAGAACGACTCATTGTCGTCGGGACGATCGATATCGAGCCTGTTCCGATAAGTGCAGAAGAATCGGCCGCCGAGAAATCGAATGGTGGAGCATTGCCCAAAATGGATCTCGACTTGTTCAATTTGCCTTTTAAGTTCTTTCAAGGTGACAAACCCAAAGCCGACAAAGATGGCGAAAAGAAACCCGCGGAAACCCGGAAGCGTTTCTGATGTCGGGAACAAAACTGTTGGTTGGGGTCGACGAGGCAGGTTATGGTCCGAGCATGGGCCCGCTCACGATTTGCGCAACGGCATGGCGTGTTCCAGTTGCTTTTAACGCTTGCGAAATGTCGCAACTACTGGAACCCGAGTTTTTGGCTAAGCCGATTAAACGAACCTCCACGCATGTTCCAATCGGTGACTCTAAAAAGATTCACCGCGAAGCATTGGCTGTCGAAGGGCTGATGCTTGGGGCACGATTCCAGTGTTTCGCTATGGATGGAACGATTCCGTCGGACTGGGATTCACGTATCGAGTCCTTTGCAAGGCAAGATTGGGAGCGGCTGCTGAAAATTCCTTGGTATGTCGGGCGTCCATCGGGCTTTACCGAACAACTTGACCAGGCGATCCCTGATCAGCCAGCCTACTTTCGAGCAGGCCTCGAAAAGTTGAAGTTGCATGCGATTGCGTTGGTCGGTGTTCGAATGCGTGTGGTCGATGAAATCGAATTCAATCGGCAAGTCGATCGAACCGGCAACAAGTCGACTCTTCTGAGTGAGGCATCGCTGGCGCTCGTCAAACAGGTAGTAACGGAGTTTGCGAGAAAGGGTGAAGCCACGGAAGTCTATTGCGACAAGCATGGTGGTCGGAATCGTTACCAAGCCATACTGACCTATATGTTGGATGAGGAATGGTTTGAAATCGCGATCGAGAGCCGAGCGTGCAGTCGATATACCGCGAAATGGGATGGGCATGCGATGCAGATCCAATTCAAGGTGGATGGAGACTCGATTTTTCCATCTGCCGCTGCGTCGATCATTGCCAAATGGACCAGGGAAGAATTAATGGCGCGATTGAATGGATTTTGGCAAGCGAATGTCTCGGGGGGAGTGGCTGCAACCGCTGGCTATTATGTGGACGCTTTGCGATTCGCCAAACAGATCGAAGGAACCGCGTTGAAACTTGGGTTGGATCGCCAATCATGGTGGCGTAAAAAGTGACAAGCCTCGAATTGGTAGTGATTGCAGAGGCATTCACCGAGCCAATTCGAGGCTTGTCGCGTATCAGACCTGAGTCTTCGTACTCAGTATTGGGAACGATAGGTTCAACGCTTTGGCAAGCACCCTCACGGGCATGTGCTTTGGCGACTGTTCAACTACGGACGATCTTCCTTGAGGCCATTGAGTTCAGCCGGTTGGATGTGATTCGCTTTGCGATTTTCACGTTTGATCGCCTCATAGACTTCTTGTCGATGAACAGGAATATCGTTTGGGGCTTCGATACCAAGCCGCACTTTATCCCCACGAATGTCCACAATCGTGATAACAATGTCATCGCCGATCATGATGCTTTCGTCTCGATGTCGCGAGAGTACCAGCATTGGAGACTCCTTTTCTTCGTTTAGGTTGCATCCAGTGCAACAGGGTTGGGTCTAAACAAGTGGGCTGTGTCGCGATCTTAGACTATTCATCTAAAATCACGCCACGACCAGAGTATCGGCGAGAGAATGCTGTCGAATCACCGAGACATATTGCTTTCCGTGGACAACTACTGTTCTGACTTTAACGCCGAACGTTACGATTTATGCAAATTCGTGAAGAGTGATGTCGGCGCGGCCCCCAATTGTATTCCCGGACAAATCGTTAGGACCGAATATGCCGAGCAGGGCTACCTCCCTATCAGAGTTTTGCCAACCGGCAAGGTTTAACATGAATTGCAATGGTATTCGAGTTCGATAGGAGCTTTCGGCCAGGCATCTCGGCTTATGCGCACTCCAACGCGAAACCGACTCCAAAGTGCATGGTCTCATCTACCACAATCCGACTGTCTCAAATCCTAGAAGCTAGCCAACGTGAAACGCCGGTACCCATCGCATCTTCGTCTGCACCTTGAAGACTCCAACTCCAATGCTGCGTCGAGCGATCTGACTCTCGCCAGCAATCAATCGAGCTCTCCAAGAGAGGAGATCCAAGATGTCCTGCGTTCGTTCACAGAAGCGACCCATTGGAGTGTCAGCGAACGGTCGCGTCCGCCAGATTCGAAAAGTAAAATCCCTGGTCACCATTTGCATGGTCAAAGCGGAGTCAGCAATCGTTGGCGCCTCATTGAAACCATGGTGCAGGACGGAGTTCTGGATTCCTCGGAATCGACGGAGTCCTCGTTTGTGCCCATGGATCGGGCTCAAAATCTGTTGGCTTCTATCGAACGCTTGGTGGCAAGGTTGGAGTTGGCCGAGGCAACGGTAAGAAACCAGGAAGCTGAATTAGCGACTGGCATGGGCGTCACTAGCTACAGCGATCGAGGGCGAGAGACAGCCGATCGTCTGGAATCCATTTTGGATAGCGTAGCGAGATCGGTAGGGGCCGTTGCTGGAGCCTTATATCTGCTGGATGATGAAACGTCCACTTTGAAGATGCGAGCTTGTATTGGCCTGCCCAAAACGAGGTTGACCGCTCCGCCTCGCGAATTGCGGGGGTCTCTGGCTGATTTGGAGGCACTCTTGGGCAACGCCGTTTTGCTCAGCGATATTGAAATGATGCCAGATTGGCCTAGTCCCGAAAAGTTTTCGGCTGCATTGGTCGTCCCGGTGGGCTCGACGACGATGCCACATGGCACCATGTGGTTCTGGTCCGAACAACCGCGATCCTACAGTCCTACGGAAGTGGAGGTGGCCAACTTAGCCGCCGGACGTGTGATGTGTGAGATCGAACAATCGCTCTTGGGCCAAGAAGTCCACCAGTCGCGGGCTGTGCAAAAGCAAATTGACACCGCCAGTCTCATTCAGGCAAGCATGTTGCCGGACAATCAAGTTTTGCATGAAGACTTCGACGTCAACGGCTGGACATTCCAAAACGGAACGATCGGCGGAGGTTTTCATCATTGGGATGTAAATCAACAGGAGATGATGACAATTTCGCTTGGGAATGCCAACCAATCAGGTCCCGAAGGAGCCATTGTGGCAACCAGTATCCAATCGATCGTACGCACCCTATGGAAGAGCAACAACAATCCGATGTCGATCATGCGGACCATCAACGACACGCTTTGGGGAATGCGCGACGCGGACTGGACAGGCTCGATGGGTCTCATTCAAATCAATCCCATAACCGGCTATGGTTCCATTTGTAGTGCGGGCGATATTCAGTCCTTTGTGATTTCGCATCGCGGATTCCGCCCCATCGGTTCGCTGGGACCCCGCGTGGCGGCTCAACCGGATACCCTTTTCAACAGCAATCGATTCTGCTTGCAGCCAGGCGAAATCCTGTTGTCGTTCACTTCGAACGTCTTAGACCAGACCAACAGCCAGCAAGTACCGCAGCAAAAAAAGAAGGGTCAGCGGGCCGTCAACTACGCAACGCTGGATCAAAACTCGATGTTGCACATCGTCAAGGACATGTGGGACGAGAGAGCGAGCGATATTGCTGGTTACCTGGCCCGCACTCTGCCAAGTCTTGATCGAGACAGGAATGACGGCCCTGATCGATCGCTGGTCATTATTAAGAATGTCCGCAAGGTAAAATAGAATCATCTGGTTTTGAATGCGACTATCTTCCTACCAATCAATCTTGCTACCTTTCGATGAATGCCGTCGGTAGGAATATTGTGGGTAGGAAGGTTAATTGAGTCGAATTTTGGCCGGTCAAAAGCATATCAGAACCACGAAGAAGAACCTGAACCTGACCGCTTTACGCCGTGAGTTCTAATCAACTGTTCTAGAGACAAGGTAAACATCCCCCGAGATAAACTCGAGATAAACTCGGGGGCATTAACTCGTGCCAAGGTTTCGAACGAGTCAGGTGCAATTGTCAGGGCTTAGTCTTATTTTATCGAGTTCCCTTTCTCCATGTCGAACTCTCTCAACTCCCTCCCTACCACGGTTACGCCCGATACGATTGCTAACGTTGCTATTCCGCCTATCCAGACACTGCGTACAAGCCCGAGATAATGGGCTGCCAAACCGCTTTCTAACTCCCCTAGCTCATTGGAAGCCCCCACGAAAATCGAACTGACCGCAGCAACTCGGCCCCGCATGTGATCGGGCGAATACAAACGCAGAATTGCTTTGCGAATCACAACGCTAAGACCATCAAGCATGCCAGCGGCAAAGAGCGCCAACATCGACAGTGCAAGGCTGGTCGAAAGTGCAAATACGATCATGCTAAATCCGAAACCAAAAACACTCATCAGAAGTTTCACCCCGGCTTTCGCTTTGGGCGGATACTTAATGCACAGGAAGGCCGTGACCAATGCACCGAAATACGGGGCTGCATTCAGAAAACCAAGCCATACTGCATCGACATGCAGTACATGGCGTGCGAACAAGGGCAACATAGCGACTGCACCGCCAAACAGAACGGCAAACAGATCGAGCGCCATCGCCGTCCATAGGATTTGCTTCTTCGCGACAAACCGCCATCCCGCCGTCAAACTCTCAAGGATTGGTTCATTATGCGAAGGATGCAGTTTTACCGGCTTGGATTGAATTCGCAAAAGCAACAGCCAAGCCATTGCGCCGAAAACCATGCTGGTCGCAAATGTCGCGGACATACCGAAAAGTGCCACCAATGTTCCAGCCAAGACGGGAGCCACCACGGCACATGCGTGCCATACCAGAGTTCCCCAGGTCGCAGCGCTCATGGCCGCAGAGTGCGGGACTAACTGGGCCTCGAGACTTGGCAAGGCTGGTTCGGCAAAACCGCGTGCCACGCCCAGAAAGAACATGATGGCGTAGACCGAACCAAGAAACCAGCCTGCCGCATAGCGTTCAGCCAGCAAAAGTCCAAATGCGCAAAGGATTTGAACTGTGACCGTGCACATCAAGAGGTTTCTGCGATTGAATCGATCCGCGAAATGGCCGCCCACCACCGCTAAGCTTAGGGCCGGTATCGCCTGTACTAGGCCTAGCAACCCAAGAAATAGCGGATCGTACGGAAACTGGTTGGCTATTTCAAAGGGGATGAGAAAGAATAAAATGCGAGTGCAAAAAGTCGAGCACGCGAAGGCGGTCATCAAGTAGCGAAACTCGATGAAATCGGTTGCCAATGAAGAAGACGGGCCATTTTGGCCCGTCTCCCTTGTTTCCGAATCAATCGAAGTCGTGATTTAAATCCCCAGTCGCGATCGAAGCCAACCCAGAGGGGAAAGCCCACCCAAAGCGGATTCGTCCGATTCTCGCATCAAACGTACGATTCCGCGGCGTTCTTCCAGAGATAGTTCGCTGCTGCCCCGTTTTGAGAATTTGTGGGTTGGCGCCGCCTCAGGCTCTTCGTCTGCAGGTGCTTTCCCTTCGATCGCTTCATTGATCAACGGTTGCCCCATCAATTTGACGTTTGAACCGGTCGGTCGACGAATCTTTGGCTGTACCTTTGGCATCTGGTCTATCAATTTACCAGTCGAAGTCGCCGGTAAATCCCCGTAGTCTCTGTCGAGCGGGTAGCACAGCTGCACGCGTTCGTAGATATCCACGCGTTCGCGTGGGTCAAGCAAACGATAAGTCGCCACCGCGATTTTGGCTCGGCGAACGTCGTCCTCGAAGTGCTGAACGCTATCTCCAGTGTGATGATCTCCAGAGTAACTCAAAGCTACCGACATCGCTTGGGCCGCAGAACGAATAATATTCGTACGACACTCCCCTCGCTTTAAGCCGAGTAATCGGAAATGAGCCACAAATGCTTCGTTTTTCTTTTTGTTTTGTAGTTTTCGGCTGAATTTCATAATACATCTAACCCGACCATCCTGAATTCGTTTCGGTAGCCTCTTGCTACACGTATCGGCAATATTGTAGTCGCCACCATAGTGTCCAACCCGGAAACCGTTCGGAGCATTTGACGAGCCATTTGGACAAAAGTTCACTAAATTCACAGCGGGGGAGAATTTGCTCCCCATGACTGATAACAAGGAGCGTGATCTCTCCCAAACATGTTCGCAAAATATCTTCGCGAATTGAAACTATTATTCCGGCTTGGTAATTTTTTCTCATTTTGGCAGTCGCTACGACGAATTTTGCCGAATGGTGATAAAAAATTCTGATCCAGCGGCACGAAATCCCATTTCTGTGTATCCTGATCTTCTGTGTCAGGAGACTGTTCCCGCAGCATCCTACTTTTGATCGATCGTCCACCAAAACTCTGCGTAGGTTATGGCATGGTCCTCTCAGGCGAAGAAATCAGAGCACGGCAAGGGACCGACATTCATATCACCCCGTTTTGTGAGGAATGTCTCAATCCGAACAGTTACAACTTGACCTTGCACAACGAGATCTTGGTTTACGAGGAGGTCGTTTTGGATGTCAAGCATCCAAATCGATTTCGGCGAATCACGATTCCTGACGAGGGCCTCATTCTGAGTCCTGGCCAGATTTTCCTTGGTCGAACGGTTGAACATACCGAGACCCACAATTTGGTACCCATGATCGAGGGACGAAGTTCGATCGCGAGACTCGGGCTTTTTGTGCATTGCTCGTCAGGATTTGGTGACGTTGGGTTCCGTGGGCATTGGACGATTGAGATGTTTGCCGTCCAACCTATTCGCATTTACGCTGGCATTCGGATCTGCCAGATTTTTTATCACGAACTCGTCGGCGAAGTTCGCGAGTACGCTAGCGAAAAATATCAAAACAATCGCGATGTGCAGCCGAGTATGCTTTATAAGGAGTTTGCGGGTTGCCGAGAGTATGACCAATTGGAACTCAACTTTGGTTCGGTTGCGGCAAAACGCCGCGAGGACCCTAGCAGTCGTGTGCATGCGGTTTTGGACGCTTCGACGTAGCTCGCACTAGCGATTGCCAAGGGCTTTGTAGTATGCCTGAATGGCTTCACTGAACTCGGGGTCAAATTCGTCTCGACGCCCTTCGACGGCATCCTCTGCGCGTTGATCCCTCAGTTTGCCCCAATCCTTGTAGTGTTCGCTCGCAATACCAGGCAAAACAAACGCACTACCGTTATCAAAATTCGGACCCTGACCAGGTTGGTTTCCGCGCGTCGATTTTCCCTTCGGATCTTTGCGGGAGTCCTTTGCATTTTGACTTGCAGATCGACGGCTTACTCGCTCTTGCCCCATCGCTCCCGCCAGTTTCTCTGCGGACGATTTCACGGAATCCTTAAAGGCGCTGCGTGCGCCATTTCTGTCTTCTTCACCTGTCGTATTCTTCGAACTGGAGCTTTGGGATTCCGATGGCTCACTCCCCTTGGATGGAGGACCGTCATTCGAATTGCTTTCGCCTTGCGTTGGCTTACCGCTGGTGCTCGGCGGCGAATTTAGTTGTCGATCCAAGACATCTAGCATGCGAGCCATGTCGCGTGACTCAGCCTGTTTTGCCTCGCGGATTGCAGGTGGCTCCTTGTCCGCACTCGCATTGGTGATTGAACTCGCCTTTTGACTTCCCTTCATTCCTCCAATTTGTTGTTCGATTTGCTCGGCTTGAGCCGTTAGGTCTTGAGCAGCGAGATTCAGCTTTTCCTGCGAGGAAGATGTGTCCGGCCGATTGAAGGCCCCTTGGACCTCTTCGTTCTTGGCCGAATCGTACTGCTGATGTTCTGAACGCTTGGCGCTCTCGGAAGCCTGGTTCAATTCTTCTTTGGCTTCGATCATCGAACCGCGAGCCACTTGATCCACGCTCGCCGCTTGACTCGCCAAGTCTTTTGCAGCTCGCTCGTTGCCAAGACGCTCTTCATGGCGACCGCTTCGAGCCAACTGGTTAGCTACATCCAAGACCTTTTCCTGAACCTGGAATTGCTCGCGTGCTTCGTTCACGAGAGTCGAGGCCGGTGTTTGAGGCTGCGGTAATCGTTTGGTTAATTCCGCGATCGATTTGACTTGTTCCTGAAGTTGGCCCAACTGCTCTTTGGCTCTTTCCAGTTGTTCGAGTGCCAACGCCGCTTGTGGATTAGGGCGGTCGAGATCGGCGCGCTCTGCACGTTCAAACGATTCCATTTGCTCTTTGGCGCGTTTTACAAATGACTCAGCTTGTGCAGCCATTTTCTCCTCGGTTTGCTTTTTCACGAATGCCTGTTCGACATTGCCAGTTGCTTGACGGAGGCTCTCCAGCACAGCCTCGCTGTTGGGATTCTTCTGCAAATTCTTTATCGCAGATTGTCGCTGTTTGTTGGCATTGTCAAGTTCTGCCTGACTCTGCTGCAATCGTCGCTTGGACTGGTCGCTTTGCCGTTGCGAGTGTGCTGCGTACTCCCTTGCCTGATGAAGAATTTCATTGCGATTTTGATTCTGAATGCTTTGCGTTTCGTTCTTGATATTTTGCCGCCGACGCTCGTCTTTTTCGGTGGCACGCTCCATGGTGGGCTGAACGGCTTGGCTGGCCGAATGAACTTGCTTAAGAGTCTGGTCTAAGCTGGCTTCCAACGCTTCCGAGGCCGATTCGATTTCGCGACGCGACGTATCTTCGTTTAGCCCTTTAACGGATTGTGACGCCTGACGCAGTTCTGCAACAGCTTGCCCGATGGCCGACGATTGCTCCTTTTCGCCAGCCCTTTGAGCGGCCCTGACTGCATTGTCTAGCAACCTTGCTGCAAATCGTTCGGTCTGTTCCGAAGCGGCCTTCAATTGGTCTAACCTTAGCCGTTTTTCTCCTGTAAGACTTGCATCCGCTCTTTCCAATTGCTTCCCAAGAGCTTCCTCGATTCTCGAAGCGTTTTGCAGTTCTTTGGCAAGTGATTCGGCATTCGCTTTGGAAATCTCAGAAAGTTCTTGCTGCATGGGTGGGTTGCGTTTCAATTCACTCTCCAATTGCTTCAGAAGCGACTCTGGATCGCTATTGGCAAGAGCCGTGAGCTGTTCCGCCCGCAAGTAGTCTTGGGCGTCATCGCGTTGCGGAATCGGCGCGGGCAAACCTGAAAGTTCCGTCAAGGCTTCCTCTGCCATTTTCGATAAATCCGCGCTGGACTGAGCCAGCTCAGGGCTGGTCTGCGAATCTTCCGAATGTTCCGCCAACATCGCAAAGTGATCAGAGATCTTTTCCAGCGCCTGGACAGCTTTCGATTCCCGTCGAATCGCTTCGTTTACCATATCGAGCTTTTCTGAAGTTTGTTCTCGTTCTGCTTCCAGAAGATCATCAATCGCTTCGTTCATCATCGGCACGACTGCATCGAGCAATTTCAGAGACCTATCACTATCACGGGCGGCGTCTAGTTCGGCCTTGTCCAATAGGTCTTGTTTGTTTGCAAGCTCGATCAGGGCGTCCTGCAATTGCGAAATCCTGCTTTCGCTCGCTTCGCGTTCGCGTTGGATTTGATCCTGGGACGGGATGGAATGGTTTTTATTTGAGTCTTTGTCCTGATTCGTCTCAGGCTTATTCGGACTCATGTTTTCGGTTAGCCGTTGCAGTTTTTGAGTTGCATTGGCAGCCTGTTTGGCAAGACTGGAAACCGATGGCGAAAACTTAGCCAACGTTGCACGAGCAGCGTCTAAGATCGGCTTCGCCTCGCGATCGGCTGCGGACCAAAGCGATAACAGCAACCGAAGCTCGTCGGCGCTCGAAACAAGGTTTGTGTTGTTGGCTTCTCGGCGTGCATTGAGTTTGATGTTGATTTTCTGAGCGGGCTCCGACCATCGCAATGCGTTGTATTTCTCTGCGACCTCGTGCGGTATGCCAGCGTCTCGCATCCATTGGTGGGCAATCTCCAACCGAACGTTGACGCTGTCCCATTGTTTAGGATTGATCAACTGCCCATCCAGCGATTTCCATTCGTATTGCTCGATCGGCAGGAGCGACTGGACGACCATCCGAGCTTCTACGGTTTCGTGGGCTGATTCCAAAATACGATACGCTTTGGCGATCGATTGGATATCGGTGAACAACGAAGTCGCATTCATGGGTTCGGATACCCATCGTTCTAGGACACTTGTCCAGGCACGGTACGCCATGCCCATGTCGCTTGCGAACAACGGGTCGGTGAACGAACGTCGCTGATGAATATCGCGACGGTCCAACATTTGGCCAAGTGCCGATAGGATCGGCCCGGTCACTTCACTAATCAGAAACTCGTTTCTGGCCAGCGATTCGTCCGTCGGGAGCGATTTCTCTTTGTTCACTTCGGTTCGCCGATAATGCCTTTCCGAGAAACGTTCGAAGTTCAACCAAAGCGAGCCACTTCTGTTCACTAACTCCTTTCTGCCATTGATGGCATCCCAGGTCAAATTCCCCTGCAAATTATAAGCCCATCGCACGTTTTTCAGCTCGACAGCAGAACGATCGATGCGGTTTCGCAAAGCGCTGTTGGCTTGTTGGCTTGGCTCCTGCTTTACCAGCTCCCCTATTTCTGTTCGAGTTTGATCTAACCAGCGATAGAGCTCAGACATCCGATTGTGAAAGTCCTGGTTTAGATTCGGTTCCACGTCCGTCGCCAGCTTAACGATTGCCTCCGTGTATTGCTCTGCCATCTGTTGCGACCGAGAAAGCGTCGTAAAGTCGGCAGGCGGCGTTCGATCTAAAACGCTTTGCTGATGATCACGCAGATTCGTGAGATCGTGAGCTAGTGCAGCTTGCAATTCGAGGCCGATGAACTGCCGGTAGATATCCGTGCACCGCTTGGAGTTGTCGCAGGCCGAGTCGTAGGCTTGAAGCATACGGTTGATTCGTTGTTCGTATTCCTTCTGAGTCCAAGCGACCGATTGCGGTTCCCGATCCGGGACCAAGGAAGGCACGGACGCGTCGATACCAAAGGACATCGTTGCCAGCCACTCTTTCTCGATCCTTGCAATCAAACGGACCACCAACTCGACTTCGGCCTGATCCACACATCGACCAAGCTCTTTCATGATTCCTTCGGCCGATTGTTGAACTGCTTGAGCCGCCTTGACACTAGCTAAAACGGTAGTTCGAAGTTCGCTGATCGATTTGGTGCGTTCGTCCAACGGGAGTTTTATGTCTTTTAGTCTGTCCAATTGAGGTCGCATTTGATCTCTGGATTTATTCAACGCAACAGCAAGCGCGTCGAGCAACGGAACAAGCGTCGTACGCCGAATCAAGCTCGAATGCCTATCTCGATCGAAACCTGGTGCGGCAAGACTGAATACGATTGTGGGTGAGTGCGACGTGCTCCCTTTTCGATCGATGGCCGTAACTCGGGTTGCGACAGAATCGCCGCTACTGGCAGCCAAGCCGAGCAAATCCCAAGTCCAATTTGGTTGAGCCATAAAAACGTTCTTGGACGATTGCCCTTCCGAAACAATCGGCGGGGCGTTCGCGATGGCTGTGCGACTCAGGCTCGGTTCAACTGTGATCCATGGACCGCGATTGATGGAGGCTTCGTGCGAAAGGTGTTCGATCGGCAAGTTGTCGGATACCGTCGCCGAAAGGTTTACGATTTCATCGGGGGCGACAATAAACGCTTGATTGGCTTTTGGTGGCTCGGCCCAAATCGTCTTGTCAGTCGCTTTCCAAGAAATCATCGGAGGCGTATCGTCGAAGGTATCAAGTCTGTATCGGGGACTATAAGTGTTTTCGATGCTGTTTCCTTTGTATTTGAAATTGGAAGTTAATCGCACTTGATAGGTGGCATCCTCCTCAACGACCCAGTCGGCGGTAAATCGCTGAATCGCATTGGACGTCAGCGGTATCGAGCCAATCGAATGAACCTGCTGTAAGGCGATGGATTCTTTTCGTCCCGAGGCGGGAAACTCCATCGCAATGAGAGCTTGGGACAGAGCTTGATTGACGTCGATGTCCAGTTTGACGCGACTTCCTTTGAGCACTCGAAGGTCACAGCGTGCAGCGGATGCCAATTCTTTGGCATCGCGTGTGTACGCTGGTGGTTCGATCTCGCTATGGAAGGCAAGGACTTTAGGGCGGGCAATCGGCTGGATCGTTCGGAAAAGCGTTTCCGCATCTCCTGCCAGGACTCGAAATTTTGTTGGCAGATCGGAAATCGGAGCGGAAAGCGAAAACAATAGCGGGGAATCGCCGACGCGATTCATCTTGAGCGACCTTTGACTATTTTGCCTACCTTTTGAATCGCCGGTTTTTCCTTGGGAACCATCGGACTCGATCAGTTCCAGAGTTGCTTCCGTAGGTGATCCGCCCGTGATTTGAACGACAAATGGAATGATTTGATCGGACGGAACGGAAAGAGAATTCGGGCTCGGATCAAGAATTTTAATTTGAATATTGGAAACGCGTTCGAAGGAGACAAACGGGATCATGGCACGCCCCAACCTCTCCGAAAGCTTAGCATTGGGTATGCAGCATGCAGCCACCACGCCGCCGAGAACAGCAATCAATGTGACAAGGATTTTTGAAAGTTTTCGCCATGGCAAAAGAGAATCGATTTCTAAGCTACTTAGCTCGCGCGCAACGTTTTGTTCCAGTGCCGCAACAAAGAGTGGCGAGCCCGAACGAGTCGTTCCGTCGGGTCGCCGCAATTCCACCGTTGCTAGCAGGCTCTCCCGAAGATTGGGACTCGATTGCTCAATCGACCAGGCTACGTTTTCTATGCTGGGTTGATAGAAGACTTGATTGAGCCCAATTCGCCAAGCCGAGACAATTGCGATTGCATAAGCGGAACAGGTCAGCAACCACCGCCCTGATTCGGGCAGTGGGAACAACCAATCGATTGCCGCTATGAGGCATACACCGCTTATCAACACGATGATCGCGATTGCGCATCCTCGAACGGCTTGCAATCGCGTTTGCCGATTGTTGAAACGCGCAAGGAATCGGGCGACGGTTTCGCTCGGCGTTGCTATCGAAACAGCAGTTGCTGAACTGGTGGGAAGATACTGGCTCATCAGATTAGTCCTACACGTTTCCTGAGATACCACTCAATAGCTAAGAGTCCGACAATTGTCGCAAACCACGGATAGCTTTGCCACAATAGCGTTTGGGATTCGACCATTTTACCGGTTCGAAACGGCTTTAGTTTTTCAGAAATGGTTGCGGCATCCTCCAACAACGCAAACTCGCCGCCTGTCATGGAGGCGGCAGCTCGCAAAGTCGCCGCGTTGCATGCTAAAGTAGTCATTTCGATATCGACTGGAGGCTGAACCACGAATTGCGTTTGAAGCGTTAAGGCATCGTTTGGGATCCCAACCACCTCCAGTCGTACTCGGTAGTTCCCCTCGGGCATTGGTCCGAAAGTCGTCTTGTAAAAACCGCGAGCGTCCGGTTCCGCGTTCAGTGGAATCGAAGCATGACGCTCGCCATCGCGTTCCAAGACCACGTTAACAGAGGCGTTCTCTAGGGGCTTTGCATCATCCTGCTTGAGCCGTGCCCGCACTGTAATCGAATCACCCGTGGAATAAATTCTAGAGCCCGAGTCCAGCGATGCAAAAGCATCGTTGACTGCAAACGGGGCTCGCATTCCCCAAGTGGCGATCTGAGTCCAAAAACGCTGATGATAAAGGTCGGCTACGTTGTATCGCCAACGCCAGGTTTCCTCGCTTGCAAAATAGATGACCCGGCCTTGGCCAAACAACTTCGAGGCGATCAATGTTTGCAGTTCGTCACTAGGGTTTTTTCCTACTATTTCCACCATGGCTTCTGCACCGGGCTCCAGTGTCACCCTACGAACAGACTTGGGTACTGGCAATTGAGACCAAGTTTGGTCATTCGGTAACGCGTTGTCAGAAATTTGAAAAGCAGGTTGGTTCAACGCAGCCGGGGAAATCCGCATCGATTGGGGTTCGATCTGTTGGGACGAGTCGATCGCGCGGACGGGCAACAAGGCCGACAGCACCGATTCCATGGTCGAAGCTGGCCGTTCGCGTGGGCTATCGATGAGGATGAGTCCACCTCCGCTTACTCCAACAAAGTCTGAAATCCAAGTCTGTTGTTCCAGGTTGAAGTCACGAACCGTATCGAGACTCGCTATGATCAAGTCGAATTCGAACAACTTAGCTCTCGATTTCGGGAAAAACTCTTGGGCAAAGGCGCTCCGCCCAATCGACACCAACGATTCCCACGCCACATCGCGTTCCAATGCGTTTTTGATGTAACGCATTTCCCAGCCACCTCGCCGATCGAGAACGAAGACACGATTCTTTCGCTCGACACCCCATAAAGAAGAGGCATAGACATTATTCTCAAGACTAACTTCCGTTGCCTCGCACTCAATTGAAAAATCGAGATCGATCGGCAGAGAACTATATGTCGTCCCGTTTAGCAATCGTTCTTTGGATCGGTCCACTAGCGGCTCGGCCGGTATGTCGAACTCAATACGTCGCGACCCTAGATCCGCCGACTGCAGGAGCTTTGAGAAGACGCTTTTCTCAAGATGTTTGACCTCCACGCGGTATGGCGTCCCCAACTTCATATGCTCCTTGATCAGGATCGTGCCACGAAGTCGATCGGTGCGATAGACCCGCTGTGAATGCTCCACTTGAAGGATTCCGAGATCTTCCGGCTCGGCTTGGCTTCCAACCCCGATCGCAAACAATGGGACTTTTTCCGTTGCGAAGCGTGTCGCTGCGTCGGAGAGACTCATGCCCCTATTGCTCTGCCCATCGGTTATCAATACGACCGCCGCGAAAGATTCAGCATGTGACTTTGGTGGCTTGTTCGCAGCACTATCGACTAGCGCGGGTGTCGACGAAACACTTTGGCGGATTGCCCCAAACAGAAACTCGCCGAGCGGTGAATTGATGCCATGGGGGACAATTGATTCAGCCGTTGGAAGAGGGCTATTCCCCTGCGAATCCCAAAGTAATAATTCCTCGTTTGCGTTGCCCGAGGTCTGCCATTCAACTCGATGATGTTTCTTCAACTCATTGAGCCATCCCGCTTGGCCTGATTTTGGCATGGATTCAACACCGAGAAGCCATTCCAGCGCTCGACCCAATCTTGATTGGTTTCCTGCCGCATCGTCGACCGTCGACATACTTTTGGACACATCGAGCAGAATCCGAATCCGACTCAGTTCCCCTTCGATATGTTGGTGATAGAGAGTTGGCCCCGAAAGCATGAACAAGATCAGGAAAAACGTGAGTGCGCGAAGGGTAGGCAGAAGCCAACGCATCGAATTGCCAAGGTGGCGAGTTTCACGCCAATACCAACGTGCAATCCAGAATGAGCCCGCGAGACTGGTTAACAGAATAAGCCACCAGGGCCATGATCCGGAAAATCGCAGCGCTGTCATGACATCGACCCTCGAACCGACTGCCGAGTGACGGGAATGGGTCTCGACTTCAATCTCGGTGAGAGGCTTTGCTCCAAGCCGATTTCGGCAAGGAAACAAAGAACGAGCACTGTCCAAATCCAAGTCCACACCTCACGCCCATGCCAGTTTAATCGGAACGTGTTGAGCAATTCGCGAACGTTAACCGAACTGGTTGCGTTGCTGCTGGCGGTTAGCGTCGCCATCTCACCAGGAGTCAAATAAGTTAAGTTTGACTCCTGCGAGGAACTCCAATCTTTGCTCCTTGAACAAACAACCAAGCGTTCAAGCGACGCATTTCCTCCATGTTCATTGGACGACTGGTTGGGCCTGCTATCCGCGAGCGTTGCAAAATAAGTCCCTAGAAGACGTGTGTCATTGAACTCCATTTTTCCGTCTGCTGCCAATGGCTCCACGACTACTTGTCCGTCAGGCTTGCTTACCCGAACTTGTTTTGTCGCGCCCCCTGGCTCCCATTTAGAAGCAATGAATGTGCGCGTCCAACGATCACTGGCGACGACAGTCGTGTCTGGAGGTGCCGCATTGCAAATGAAGGCTGCGAGCTTTTGAACCAGAGGGACATAAATCGTGCGTGTCGGCAAATTGGAATCGTCATCGTCGCACGCGGTATTGATCCATAAGCATCTTCCTTTGCCAATTCTCGATTCCAAGATCCACGCTTGGTCGTCTTCGAAACGCACAGCCACAGAAGCGTCGGAAGATCTTATTAGCGATGCTGGATCCAGCTCCATAGGAGTACGATACTCAAAGCGAACGCTAGCCAAGGAGTTTAAGCTCGCCGAAGACATTTCTCGAAGGGGGAGGAATTCGATCTGCTGCGTCTTGATTCGCCCCCCGGAGACCAATGCAAGGTCGCTTGCCGTCAACTGTGAATCGGGACCTTCGGCTAGTTCCGCCGGCACTTTCATCCGCGTCGCATAGTTGGCGATTCGTAGCCCGTTGTTAGACAACGTTGGCCAAGTTTGGTATTGCTCGGTACGAACTTTATCCCCCAAGAACACCATTAAACCATTCCCTTGTTCAACATAGTCCCGCAACCATTTTTGCTGTAGATCGTTGACCTCTCGGACGTTGCAGAGACAAATCGTTCGATAGCTCTTTAGAATCGATTCGCTCAGTTCCTCTGGCGCAATGGTTTTGGAGAGAAACACATCGCCTTTTTCTCCGGACAACAACGAAAAGGGGGAAAACGCCAAACGTAAGAAATCGGTTTCACTTTGCATGCTCTCGTTTCGGCGATCACCATCGACCAGCAGGATTGGAATCGGATCTTGAACGATCGCGCCTGCCGAAAAATGGTTGTCTGCGATCAGCTGATCGTCTCGAAGAATCTGAACTCGGATGACATGATCACCAGTTCGTTGCGGTGACCAGCGAGAACGGATTTGGGTTGTTGATGTGGCTGCGATGAAAACTTCTTGGCGGTCTATTTCAACATCGTCTGCGAACACTGCGACGACGACACCGTCGCTTTGTGTGGCTCCGTGATTTCCCAATGTCGTCAGAATGGATGCAGGTCGCTCCACGGTCAGGATTGTAGGGGTCACGGTGACCGCGTGAACGGACAGATTGAGAGGTTGAGACAATGTTGTCGATTCAGTTTTCGGGCTTACGCTCAAATAAGAGACCTCGGGCCGGATGGACCCAACGTCGCTCCCCTCGGGCCAAGGGCCCAAAATACCGGTCCATTCGTGTTTCTGAAAATCCGATATCAGAACCAAGTGCCTTCTCGGATGTTGGCTAGTTGCAAGCCATTGGAGCGAAGCTTTCATAGAATCTTCCCAATTGAATTCTCCTGCTGGAATGGAACGCTGACCGACCTCGCCGAGTCTCGATGCTAGCTCGTCTGGGATTTGGCCAGTCAACGCTTCAGGTTTGGCTCCGCCCAAGAGGACGATGCAATTGCTGCCAGCGGGAAGCTCACGCAGGATTTCGGCGGCGGATTGGCATGCAATCGAAAAGCGTGTTTTACCCGCGTCTTTCGTATCCGGCTGGTCGGTAGCGAACATCGACATCGAATCGTCGATCACAATGGCCATGGACATCGCGGACTGACCATCCGCCGACAGAAACGATTGCAAGAGCGGTCGCGCCATAGCCAACGCCAAAAGGATCGGCAAAGCACATCGAAGCAGCAAGAGCAAGAGTTGTTGCCACTGCATCCGTCGCGAGTTGTGGTTGCGAGACGACTGCAACAAATGCATGGCCCCCCAGTCAACAGTTTGGTACCGACTGCGGTGGAGCAAGTGAATGATCAAGGGAATCGTAAAGGCAGCGGCACCGAAGGCAAGCAAGCCATTCAATAGCGTCATGCTCTGTTCCTTCGCATGGCGATGTAGTTCGAGAGCACTGCGCTATAGGATTCGGATGTGCAGACGGAGACTAGATCCACACGGTTTTTCAGGCAACCATGTTGCAATTCACGGCGGAACGATTGAAGGTTTTCTAAGTACGCCGTACGCAAGCTAGTTGGGTCGATTAGGACTTGGTGGCTTTCCAGTTCCAACGACCGGAACATGGTGCGAGTTTGAAATGGAAAATCGATTTCATCATCGTCCCAGATTTGAAAGAGAACAATCTCTTGGTAGTTGCTTCGCAGCAAAGCCAATGACTGGACAATGGCTGTTGCGTCGCCGAAGCAGTCGGAAATGAGAAAGACGAGACCGCGGCGTTTGCAATGATTGAGAAGACTCTGCAAAACAATGCTCAAATCGGTTTCGTTACCGGGTTTCGAGACCGACATCGCTTCGAACAGCGTCTGCAAATGGTTGGGCCGACTTCGCGGCGGGATATAGGTTCGAATTTTCGAATCAAACGTTGCCAATCCAACGGCATCCTGTTGATTGACGAGCATGTACGCTAAGCAAGCAGCCAAACGAACGGCAAACTCATGTTTGGAGATTCCATTGCAACGTGAGCCCGCGTATCGCATCGAGCCGCTCTGGTCGATGGCAATCGTGCAACGCAGATTCGTTTCGTCCTCATATTGCCTAATGTAGAGGCGATCGGTCTTGCCGAACAGCTTCCAATCGATCGATCGCGTTTCGTCACCGGGTACATAAGGACGATGCTCCTTGAATTCGATACTGGAGCCGATGTGGTGCGATCGATGCAATCCACCGCTTACCCCCTCGACAACCCCCTTTGCCAACAATTGCAACTGAGAAACTCGGGAGAGATCCGGTGCAGACAACCAACGCAACAAAGGTGCTTTCACTTTGACACGATCTATGCGGAGGCGGTTTTAGGAGAATTGGCTTTCCGTCGCGGAAGCTCTTTTAGCAGACGTGTGATGATGGTATCGGCGTCGATGCCTTCCGCTTGGGCGCTGAAGGTAGGTACGATGCGATGGCGCAGCACAGGTGCGGCCAACGCTTCGACATCCTCGGTCGTGACATGCAATCTACCGTAAAGAAGTGCTCGAGCCTTGCTGGCCATAACAATCTGCTGGCATGCTCTGGGGCCGGGGCCCCACTGCACTTGCTGAGGTACCCACTTCAGTGCATCGGATTCTTTGGGTCTTAAGGCTCGGACGACATCGAGGACGAACTGCTTTACATGTTCTGGAAGCGGCACCAACCGAACGATGTGCTGGAATCGAATGATCTCTGGACCAGTGACCACCGGGGAGATTTGGCCAACGCCAGCCCCAGTCGTGCGTTCGATGATCTCCCCTTCTTGTTCACGCGTTGGGTAATCGACGATGGTTTGGAATAAGAATCGATCGCGTTGGGCTTCGGGGAGTGCATATGTTCCTTCCTGTTCGATGGGGTTTTGGGTTGCAAGAACAAAAAAAGGCGCGGACAGCTTGTACGTTTTGCCCCCGACGGTCACCGAGTGCTCCTGCATGGCTTCGAGAAGTGCGGCTTGTGTTTTTGGGGGGGTGCGATTGATCTCGTCGGCAAGAAGTATTTGCGTGAAAACCGGTCCCTTGGCAAACGACAATTGCCGACTGCCCGTTTCCGATTGCTGGATAATGTCGGTACCGGTGATGTCGGCTGGCATCAGGTCTGGCGTAAACTGAATGCGATGGAATTTCAAGTCCATGGCTTGTGCCAGTGAACGGACCATGAGCGTCTTGGCAAGTCCAGGCACTCCTTCGAGCAGGCAATGACCGCCTGCCAGGATGGCGATGAGCAACTGCTCGACGGTCTTGTCTTGGCCAACGATCACTTGGCCGATCTGATAACGAATGTTTTGGAAGGTTTCCTGAAGCTTTTTGGCTTGCTGTAACTCGTCTTGGATGGGTGGCGAAACAGGCTGATTCATGAAACCGAACTTGGATTGGAGGCGGGCTAGTTCACAGGAATGGGCTAGTTACCTGGTAAGGGTTAACGGCGTTCCTATTGTACTCATGTTGGCATACTAGCCTTGTACGGATCAGCGACCAAGTGAGAAATTTCCAATATCCGACCCGAGGAAGCGAATTCCACCTAATAAAGCGAGCGGCTGGGTGGTGTATCCCAACCCGAAGCGTCAGCGAGGGACGATTTCACAGGTCCCTCACTTACGTATCGGGTTAGGATCGGTAGTTTTTACATGGTTTAACAGTCAGCCGAAGTCGTACTCGCCATCGTTCACGTACGCCTACGCCTACGGCTAACGGTTGAACAGAATACCATTCCGTGTTTACAAACTGAATCGAGGAAACCCCAAATGACCGGCCAAGGCTCCGCAGGAAATGTCATTTCCGCTATCGCAAGCTTCATTTACCCTGGCTTGGGGCAATTGTGCCAAGGTCGCATTTTCGCCGCAGCCGTATTCTTTTTTACCGCCACATTGCTCTGGTTTGTGCTGTTGGGCTGGATCATGCACATTTGGGCGACCATCGATGCGGCTCGCTATCAGCCCCATTATTACGGTTAAAGGGAGGCCCGTTGCCAACTTTTCTTCTGACGGGCAAATGAAAACGCCCTCTTGGGAAAGCGTTTATAGTCGTGACAGATAAACCGTCATTGCGAGCCCGATTAAGGAAAGAAGGATGGCAACCCAGATCGCAAAGGTGGACCCAAAGGCCGTTCGAAACGCATTCCGATCGATGGCTGCAATGTAGCGACGATGTCGAACCACGGAGACACTTTTTACAACAATTCCAAAAGCGATGAGCCCGATTCCAACGGGCAGCGAGTAGCCTTGGCTGGGCGGATTTGGCAGCGAGTTCGCCAACGAGAGCTCACGGAGAAATAATCAAAAACGGGCTACCACGAAACCAAAGCCCATCAATGCGATGCCCGTGCGAATCCAGGCTAGGAAGGTTCGCTCGGCAGCCATGTAGATGCGAGCATCGATTTCAACTGGTTGCGATGGTGTCCGACTCTAAGGGACACAGCTCATAGTAGAGGGGTAGCCAGCCACATCTGTGCGATAGTGCGATCTCAAAAGATCTTGGTTGTCTATAAACAGGGCGAGAGACGCCGGCGCAAGGACCAATGCCGACGGAACGATCAACCTTGTGAACTATGCGGCCTGGCAAGCAGAGGAGATGGGACGCGGCGAATAGGAACGCGAGGCTAAGAAACTGGAATGGTCCAGTCTTGGACAATCAAACCAGGAATGCGTTCGTAATCAACTGTATTTCGTGTTATGACAGTCATGTGCTGACTGATTGCGATCGATGCAATTCGAAGGTCCATCGTTGCGACACGAATTTTTTTACGCTTGAAGTCCTCAAATACCTCGGATGCTGCGAGGCTGAACGGAAGAACTTGAGAGCAAGAAAAGTCCTTAAGAACTTGTTCGAGTCGAGCGTAGCCAGTGACAATTTTTTGTGGGCTATTCGACTGTTTCACATACTTTGTCCAACCTGCAACAATCTCGTGAAAAGAGATGATGGTTGTGTATACGTTCGAATCACCAACATCTGCAATTCTTTTGTGCACTTTTACGCATTCTTCGCCCCTTGGACCTTGCAAGATGCCAAGGTGATCCGTGTCGAGAATAAACATCGACCTTACTCGTCATTCAGAATATCTGCTTGCCGTTCTTCACGCCCCAACCGAAGAATCTCTGCAAAATCGGGGTCGTCTTTGAACGAACCATCGATCTGAGCGATCCACCCTGGTTTCTTCGCGGCAAGATCGATTTTGTTTGATTGCGAAAGCTTAAGAAGACGTACTTCCTTCTCTAATTGTTCAACTCGTTCTTCAACTGTGGCCATACGAATCTCCCAGGAATCCCATAAAACACTTCGGACTATTGTATCTCGTGTCAATTCCAAAGGGAAAGGACGAAAAGATGCCATCACCTCATAATCGGCGATTTCAGGCAGAATCACCCAAACGTTCTGCATCCAGGATGACTGCGTTGCTCATAGTTGGAGTGGATTTGACGAAACTGTTTCGAACAACTTTCGATCCGAAAGCCTGACTTCATCAATCGCTCTTAGGACGGCCAAATTGGAAGCATATTCCTCAGCGGACAAATTCGCCACTTCAGCCGCCCACTGCCGCAAGGTTTGGATACTGGCCTGTTTGCTCATCGGAAGGTGCTTGTTGAGCAAATCTACTACCACAGCATCCACCGTTTGGCCACGCTTGGCGGACTCGGTTTGCAAACGTTCTCGAAGCTCCGGTGCCAATTCAATGATAATTGTCATTGTTCTCCTACGAAATGCGACAGACGCAATAGGCTGGTACAAATTTCCGATCCAACACGAATGCAAGTAATATCATATCACAATTCTAGCCTCCACTCCAATCCGCTGACAATTACCTATGGATTCTCCGTGGTAGGGATAGGCTTCGCAGTCGGCCTTTCTCGAATCCTCGCAACAACGCGTCCCAGATCCAGAATTTCGGCCGCTTGTTCGCCAACGTAGCGGGAAAACCGAAGGAAGTTTACGCGATGCGAAGCTTAATTTCCAAGCGTCGGTTCTACCTAAAGCGTCTCAAGCCGGATCCAGTCGAGACGACATTGCTCGGTTCGTCTTGCGTGCTTGGTGATCGTGGTGCTGTTCAGACCCGCGCTCGATAGAACTTGCGATGCGTCTTCAGGATCCTCGCCTCCGAAACACTCTTGGCTGCGCCCGCTACGTTCTTGAACGCAGCTCGAATCGGATTGAGATCGATGTACGCCGCAAAAGCCAGCAGCGACTCCTCCTCAAGAATTCGAACGGCTTTATAGCGGCCTTGCCAAAACCTACCCAGGCCGTCGCCATCTTCCCCGTTGGTTCGCAAAGCGATGTACTGACACAGCAGACGCATCCACCACGACAGGTCGCTCAAACCCAGACGAATAGTCGCCAACCGTATCGGATCGTTTCGGATGGCATTGAGTTCAAACTCGGTCGGTTCAGCAGGTACCTTGATCCACTTGCCATCGACTTCTCGTTTGACTTTTCGCATCGGGCACAACTGCCACCAACGAATCGCTACTTGGGTGTCGTCCCAAGTAGCAACGACATCTAGCCGCGACCGAAACAGCAAGTGAAAGTGATTCGACATTCATGAAAAGGCGAGAGTTTGGCCAGCAAACCAAATTGCCGTGCGTGTCCTTTCTTGCTCCTCCATTTGCTACAATGAACTGCTTTGCCATGATACATCGCCACTGGCCTATTCTTCGTTAGCGCGTTCGAAGTGTTTCGTCGTCCGCGTGCTTGGTCTTGGGTATTCCCGTTGCCCAAGCACATAGTTGGCCATTAGCATTGACACATCTGGATTATCACTCAGCTCACATAATCGGGAGGCAAATGCCCGCACAAGTTGTGAAGTACCACTGCGTTGCAACAGGTATTCTGACAACGATCCTGTCGCGTTATTAATTTGCGTTTCTAACGTTTTTTCAATGCAGCTACGCAACTCACAGAATTCCGAGTAGTCCGTCTTTTCTTTGTATTTTCGACTGTATAATTTCCAAAGGGTCTCGTCGCCAAGCGATTCAGAGATGCTTCGCATGGAAAACATAGGCTCTCCATTTTCTGCAAACTTTGAAAACAGGGTTGAACGTAGAATGTAAAGACCTACTCGATTTAACCAAGCTGGCGAACGCCTGTATTGCGTGACATTAACGTCAAGCACATTTGCAAGCAAAGCTAATTCGAGCTTCAATGCATCATAGTTTCTTGGTGCTGAATATTCCGCGGTGAAGCGGGAAAACTGATTATGCGGATCTGAAATAACAATTGCTTCTTCTTTTAAATGCAGGGCAAAAAGTGCCCCTTCTCGTGCAAACCTGATCAAAAGCTGGGAGGGGTAACAACAGATACAGATGTTGTCGTGCCTCTTTCGAGTAAATGGCTTGTCACCGATCAACAAGATATCGATGTCCGAATCACTGTTGGAATCTCCTCTAGCCTGACTACCATAAAGGACTACAGATGAAGTAGTCTCCGTCGATGAAAGTGCTCTACAAGTTTCCATAACTTCTGTTGCGATTTTCTGCTTCTTCACTGCATCGTCCTTTTTGCCGCAACAGAGACCACAAGCGAATACCAAAAAACGCCCAATAGGAGATGAACGAGCTTAAACACTTCTAAGCTGAATGAACTTGAATCGGGCTTTCTGTGGGCCGTGTACCCGGCAACCACGCTTATGTCAAAGCTCATTGCAATGCATTTTGCTGCGTGGTCTGGATCCCATACAATTACTCTTTCGATGGACGCGAAGTAATAAACAAGGGAGAAAAAAACAAATACGCACAGCATGAAAAGAATTGCTCTTCCGAGTGACTTCCCCCAATCGGTTAGCCAGCCCGTAACATAAATCAACACCAACTCGATGCGGTCAAGCAGAGAACATGCGACGTGAACAATTCGTCCGCGTGCGACGAATGCCTGTTTCGATTCGTCAAATCTTAGTCCCTTTTGCGCAACACTTGCTTTCAATGTACAAGTAACGACGGCACGATAACCATCAAGTGAATTCGCAAGATTTCCAGACTGCACGACGGCCTGGTGTAAAGCGCCGACGACCTTCGCACGCGTAGAGGCAAATAATAGGGACTCCACCACGGGATCCTTGTTATCGGGCAGCTCGCGAAGATTTGGTTGGAGTGCACTGACTAGTTTGAGTGGGGCGATGGAAACAGATTCTAGGGCAAGTGACTCTGGCGAAATACCAATCAATTCAAAACGACAATCGACGAAATCGCAACCATAAATATGCAAATTAAAGAAATGGCATCGTTCAAATCTGCAATTCGCAAATTTAATCTCTTTCCATCGATTTGCAATAAACCGACAGTTCACGAAATGACAGCCTTCAAAAGTAACACCTTCAATAACCAACCGTATTTCGCATTGATCAAATTTCTTACCGCGGATTTTTCGAGGCACACTTGAAGGAATCCGTTTTTTGATCCACCCTTCCTCATCTTTTTCGTTAACGCTCTAATCGGTTGTTGTCTTCTACTAAGTTTTGAAATCCTCCAGCGCTGCGGCACGCATCCATCAAAGAGAGGGGCCTGGTCCTGATATCGTTGCGCAGTTCTTTCGAAAAGGATTGCTCCCAATATTTGCCAAGCGAAAATTGCTGATCTGGCATTAAAATGGCCAAAAGACTTGGGCTACAAGGTCAGGTGAAGCAATTTACGACGATTAGTTTTAGTCGCAAACAGAACGGTCTCGCGATCTTACCCGCAATTGCTTCCCTTGTCGAAGGAAGATCGAATTTTGACGCACGACGGTTCCTGCCATCTCTGTGCATCAGCTCTCTTTTTTCGGTGCTTCCCAAATTTGAAACGCTCGCCCCCCTTGCCCTCGTCAAGCCTGATAGTGTCGCTTGGGTACAGAAGGTAACAAGGACATACCAGGTGTCAGGTACCGTTTTTTAGGTCTAAGAATTCTTTTCGGCAGGCCGGAACTTTTTTCTGTCGGCCACGCGGGCGCATTGTCGACTCTAAATCGAACTTCTTGGCCGACTCGACCTACGTCTCATCTCCAAAGGTCACTCCCCGTCTTGCGCTCCCGTCTAGTTGCCAGCGCTCTGCCGGACTGAAGTCCATCGCCACGTGGCCGGCCGAATCCGCACGCCAACGAATCGGCCATGAGGACAAACGCGTTCTCCCCGCCAATGTCCGCTGGGTCCAGTGGTAGCGACTCCCGTACGCCTATTGTTCCGGTCGCTAGCACAATTTGGTGCCGTATGCGTTGCGTTTGACATAACTTCAAGGGTTAAAAAGTGTTCGTCCTACTGAACCGGAAAGGACTTGAAGCGTCCCTGTGTGGTAGTGAGCGTGGTAACGCTGAGTGTGTGAGTAAGGCCGTGTATTGCCCAAAGCGGGCCATGGTCCGTCTACTCTTGGGCGAACAGCAAGTAATAATGATTGGGCATCAAACAATAAGCAAACAGATCGATCTCGAACTGGTCGAGCGCCTCACTCGAGAATCTTCTCGAAGGCTTCGAAGTCGGCTGGCTTGTGGAAGATCGGGGCTCGGCGGTGGGCACGGTTGAGCATGTGGTAGCAATGGCCCACCATTTCTTCGTCCGGACTTTTGTGTAGGAGAAACCGTCAAGTTGACGATTTCGCACGCGTTTCAAGGTCTTCTTGTGTGGGACAAGACATTACTGGATTTAACTAGTGGAACGTGATATACTGCCGGAATGGTCACCACAATTCTCGACAAAATGCTCCAACCGGCTATTGATGAAATGCCGCTTGAGTTTGCTCGCAAACTGCTTGGCTTACACGCCGATGCCGAATTGCAATCGCGAATCGAAGAACTGCGTTCGAAGTCGAACTTGGGAAGTATCACCTGCGACGAAGAACTGGAGTACAAAGAGTTCGTTGAAGCAGTCGACATTATTTCGCTGTTGCAAGCGAAAGCAAGGCGAATTATTTCTGCAAAGCCCGAGTAGTTATGGATGCAGCTACCCGTTCACAAGTGAGGAAGCGTGCTGGCTTCAAGTGCGAGTACTGCCAGATTCCGGAAGCCGCAACTCCATTTATCTCGTTTCACTCCGATCACATTATTGCTCAACAACATCTGATTGACAACAGTCCGAACAATAGGGCATTGGCCTGCGACCGATGTAACGCATACAAAGGGCCGAACTTGTCGAGTATCGATCCAGAGACGATGGCGATCGTCGATTTGTTTCACCCTCGTCGGAATAAATGGAGCGAGCATTTCGATATCAGTTCGGGCGTTGTGACAGGGAAGACTTCAACAGGTCGAGCCACTGTTCGCTTGCTGAACATGAATGCGCCCAGACGAGTTCAGCTCCGTCATGAGTTTTTCGAGATAGACGAATAGCGACCCTTCGGTGGTCGGCCCAGTGGAGCGGAAAGGACTTGTAGTGTCGCTGATACAGATGTCCCTGGCCCGTCGTGTGATAGTGCGCGTGGTAACGCTGAGGGTGAATCAGGCGGATGTATTGCCCAAAGCGGGGCATGGTTCCGTCTGCTCTTGGGCGAATAAGCAAGTGATAATGAATGGGCATCCAAGAATTGGCAAACAGATCGATCTCGCAAGCATTGCAAGTAGACGTCCAAATGCAATTGCCCATTCCGGTAATCAACAACTAGCCTGACTATGCATCGGTCCAACGAATTAGAGTGCCGTCGCTTCGCGACTCATAACGAGATTGGCCGGTTTTCCTTGGGTTTCGCTCGATACCTCGCTCCACCCCAGGCTATTGACTTGCGTCGCTTCGCGACTGCTGAACTCGTGCATTTGTCCAAATAACATATGGTAAAAACAACTGCCTATCACAAACCGATTTGTAACGGAGGGACTTGTCCATGGACGCACTTCGGTTGTCGACGCGAATCGTTGGTCTTGATAAATGGTATCATTTACCACCTTGGTCGTGATTCCTTCCCTGAGCAACGCGTCCTCCATGCCCATCGACATCTACCCAGTCAATGATTTTGGCCCGTTGATGAAAGGCTTAGCCATTGGCGGTCTGGGAATCGTTCATGTCTTTTTAGCACAGTTCGCCATCGGTGGTGGTTTCCTGATGTGTTATTTGCAGGAGCTTGCAATGAACCACAGGAGCACGGTCGCTAGGGCGTTTCTCGATAGTTATTTCAAGTTCTTGGTGCTAGTTAGTTTTGTGATGGGTGCGGTTACGGGGGTTGCCATGTGGTTCACATCGATTCAAGTGAGTCCGCGAACGATTGGTTTGATGGTCGGCAGGTGGCTGCGATGTTGATTCCGATGATATTGATGCCGTTTCTGGGAGCTTGGTATATCGGATCGATGCAAGCTGATAGTCGAGCGTGGGCCACTGGCGGCTCAGTTCCCATGACGATGTTCTTTACGATTGCAGTTGGATCGTCAGCCTTGGTTGGCTTCTACGGATTGGTCGCGCTGTGGTACGGGCGGTTGGTCGACTTGCCGCATGAGCGAAATCGCGAATTGGGTAGAACGAATGGCGGAAAGTACTCGGCAATTGCGTGAAAGCGAACCCGATGCCGACCATCCCGTCAGCGATCCGTACATGACTTCGTTTGAGGGGTGGGATTGTGTCCTTTGGTTTTCCTCTTTGGTTTTCCTTCAGTTTGTCGCGATTGGCGAGGCTGCCAGCCGTTCCAGCTCGGAAAACCGTCCAGCAGGTAGATTCAGAAGTGGCCATGTTCGCCTTGAAGCGTGCAATCAAAACAGCGTTACGAAGCCGGCTGATCGAAAATGTTCGTCGTTTGTAAACGCTTCCGTAATCCCCAATCGTCTCATCAAAATAAAGGAGATTTGGTCAACGATGCCTGCGCCTGCTGCCTCACGTTTCGCGTACGCCCGCCACGCGGACTTCATTTCCTCATGATGCGCAAATACCAAACGATCTCGATCGAGCAACGATTGGCGCATTCGTAATACCGAGTCGCGGAACGGGCGGCGTGCTGCGCTGTTACCACATTCCATCATCACGAGTTCTGAGGAGAAGAAACGATGCTTCGATGCAATAAGACGGGCCATAGCGACTTCAGCCGATTCGTGCCATTGGTCTGTTTGGTCCCAAAGTGCTATGAGACCGACTGTATCGAGGAATACAGTTTTCATGGCTGGTGTTCATTGTGTCTTGCTGCCACATCTGTCTCACCTGAAGCGAATCGCTCACCCAATACCGCAAGTATTTCTGATTGATCGTCTTCATCGAATTGCGGATCTTCTGGAACCGACTTCTCTACCAGCACAAGCACTTTATGTTCGGGTAACGAAACCCTTTCCAAGGGCCTGAAGACACCGTTTTCATAAACAACCCGAAATTCACTGCTTTTCATAATCACACCTCATTTTTTATTGTCCATAGTATAATCCTTGTCCGTGCGTATTGCGTATTGCTGACGACGATTTTTCCCTCGTTCGGAATATAAATGGGATAGACTTTCAGCATGCGGTCTCCAATTGGCAGGTTGGAAGCCCAAACTTGTGTGCCGACAATTCAAAAGTGACTGCGAAATGTTGCTTGGTGGATGCGTTTGTATTGCCCAAAGCGGGGCATGGTTCCGTCTGCTCTTGGGCGGATAAGCAAGTGATAATGAATGGGCATCAATGAATTGGCAAACGGATCTATCTCGCAAGCATTGCAAGTAGACGTCCAAATGCAATTGCCCATTCCGGCAATCAACATCTGGCCTGACTATGCATCGTTCCAACGAATTAGAGTGCCGTCGCTTCGCGACTCAAAACGAGAATGGCCGGTTTTTCTGGGGTTTCGCTCGATACCTCGCTCCACCCCAGGCTATTGACTTGCGTCGCTTCGCGACTGCTGAACGCGTGTGTTTGTCCAAAAAACATATGCTAAAAACAACCGCCTATCACATACCGATTTGTAACGGAGGGACTTGTCCATGGACGCACTTCGGTTGTCGACGGGAATCGTTGGTCTAAACAATAGTATCATTTACCATCTTGGTCGTGATTCCTTCCCTGAGCAACTCGTCCTCCATGCCCATCGAAATCTACCCAGTCGATGATTTTGGCCCGCTGATGAAAGGCTTAGCCATTGGCGGTCTGGGCATCGTTCATGTCTTTTTAGCGCAGTTCGCCATCGATGGTGGTTGGTAAAAACGAGTTTTCATTCCGCCGCTCGCCTTAAAACCATCTCCAACGGAGCGGAGACCGTCTCGGACAACAGCACGGCATCATAGATCCAATCGGTGTTGGCCGATGGACGAGGGCTGGGGACATTGGCTGGCAACTTGATCGCAGTCAGCGTCGCTGGCTGATTCACACGGATCGCACCGTATCGGTTCACGATCCCAAGAAACTCTGCTGCGTCGGTCGTAATCATCTTGAGTATCCTAAGACAAGCTAGCGATGGGTGTTCTACCCGCACGCGTTGAGCTTCGCTCCATAGGTTCAAGTCGGGATTGGACGCACGCGAATCGGTGCCCAAAAAGTGCCGAATCCCCGACGCTATCCTTTCCGCCAGGGGATAAACCGGATTTGCTCCGTGGCGATGGCCGAAATGAGCATGCGTTCTCGGGCAATGGACGATCGCCATGTTCTTCGAATGGGTCGCTAAGTCGAATAAGTCATTCTGTGAAAGGTAGTTTCCATGGGCAATCGTGGCTCGCCATGCGTTGGTCAGCGTTTGAACATGCTCTGAGATCTGGCCTAGTTCCGCAAAATACGTGTCCGAAACGATAGGGCCAAGCAACTCGGAAAAACTCCCTTTTCGGTTCTCAAGCCATTCCAACTCATCCATAGACTCCGCCAGATGCATCGTGACCAATCGATGTTCCAAACGCGATCGTGTTGCAGCCAGCTGAGTCATTTGGCGTGAAGCGGTATACGGAGCGTGAGGCGCGTAACCCATTCGGCCAAGCTGTTCCTCCTCCGGTGCACCTGCTTGCTTTAAAGCGAACGCGAGTGTCTCTTCGAGGCGATGCTGGGTGATGTCCAATAGCTCCAAGCAAGGCTGAATAACGATTGGACCGTTGGGTGCCAAGCCTGGCGGAATGCCAGCCAGTACTTCGCTCACAGCATCTTGGATCCAAGCCGCTTCCCAGGGCTGAGTTGTCATGTCGACAATCCATCGGACGCCAGTCTCGTAGGACTCGCGTACACCGCGAGTGATCGCCTGGCGTCTGGCAGGCGCAGTATGTTCCGGATGGTCGGATTGTGATTTGCGGTAGGTCAGCAGTCGACGAATCCAATCCGGGAAAGAATCACCGGCAGGAATGGGCCCGTCTAAATCACTAAACTCGAGGTGGCAATGGGAGTTGATCAGCCCTGGCAAAATCGCGAAGCCGTCCAGGTTGAACCGCATTGCAGAGCGATACTTGGACGGGAGCTCGTTCCCAATAAACTGGATGACACCGTTCGCAATGACAAGAAAGCCATTGGGAATTGGTTCCGACTCAAGTGGAATCAACCAGTCGGCAGCGACGACAAAGCACACTGGCGTTTCGATCACTTGGCTTGCGAGACAGCCAATTTCATGCGTTCTAGTCCCTTGGCTGCCACCAGGTTGGGATCTTGTTGCCAGTAGGTTCGATTGAACAATTCGATGGACAAGACACCGTCGAAACCGCTTGCAAAGACGGTCGATAGAATCTTGCTAACGGGTGCAATGCCATCGCCTGGGTAAACGCGATCTGCATCATTGATTTTTTCTCTCGGGATCTCCGGATAATCGTTCATATGAAAGACATGGATTTTTTTGCCGGACAGCAGATTCAAGTCGTTGAACGAAGACCCACCTTTGTACAGGTGATAGATGTCTGGCAGTACGCAGGCATCTGGGTGCTGGGCTGCTGCAGCTACGTAAAGCACTTCCGATAACTTCGAGAGGTTTTTGGAAAAACCCCAGACTTCCAGCTGTGCAATACAGCCCGCGGCCTTGCCTACCTCCAACAGAGCACGATACCGTTCGCCCGCTTGATCCAGGTTCAAGGGTCCGCCGTTGGTGGCACCAGCGGGTGGGGCCGCGATTCGGATTCCACCAATGGCTGTGACGGTATCCATGTCCTTGCGGGCTTGCTCGAGTCCTTTCTTTCGAGTTTCTTCGTCGTCTACGATCCAATTCGCAAAGGCGATCGAACTTTCGACGGTCAAGCCGGCGTCGACGATTCGCTTTTTAAGGTCGGGCAGCGTTCCACCCTCTGTTGTGTATTTGTTGATGTCTCGCAACCAGAATTCAATGGCGTCGTAGCCAGCCTTTTGAGCGATCGCGACCTGTTCGACAATAGGCACAACTTCTCCATGAATGGTGCTGGTATTTAGGCAGTACTTCACTTTGTTAGTCCTAATTGGAGTTGTGGTTGGATTTTCCGATGCAAACGAAACGCCCTGAGAGGAGGCGATAGCAAGGACGCTGGCCGATGCGGTAGCGATTGAGGCTCGATGAAATTGTCGCCGAGAAACAGAGTCATTTATTGGAAGCATTTTGTGATTTCGGTAGGGTATTTCGGTGGGACAAATGGAGGGGCCACACCGCCAAACTTGCGGCGAATAACACTGAAGCATACATCCAGTCGCCGAGCAACAAAAGCACGCTGAGCAGGAAAAGATACAGGAACCACCGACTCATCCAGTCGCACATCGCCTGAATCATGCAAAATAGCAAGGCTGTTTGCGTCGCGATCACCATGTGCGTAAGCAGCTGACCGATCCATTGCCAACCCTCGTTCAAATGGAGCCAACCCCGCTTTTCTTGAGTCAATAGCCATCCGGCTTCACCGTTCCACCAGATTGGGAACGCTAACATGCTGGAGAGACTAAAAGCAATCCAAATCCATAAATGGCACCGAATGAGTTGCAACACGATATTGACGCTGTTTCGAGCTTGCCCACTTGCCAGGCCAGGACGAATAGTCCACGTAAGCCGACCTGGATCGATGGCCAAATAAGCCAGCATGGCAACCAATAGCGGTTCGTGAATCGTCGTCAGAATTGGGGCTCTATGATGCACGGTGCTCATACAAAACCAAGCTAATAATGGCGATACGCGAGCGCCAAGGCCAGCCGCGGTGGCGATACTCGCAAGCAGTCCAACGCCGACCACCATCGATAGTGCATGTGGAAACCAATAAAGAATGGACCAGCGGTAAAGGCTGCCAGTGCCGTCAACTCCGTCCCCTATCAAGAAACGCCCTGCTTCCACGTTGAGCCATCCGTTCGGTCCAATCCATTCCGAACCGAAGACCAGCAAAGCGAGGAAATGAATTGTTGCGATCAGCCCGCACGCAAGGCGAACTTTCCACAGGGATTCAGGGGGCTTGGGTGTAAACCAAATGGCGTTCCACCAGTTTGCCGTTTCCTTCCAGGCAGCAGTCATGGAGCCTGCCTGGCCGATTCTAAGGCGTGAACTGCGCGATGGCTTTCGATTTTCGGAACGAAACCAAATTCTCCGTTTGGAAACCGGGCTATGGAAGCCTCGTAAAGAACGGATTCCGCTTGCTTTTCCTCATTCGGTTTTGCGTTTCTTTCCAATCGAATTCGCATTATTTTCGTAGCACTGCCCTTACTTTGGCTTTCTAGATGCAACACAAAGGACTTGAGAATGTTGGTCAATCCTTGTGTATCTTCGCTCGCTTCGAAATCAACTAACGGATAGAGCAACCGTTCAGTGCGTGCTCGCAGGAACGAGTTTTGCGATGTATCTAGCACAGTCGACCATACGCTATTCGCATCGTTTGTCAGAACTGAAACCTGCAGGTTTCTAGAACCATTTGCGTCCGAGATCCACTCGATGGGCAGCATCTCTTGGTACCAATTGGCACTGATCAAATACGGTTGCAACCATACAAGCACCCTGTCCTGAATTGCGGATCGCCGCCAATTGGTCGCATAGGAGAGTCCTATCGCTCCAAAGTGGATTAGCACTAGGCAACTAACAATCCATCGCGACCTAATGCCAATTTGGATCGGAAGCGCATTTGGTTGGGGGTGAATCGGTCTGCTCACGTGGAAATGGGAAATCGTTTTAAGCACCTACACACAAGTTTCTTCGTTTAACCGCGTGCCCATCGGGCCGCGAGCACTGTAAAACGCGGGGCGATGCCCACGCGGTTAAACGAAATAGGATTCGCAACAGTGTAATTGCACCGAGTGCATGAAAACGAAAAAACCGAGCTGAATTTCAATGGAAATCGCAACTCGGTTATTGAGGTTTTGATGCAAACCCACGAATGGATCGCTGGTTTGCACTTGGATCCGACAGCTTACGCTGCTGGAGCTTTGTCGCTGACCGATGCTGGAGCAACTGGAGCTGCTGGAGCTGGTGGAACTACAGTCGTCGTGCTGATTACGCCCGCGTCCATGGTTGTTCCACAGGAGCTGCATCCGGAAGATACGGCTGGTGAGGAAATGTAGGATTCCATTGGCATGTAGGATCCCATTGGAGCCGACATAGCAACGCCGCAACCACAGCTTGAAGCTGGAGCAGCCATTGGAGCTGAGCAACCGCAACTTGGTGCTGCCATTGGAGCTGCACAACCGCAGCTTGGTGCTGGAGCTGCACAACCGCAGCTTGGAGCTGGAGCTGGGCAGCAACGACGTGCTGGAGCTGGACAGCATGTTGGAGCTGGAGCTGGACAGCAGCGAGGTGCTGGAGCTGGGCAGCAAGCTGGTGCTGCTGGAGCACAGCATGCGCTTGCCTTCTTTGCATGGAGCTTGGCGAGCAATCCGCCGCCGTTGCATCCGGCTTCCTTTTTTGCGTGCAACTTGGCCAAAAGGCCTTGTCGACCGCCGCATCCGCCGCAATCTGCTGTTGCTACTGATCCGAAGCTGACTGCGAAAGCGGCCAAAGCTAGCGATGCGAATCGTACTGTATTCATCAAAATATTCCTCCCGAGAGAACTAAACATGGATCCACGCAACGCCACGATGTACTTCCTGAATATGGACCTAATCTGCCAGAAACGTCTCTGGCGCTCCGTGCCGCATTGGCTGCCGTGGTTAACCTACGGTGGCAGACATTGCCGGTTAGGGGCTTTGCGTAAAATTGGTAAGTTGGAAGCGTACCAGACTCATTTTCGATGTCAACAACCTATCCGGACACAATGACAGCATTCGGTCGTTGGCGGCGAATGCTAGGAAAAACCGGAAATGGCTCTCAACAAAGGGTTTGCAATTTGATACATTCCGGTTTGCCAGTAATTGGCATCGGTGTCTTTTTGGTTTTTTCGAAGCTGGCGAGGAGATTTTTAGCCGTGTTTTTCCCTTTGGCGATGCTTTCCCAATACGTCTTTGGCCCAGCCTTGTTTCTGATCTCGCTTTTCATCGTCTTAATCATTTTGCTGCAAAGAGGGCGGGGTGGTGGTCTAACGGGAGCTTTGGGTGGGGCTGGTGGAGCGAGCGCTTTTGGCGTGAAAGCCGGCGATATTTTCACAAGAATTACGGCAGTTTCAGTGCTTTTGTGGATCGTTTTGTGCGCTTTGACCTGCTTTTGGTACCTGCCAGACGCTCTCAATATTGCCAGTGATCCTGCTTCGTTGAACCCAGGTAAGACAGTCCCCAGCATGGGCTCCAAAGGAGCGAACGAAGCGTTGGATTTGAACACGTTGCCAGTTGAGACGCCAATGTCAGACAAAGCATCGCCGGTCGATAACGCCTCGCCGGTCGATAACGCCTCGCCTTTGGATATTCCCAAATCCACTTCGTCACAGCCTGCGGAGACCACTGCACCTGGGACAACTGAACCAAAACCATAGTTTCCTTGGGCTCCATTTTTCTGATTTTTTGCCGTCTTTTCGATAGGGTGTCGTTCGTTGCTACTCAGTATGACCGGACATGGTCAAGCCCACATGCGGCACGGCGACTTGGCGATAGACGTCGAGATTCGCACGGTCAACAACCGCTACCTCAAAGTCATTTCCAAAGTCTCTGAATCTGCATCGGCGATCGAGCCGCAGATTGAGTCGATCGTACGCGAATTTCTCAAGCGAGGTAGCGTTTCGGTTTCTGTACGAGTAAGTCAATCGGGCAAAAGCAACGCATCCACCATCAACCAGAAAACGCTGGAGGATTACCTTACCCAGTCGAAATCGATAGCAGACAGGCTTGGCATTCAGCTTGAATATGGTCTTGGCCCGCTATTGCTGTTGCCTGGGGTATTGGAATCCACTCGCCAGCTCGATGACGACCAATTGATTGAAATGGTCCGGACCACCTTGCAATCGGCATTGAGGGATCTGCAATCGATGCGGATCAAGGAGGGAGAGGCGATGCGAAATCAATTTACGGAAATACTTTCTCAAATCGCCGCCAGCAAAGGGTTAATCGAGCTGCGTGCGCCGGACGTGGTTGCAGAATACCGAACCAAATTGGATCAGCGGATTCGAAACGGGCTATTGCACCTCGGTCATGAAGTCTCCGAAATAGACGTGCTCCGCGAGGTCCTAACCTACGCCGATCGCTGTGATATTTCAGAGGAAATCACAAGGCTGGCTAGTCACCTGAGTCAATTTCAGGCAGCATTATTTCATATCGAGAGCCAGGGCCGACGCCTCGACTTTCTCATCCAAGAACTATTTAGGGAAACCAACACGATCGGTTCCAAAGCCAATGATTCGCAGGTTTCTCAACTTGTTGTCGAAATCAAGACGGCCATCGAACAAATGCGCGAGCTAGTCCAGAATGTGGAGTAGATCTTCAAATATGAACCATCCAGGCAAACTCGTCATCATCTCCGGGCCATCGGGTTCAGGCAAATCCACGGTCGTTCGGCGGTTGCTGGCAGAGTCGGAACTGCCGTTGGTCCTGAGTATTTCAGCCACAACTCGACCGCCACGCGTTGGAGAGGCGAACGGCCGTGAATATTTTTTCTTAACCGACGACGAATTCCAGGCTCGACGTCGTTCCGGCGAGTTTCTTGAATGCAAAGAGGTTTTTGGCCGAGGATATTGGTACGGAACCCTCCGAAACGCTGTTTCGACTGGCTTAGATCAGGGAAAGTGGGTAATCTTAGAGATTGATGTTCAGGGAGCACTTGCAGTTTTGCAAGACTATCCACAAGCGATCACCATCTTTGTCCACCCGGGCTCAGTGGCTGAACTTGAAAAAAGGCTCCGAAATCGCGGTACCGAAAGCCAGGAGTCGATTCAACGTCGATTGGATGTGGCTGCAGAAGAACTGGCATTGCGACATCACTACACTCACGAAGTTATCAACGAAGAAATCAACACAACTGTTCAGCAATTGTGCAAGCTGCTTGTGCAGTACCAGGGAGAAAAGGTTCCATGCTCGAAGAATTGAAAGAAGAGTTTATCGTCAACAAAGTTGGCGGTCGCTTCAAACTATCCACCTTGATCCAAAAACGGTTGGTTCAAATCAATCGCGGGAGCAGGCCGTTGGTTGAAATGAATACCGAAGACAAGATGGAAGTCGTCATCCAAGAAATCTTGCAAGACAAGATCTTCTTGACCACGTCTGGCGAGCTCAAAGTCCTCAGCGAAACCGCAGACCTCGGCGACTTGCTCGATTTGGACACCAGTGATCTTTAACTTTCGTTGACCACGAAACCATCCAGACACGTTTTCTTGCGGTGATTGTTAGATGAACCATCGCGTTGTTGTCGGTATTTCAGGCGGCATAGCTGCTTACAAAACAGCGGCTCTTGTTAGCCGCTTGGTGCAGCGCGGTTTTGATGTCTCGGTTGTCCTGTCGGATGCCGCACAGCAATTCGTTGGGGCTGCAACCTTCTCGGCGCTATGCAATCGCGCTCCCGTCGTAAACGCTTTTGATCCACGGTATCCGCTTGGTCCCCATATCGAATTAGCGACCGACTGCAAATTGTTCGTAGTGGCCCCGGCAACGGCACACGTCATCGCCAGCTGTGCGTTGGGATTAGCGGATTGTTTGCTTTCGACACTTTACCTCAACATGGAATGTCCTGTTGTTTTTGCGCCGGCCATGAGCACTCCGATGTGGGAGAAGCCTGCCGTGGCACGCAACGTGGATCAGTTAAAGGCCGACGGCGTACTCATGGTTGGTCCCGAATCCGGTTGGCTCTCGTGTCGACGCGTAGGGGCTGGGCGAATGTCCGAGCCCGATTCGATCCTGGCCGCCTGTGAGCAATTCTTAGGCGAGCAGCAGATTGCAGTATCCCAACCCGAAGCGTAAGCGAGGCACAATTTCGCGGATTCCTCACTTACGTATCGGGTTATGATTGGTAGTTTTCAGTTTGCCGCTCGCCTTCGTGTAATTCGTTGACACAGAAACCTTTCATGGCTCGAATCGTCATTACCTCTGGACCCACGAGACAGTACTTGGATCCGGTTCGCTATTTGACCAACGCTTCGAGCGGTAGAATGGGAGCCGCCCTGGCCCAATCGTCCCTCGACCTTGGACATGAAGTGACCATTATCAGCGGGCCGGTGTCTGTTACGTACCCCGCTAACGCAAAAGTCGTCGATGTCGTTTCGACACAAGAAATGCTCGACGCAACTCGCTCCGCGTTCGAAAAAGCCGATGGTTTGATCGGTGCCGCAGCCCCTTGCGATTACATGCCTAGGCAAATAGAAAAACATAAACTGACTAAAACCGGTGACGGACTTCAATTGTCCTTGATCGAAACACCTGACATCATTGCTACACTGGGAAACGCAAAAACGGCGAGCCAATGGGTCGTTGGCTTTGCTCTCGAAACTGAGGATATTCGATTTCGAGCGATCGTCAAAATGTCGCGCAAGTGTTGCGATATGATCGTTTCCAACAGCGCCGAAGCCATGAACGCAGAAGACAACTCCGTGGAAGTTATCCTTCGAGACGGCTCGATTTTGGGGCAACTCACCGGCGCAAAGTCCGAGGTGGCACGCGGAATTCTCTTTCACATCCAAAAGCACTTGATCGATCGTTCGCTATGAACCAAGTTGACAATGAATTCCCAGATTTGCCTGACGTTTCGCAACCGCTGGATGTCTTGGTGGTGGCTCCCCATCCGGATGATGCAGAACTCGGCATGGGAGGCGCGATCTGCAAGTTGATCCAGCAGGGACGCCGTGTAGGAATCGTCGACCTGACCAATGGAGAACCCACTCCGTTTGGTAGCACCGAGATTCGGGCAAGGGAAACCGCATCGGCAACGACAGCCCTCGGAGTCCAGTGGCGATACAACCTGGGAATGAAGAATCGATTTCTTGAGCCCACGCTCGAAAATCGACATCGCCTTGCCAGCCTTTTTCGATTGGTTCGGCCACGTTGGATTTTTGCTCCCTATTGGTCGGATGCGCACCCTGATCACACGGCCGCCACCGAGCTAGTTGAGGCGGCAAGGTTTTGGAGCAAACTGTCGAAGAGCGAGCTGGCCGGACAGCCCTTTCATCCGGAACGCATTTACTACTATTTTTGCATCCATCTCAAACTCGTTCCTCAGCCGGCATTTATCCTGGACATCACCGAACACTGGCCCGCTAAAGCCGCTTCGATCGACGCGTATCAGAGCCAGTTTGTAAAAGGTCGTTCCACAGAACCACCGAGCTTCGTCGAGCGACTCAGGGAGGAAGCTGCTTTCTGGGGGAAAGCCATCGGGGTGCGATACGGAGAACCGTTCGCGTCCAAAGAACCGATCGGGATGAAGAACTTGGATTCGCTGATTTGAAAGCTAGCCTAGACTGTATGAACCCGTGTAGTTGAACATCCGAATCAACGCAAGCGTTGAAGCGTTTAAGAGCTGGAGACGCCGGGGCGGAGCCTTTGGAGTGCTGGGATTCATCCCAGCTTTTAGGTCGCACAGCGCCAAATTGAGAGCAACGCCCGCAGTCGCAAAACGGCTAGCATATCAGTTAGTGATCGCGATGCTCGAGGCAGGGCGGCAACAGTTTGGAAAACTGTTCTACACTGCCACTTCGCGTAATGCCCACATCGAGTCTGACTTTAGAACAACACAACAACCTATAGACTCGCATTAACAAAATGCGTTACTGTCGAGGTTTTTGATCTTTGGTCACCAGCTTTAACACTTCTTTTAACATGGGCGCCGCAACTCGTGCAGCGGTATTCCTTAACAACAGACCAGAGTTGTAAGCTTGGCTGCGCAATTGGCTCCAGAACTCTCCGTCGTGATACTCTCTCAGCAATCGAAGTAGCTTGGTCCGTTCGGCATCCGGGAGAACATCCAGAACGACTGGAATGAGCGACTCGGTAACATTGTGAATAGCATCGCGTTGCAAACAAACCGGCACGATTCGCTCCGCATCCACTGACAAATCCGATTCTAGCGTCGCGACGGCACTTGCAATGTTTCGAGCCTTGATGGAGTCAGCATCGCGCAAATCGTAAGGAGGCTTCCATTCGGCGAAAGGGCGAAGCTGGTCAATGTGCGATAGAGCGACCACGATGGGAGGAAGGGATCGCAACATATTGGCAGCAAAGCGTTGGCGAAGATCGGCAAGCAACTGCTGATCGGGAGCACGAGCCGCTGTGGTTGCAGAGCAGACCATGATGATCAAATCGCATTTCATGAGCTCTGTTTCCAGTTGTTTGATAGCCCGACTATCTTCTTTGCCGCCGAACCCCTCCGTGTCGAAGAGAATAACTTTTGGCAATCCCTCGCGCTCGAGCACATACGGGGTAACGCCCACGGTGCATGGCAAGGAATCCGTTGCGGCCCGCATTTCTCCGAACATTGCATTCACCAAGCTTGATTTGCCCGCTTTTGCCTGCCCAAGCAAGATTAATCGCAGTGGCTCGTCTGTGTGCTTGGTCTTCGTTTTGTCCGCCTTCGCAAGATCCAATTGGGAACGGGGCGATCGGAAATCTTGAAACGCGGATTCGTGCAACGCGAGTTGCCCACTGTAAAGCTGAATGGCATACTCACCCGCTCGCCTCACACAGTAGCCGATAGCCCAGCGTTTCGCCTCGGTCATTGCGGTATCACTTAAGTCGCCCAAGAGATTGTCGTTGGCTTCCTTAAAAACGCCCGAAACGGGATTCATGATGAACCGGATGAATCGATAACCCAATCGCAACGGGCTATCGCTGGCCGTAAGGGAAGCGGTTGTGGTCCACAAGGCTGTCAAGTTCTTAAGTTGCCGAATCGTTAGAACATGTGAGCCTGGAATATGATCCTTGGCTGCCACTCGCAAATCGTGAAGCACATGCTCCGCGATCAAGATCGCATGCGGCACTGTGATCTCCATCGCGGGTTGTTCGGATGTTCGACCAAACCGCACTGCCACCGCGTCGAAAAGTTCGATGACAACCAGTCGCCAGGCGTCCATATCATCCAGGGGAGGTGGGTTTGCCTCCGTTTTTTGCGCTATTGCCTCAATGACCTCGCGCGCACCTTCCTCGCCGCTAGCGCCGAGCGATTGGATCGAGACACGAATGGCCTTCCGCTTTCTAATTCGGAAAAGCCGGTCGATGTTCCATCCCAAAAGCGATAGCAATGCTGCCGCTACCGCAAACCAAGTTAACCATCCCTTTTCGTAAAGCCACCAACAGCCTGCCCCCATTAAGAAGACGTATGGAATTAAGCAGAGGACGGCGACAAGAACGAATCGAAGTTTCCACCGAAGCATGATTGGCTTACTGATTGTTGAAATAAATGGGAGGCGACCACGTAGCGGCGTATCTCCGAGACGCCGAATGACCCGATGACCCGATGACTCGATTGCCGCGACGCCGAGATGCCCGCCTCGGAGATGCGGACCTACCTTTTTAAGTATAGAGCGAATCGTCGTCGCCCTTCTTCGAGTTCCTTGGAATAAAACTCCCGAAGCTTGGCTGCATCGGGGGTTGCACCTCGCCGGATTTGGGCAAAGTACCAGCACAACGAGCAGCCCAGTGCATACGTTGTGGCGGCATTGTAGGCTGCCCCAAAGACGCTTCCGAATACGGGCACAAATTTTGCAATAAAGCTTCTTACCAATCTAGCCAACATGCTTCCTCCCACAGCGGTACCGAATTCGGTCATCAGATGAGAGGTAAGTGGTTGTCCGTAAATGGAAGAAATCGCATGAAACATTTTGGCCTGGATCGCGATGACGACAGGGATGTCGACCAAGGGCCAGGGGACTGCTCCCGCGCCTCCTGCAGCCACGCTATAGGAGAGAATATGCGGCCACGCCGTCGAATAGTAGATATCTCCCAACTCGGCGCGAAGCTCTGGCTGTGCTTCCAACATAGAACGCAATCCGTGTGGAAACTCCTCCTCGATGGCCTTCCATAGCGACTCCAAACCATAGTCGACCGGCACTAGCCGATCCTCTGGCAAGGTCAAATCGACGGCGACAAATCGATTGGAGAATTCAGCAAACTCCATTCGCTGATGTTTCAGTGAGCGGGCCAGATCGATCGGAACGGTTTCAGGCCAGGGCTCGGAATCGAACGGATAGGGGAGTATGTGCGGGTCGGAGCTCTTTGCATAGCCTTCGTGGAGTGAAGTCTGAACTACAATAACTGGCCAGTTGGGTCGCTTCTTTTTAATCGTCCTAAGAACATCGAGGACCGATTTCTGAGCGTGGTCCATGGCTTTGACGACGACCATGACCAAATGAGCTTGCTCTTGACTGTAATTCAAATCCTCGGTCGGGTCGTAACCCGCTTCGCCTAAGCCACGCGTGTCCAGGAAGCGGAGCAAGCAGGTCGCGTCGTCTGGAAAAGCATACAAGCTGGCAGTGCGCGTACAAGGTTGATAGCCGTTACCTATCTCCGCCTTGGCACTGCCGGTGATGGCATGAACGATGGACGTTTTTCCAGACTGGGCTTTACCAAGAAGCCAAAAGACGGGCACTTTCAAATTCAAATTCGATTGCCGAAGCTGCGCATCGACTTTTTCAGAACTGACCCGTGGCGCAAGAACGGCATCCCTCAGCGCTTGCCAGTAGTTTTTGATAAAAGGCATATCTCTCCAAGCATGTACGACACGAGCTCGCTGTGGACGAGCGAGGCCCTTTGCTCGTTC
>JANMLD010000468.1:0-7155 GCA_031372345.1 Pirellula sp.
AATCGATGCTGCGAGCACGCAGCCAACGCACGAATCGGCCGAGAGAATTATGACGACGCCCGATCGTGGCCTCGGACCAGTTTTTCACACGCAGGTCGTTGAAATAGCGGTCCCTAAGGACTTCAAAGGATGGAAACGGAAGAAGTTTGAAGTTTGAAGTTCGAAGTGTGAAGTGAACCTCGCGCTCCCACTGACAACTGACAACTGACAACTGACAACTAAAACTAGACCTATGACCTATGAACTACGGCACCTGAAAGAAAAAGTGGAGTTTGCACCGTTTTTGGTCGGCGCTCAGAAATTCGCACTTAAGGCGTTGTGCAGCAAAGCGTTGCGGCAATCACATGACAAACGGCCCGCCATCTTGCCCTTGGCCCGCATAGATCAATTTATAAACGTAGAGCCGGTTGGGGAATTCTAGCCTAGCCCTACGGGCTCTAACATATTAGCCCAACGCCGCACTGGGTATGCATCAACCACGACGCCAATTGCCCTGAAAGGCAAAACAAGCAAACCATCGTTGACGTATCTATTTGGTTTTACCCCTTCAGGGCAACGTGGGTCGTTTTGCAGTTACCCAGGGCGGCGCGTCGCGACGATTCGTCGCTACGCTCTGCCCTGGGCTAGGATGTGGTTGCCCCATTCGGGGCGAAGGATGCGGCAAAATGCCGACGGCATGTTCTACGACAGGAACATACGGAAATGGGTTAACTGATCTTCCTGTCGTTTAATCTTCCTGTCATACCGAACAGATGTCTATCCGTTTCGAGAAAGACGTTCCGGGACGTTGATTGTTCCGTGGTTCGATGTTGACTACCGCAGGCGTCCAAGAGAGCCCAAATCGAATTCAATCTCGGTTTTGATTCGCCGTCAGAAAAGCGTTGAGTTCTTCGGTTAGCTGATTCATGGCCACATCGAGTTCTGCTAGCAACGGAACGCACTCATCGAGTCGTCCTTGCTTCGACAGCGATTCGATGCGCTGGCCAGATTGAACCAGACTGGTTGCAGAGAAAATTGCCACCGCACTCTTGAATGTGTGAGCAGCTCGTTGAGTAAGCTGACTATCGCCAGATGCAAGTCCATCCCGTATCTGCCCGATCAGCATCGGAGCTTCAGTCAGAAGTGCGTCGGCGAGATCTTTGGCTAACAAGGCATCGCCAGAGAATTGCTGCCACGCCTTGTCCCAGTTGATGAGTGGCGCGACATCTTCCTGGCCAGAATCGACTGACTTGATCGGCACTTGCTGCCGTGTTCCGGATAGCTGACTCTCGATGAGATCGCGTTTTGGGCGAACAATCAACTCCCAGCGATCTGGCTCTTCCAACAAACCGACGAACTCCACTAATCCGCTTTCCAATGATTCTTGAAGCGACCGCGAAATCTCACCCGCCACGACCTCCAACGGGACCTTTTGCATCTGCCTGAAGCCCAGTGGGGCCTGCAAAAATGTGATCGGTGGGCTTAGCATCCATTCAACGAAATGGTTGGCAACCTGTTGGGACAATTCTTCACCAGCATCAGGGTATCGCCCGTTGGTGATCACTGCAAAGCAACTTGCTTTCATCTGGCTTCCACACAACCGGTCACATCCGCGCTGAAGAACTCCGGCCAACCGATGTCGAAGAAACGAAACTTGTTCATCCAATTCGAGCCCGCGATATTCATCCAGGTTACCATTCTCGGATCGCATCAAGGGCATTGCAACGTTTTTGGACGTGATGCATCCGACGTGCCAACCAAGCAAATTGGTGTCAATCAAAACGACCAAAATCACTGTTTCTCGCTCGCTCATGAATTTCCTTGAATGTTGGCGAGGTAGTTGCGAAGCCGCTGCGTTTTCAATTGGAACTGCTCCGCGAAACCAACCCCTAGTTCAGAAGAATCAGCGACCTTGATTAGCTGCGACGCATCGTCCAGGTAATCGCTTAAACTCGCGTGCAACTGTGCTTGAGCAACCAAGTCGTCATGTTTGGCGGCTGCCCCCTTAAGCAATTCAACAAGCTCGTCCGGATCCCATGGTTTGGTTAGATATCGGTACAGACCGCCGGTATTGATCGCAAGCACCACAGCCCGAATATCCGCGTAACCTGTAAAAATAATGCGAATTGCATCTGGGAATTCTGCCCGCACGCGGCTCATCAATTCCACGCCTGTCATTGAAGGCATTCGCTGATCCGTCATGATGACATGAATGGGATGTTGTTGCAGAACCTCCAACGCCTGGGCTCCACTCTCCGCTGTAAACACTTGGAAATCACGCCGCAGTAGCGCAACCAAGGAGAATAACACGTCGGGCTCGTCATCTACAATGAGCAATGAAGGTTTGTTGTTTTCAACCATAGCTTGGATCCGATTTTCGTTCATTATAAATCCCAGTTCCTCAGGAAGTAGCGGTCTGGCCATTTTGACGCGGCGGCGGTTTGAATGGCAAACGTACTAGCACTGTCGTACCACGGTGCAGCTCACTCTCAATTGCGATCCTTCCTCCGTGATCGATAACGATACCATAGCTAACGGCCATTCCCAAACCTGTCCCTTCTCCCACCGGCTTTGTCGTGAAGAAAGGTTCGAACACGCGATTGCGCGTCGCCTCGGTCATCCCAACGCCGAAGTCTTGCACCTCGAGTATGGCACATTCGGAATCGGCTTTGATTCGAATTGACAGTTTTGAATCAGGCGTGCTAGCCTGAACTGCATTCAATACCACATTGTAAAGGACTTGCAAGATTTTGTCGGGTTGGCAGAGCAAAGGCGGTGTATGCTCATCCTCGGTTTCGACCGTTAGCCGCTTCTCTTCAATACTGCGATTGAGCATTTCCAAAGTGGCCTGGACTGCTTTCCCCAGTTCCATAGTGTCGTAAGCCGCTTGGTCCAGTCTCGCGAAGTCACGTAGGTTCGTGACGATATCGCGTACCCGAGCAAGTCCACTAGCCGAGGATTGCAAGAGACGAGGCAACTGCTCTCGGAGCCATGCTAAATCACAATCGTTTTCCAATTGGATCAATTCCGCGTGCAATTCCGGGGCAGCTTGCTGCAAAACCGGTTTGGTGAGTTGGTATTTATCTATCAATTTCGTCATGTCACCAAGATCGCGACGGAGGACCGCAAGATTATTGGTGACAAAGGCGATGGGGTTGTTGATTTCATGTGCCATTCCTGCGGCCAATTGTCCCAAACTTGCCAGTTTTTCACTTTGGATCAACGCCGCTTGTGTTTCACGAAGCTGCCGATTCTGTTGTGCCAATTCGCGTTCCAGCCGAATGATGCGTTCACCTTCGCGAAGCCGCACTCGTACTTCTTCTTTGTCACATGGTTTAACCAAGAAGTCATCTGCACCAGCTTCCATGGCCGTAACTAAGTCTTCTTTCTCCGACTTTGCCGTCAACAGTATGAGATAGCAATAACCGGGACGTGGGGATGCACGAATCCGGCGAATCAACTCCAATCCGTCCACGTTGGGCATGATCCAATCGGTTAAGACGAGCGAAACGGACTCCGATTGAAACAGGCTCCACGCTTCCTCGCCATCTTTCGCCTCCAATACTTCGTAGCCCCATGGCCGTAAGTACGCGGTCAACAGTCGTCGCATGATCAGGCTATCGTCTGCGACTAGGACATTCATGGTTCGCCTCGCACGGTAATGAGAATAGGCGACACGAACACGAAGAATAGTTCAACCCACTCGGTTGTTCATTCCATTTCACCATCCAAAACTAGATTCGCCGCCGCTGACATTGTAACCATTCCGCCGTGAGGCATCTCAATTCAGCGTGTGAATCGTTCCTCCGACGCACACTCAAACAACATTTGCAGCTAAGATATGGAGCGGACTTTCCTCCCCAAAATTCGAACTTGTTTTTCCCGACTAGAACTTTACAGCATTCCCAATGATTTACGAAGCGAACCCGTTGGCGATTGCCGTTTTTTCCGTTCTCGTTCTTGGCGTCTTGGCCTTTAGTTTTTATTTAGGCGCGAAAGCCAGATCGAGCCAAGGTTACTTTGCCGCCGGAGGCTCAATTCCCTGGTTTGTCAACGGAATTGCGTTCGCGGGAGATTATCTTTCAGCGGCTTCCTTTCTTGGTATTTGTGGGATGATTGGGTTTTATGGATTCGATGGTTTTCTGTACTCCATCGGTTACTTGGCAGGTTGGATTGTGGCCCTGTTGGTCATCGCCGAACCGTTGAAGCGACTTGGTCGATACACCTTTGCCGACGCTCTCGACAGCAAGTTCCAATCGCGTGGAATAAAAGCCGCCGCTGGGCTAAGCACTATGGTCGTGAGCTTGTTTTATTTGATTCCGCAAATGGTGGGTGCTGGCGCACTGGTAAAGCCTCTGTTGGGCCTTCAATATTGGCATGGAGTGGTGATCGTAGGTGCTGTCGTTGTGTTCATCGTGGTGACGGCAGGCATGGTGAGTACAACTTATGTGCAATTTCTCAAAGGTGGACTGCTTGTTATCTTTTCATTTTTGCTAACGGTGCTGATCCTCTATCGTGGCTTAAACACAACCCCCGCTGACGAACTAGGCAAGACTCAGGTGATAGAGACGAGGGATGGCAAGCGATACGTTAACGATATTCCCATTGGATTTGAGCCAGGCGAGACCAATGTCGCATCGGTCGGTAAATTAGTTGAGTTGCCCGATGGAAAGACAAGCACGGGCCCGCTGGGGCCGATCACCTTTATCAGTACAATCGCGAAATCCAAAATCGAAGTAACGACTGCGGTGAAAGGGGAAAAGGGCAAAGTTACGATTGTGCCAAAGATAGTCGACGGAAAAGACATGTTATCGCCAGGGAATCTACCTGCATTCAAAGGGATCCGATCCGACAGTTGGATCGCCAAGATCGACTTTGTTTCGCTGATGTTAGCGTTGTTTGCGGGTACCGCGTCCCTGCCTCACATTCTGATTCGTTATTACACGGTAAAGGATCAAGCTTCGGCCAGGAAAAGCACGATCGTCGGTATTGCCTCGATAGGATTCTTTTACATTTTGACCTTATACATCGGCTTAGGAGCGATGGTCAGTGGCCAGTTGGACCCGACCGACAGCAACATGGCCGCACCGCTGTTGGCGAAGAGTTTCAGCAACTTGTTGTTTGCGGCCGTTTCAGCCATTGCCTTTACGACCGTGCTTGGAACCGTGAGCGGGTTAATCATTGCAGCCGGTGGCAGCGTGGCACATGATATCGTCAGCGGTTTCTTTGGCTGGAAACTTTCCGATCAGCAGACTATTCGGGTAGCCAAGGGCGCCTCCATTGTAATTGGTGTGCTCGCAATTGCGCTTGGCCTGAGATTTGAAGGGATGAATGTCTCCTATCTGGTAGGTTGGGCATTTGCCATTGCTGCCTCCGCCAATCTACCGGCTTTGTTGATGCTATTGTTTTGGAAGGGGACGACCAGGCAAGGAATTATTGCGGGCGTTTTGGTCGGCTTAATCTCATCGCTCCTGTGGGTGTTTGTTACGCCTGACATGTTCACCAACATTTATTTGATCGATAGAAAGTACGCATGGGTGTCCCTCAACCAGCCTGGCATCGTCACGATCCCGCTTAGCTTTTTGGCCATTGTGGTTACGTCCAAGTTGACACCAATCGATTAAGCCGGAGCCGCAGGCGACGGTCGTATGATATACGAAGATTGCGTCAACCCAAAAAAGCACCAATCCCTCAACACTCAACACTAGTTTCGTCAAAAGGGGATGCGTTCGTGATACAAGTTCAATCCGGTCTCGATCTTTTGGTTGCTCAACGATTTGCACCGCTTCGCGGCAAACGTGTTGGTCTGGTCACGCATCCCGCGGCCGTCGACTCACATTTTCGCAGCGCGGTCGATCTGATTGCCGCAGCGGATGGCGTTAAGCTTGCAGCGATCTTTGGCCCGGAGCATGGATTGCATGGACAAGCTCAGGACCTGATCGGCGTCGCGGGAAACGAAGCCAAAGCGGTCCCAGCTGCCGTTTATAGTCTGTACGGGACGTCTGCCTCCAGTCTTCGCCCGACTGCCGAACAACTCAAAGGACTAGATGTCTTAGTGGTGGATCTTCAAGACGTCGGAAGCCGATACTACACCTTTCAGGCTACCATGCGATATTGTTTGGAGGTGGCTCTTCCGCTCGGCTTGTTGGTCATAGTGCTTGATCGCCCAAATCCACTGGGAGGTGTAGCCGTCGAAGGACCTGCATTGCGCCCGGGCTATGCAAGCTTCGTTGGAGCACACGACTTGGCGATCCGGCATGGTTTGACTGTCGGGGAATTAGCCATGCTTTACCAACAAGAGCTGAAACTTGGGCCGGGTGAAGTTCGTGTGATGCCGTGCGAGGGTTGGAATCGTCGCGACTACTTCGACGCAACGGGACTGCCATGGGTACTTCCGTCGCCGAACATGCCCACTTTGGAAACAGCGGTGGTCTATCCCGGTCAATGCCTGATCGAAGGGACGAATTTGAGTGAGGGGCGTGGAACGACCCGCCCCTTTGAGATCTGCGGTGCACCTTGGTTGGATGCGGGTAAGCTGGCTAACAAGATGAATAGTGAGAAGCTGGCTGGCGTCGCGTTTCGGCCCACCTGGTTTCGTCCCACGTTTCAGAAGCACGCAGGTAAGGACTGTGGCGGAGTGCAGTTGCATGTGACGGACCGCTCTGTTTTTCAACCGGTGCGAACGAGTTTGGCATTGCTGGCGACCATGCGCGAGATGTCCGGCGATTCTTTCGCTTGGCGGACTGAAGTTTATGAGTTCGTTAGCAAACCGATTGCGATCGATTTGCTCTTCGGCTCGGATCGAGAGCGGACACAAATCGAAGCTGGTCGTCCATGGCGAGAAATCGCAGCAGCTTGGGATTCGGAGGAACAAGCGTTCGATCATCGCCGGCACGCGGCGTGGATGTATTCGTAGGGAGGTTTTACCCTTTCAGGGCGAAACGCAACGGTGGTGGCATACCCAGGGCGGCGCTTCGCGACGTTCCGTCGCTGCGCTCTGCCCTGGGCTATATTGTGGCTGCCCCATTCGGGGCGAATCGCAATGGCTCAAGAGGCCACGATTCCTAGCCCAACGGGCTAAAACAGACCAGCCCAGGGCAGAGCGAAGCGCCGCCCTGGGTCAGCATTGCATGCAAATCGTTGGACTTTCAGCCTTTCAGGGCGAAACGCAACGGT